>JAJFFW010000034.1 GCA_021776435.1 Parvularculaceae bacterium | reverse complement strand
GCGCATTCTTGGACGCATCACCTCCCCGACAGAAGGGCGTATTGAGGGATGGGGTCGAATTTTCCCAATGCTCGAAGTTGGCGCCTCCTTTCATCCGGAATTCACGGCGCGTGAAAATGTATTTTTCAATGCTGCAATGTTTGGCGTGCCGCGAGAAGAAGTGCGTCGTAAATTCGATCAGATTATTGAGTTTTCCGGTATTGGCGACAGGATCGATGACAAAGTGCGCGACATGTCGACGGGAACTTATATCCGCCTTGCCTTTTCATTAGCTGTCAACATGCGCCCCGACCTTTTGTTAGCCGATGAGGTTTTAGCCGTAGGGGACGCCGAATTTCAGGAAGCGTGTCTTCAACGCATTCGTCAGGAAAAAGAACGCGGCATGAGTGTTCTGTTTGTCTCTCATGATATGGCGGCGGTCGCGTCGATCTGTGACCGGGTCGTGTGGATCGATAATGGCATCATCCGTAAAGTTGGTCCCCCAGACGAAGTGATTGCGTCTTATGAGCATGATTTGTGGCAAGGAAAGTCCGGGCAGGTGGGTGATCCTGCGCGTACATCGCGTCCAGTGAACGTGATCGCAGCACGTACTTTGGGAAAGGCTGGTCGAGAAGTATCTTCGATCACGCAGGAAAACGAAATTCATATCGAATTGATTTTCGCAATGCATTGCCCTGGTGCGGTTGTCACGCCTGGAGTTGATGTCTTTACCAGCAAGACACAGTTAATGAGCATGTGGGCTGAAAAGCCAGTGAGGCTTACAGCGCCTGGCGTGTATTCAGCAATGATAAAAGTCCCGCCATGGATGTTTACGGCGCGTAAATTCGACTACCGCGTCTCCCTGCGCGCCGCTCCGTCTGAAGGCGATCCTTATGTCGATGAGCTGGATACGAAATTACGGTTTCGAGTTCACGGGATTGACCGGCCCGACCCGGACGGGAAACAACAAAAACGCGCTCGGGCTGGTTATATCGCTCCGCAACTTGATTGGCGCATGCGTACAGAGTCCTCCCCATCAGTTACTCAAAAGCATGCGGTAGGGCTGTGATGCAATTAACGGCAAATGAACAATGGGTCATCGAACCACGCGGTGCGGGTTTGAGTGGGCGTGTTCTTGAAGTCTGGCGGGCGCGGTCGCTTTTGCCATTTTTCGCTCAACGCGCCGCAGAAATGATCATCTCGCGAACAATACTTGGGTTCTTCTGGTTAATCCTGCGTCCCGCCGTACCGATCGCCGTTATGACAATCGTCTTTGGGTTCCTGGCAAATTTACGCGATGCTGTAGACGTTCCTTATGTAATCTTTTTCCTTTACGGAATGACAGCGTGGAGCGCGTTTGATGGTTGCCTTATCTGGGGAACGAGAAGCCTTTACGCCAACAGGTCATTACTGACAAAAATCTATTTTCCAAGAATGCTCGCGCCGCTCGCCGGAACATTCCCCGGAATCATGGAACTTTTCGTGCATCTGGGGTTTCTCGCGTTGGTTCTCGCGTATTTTTTCATTTTTAAGCATGAGGCATATGTCGCCTGGGGGTGGGGGCTTCTCATCGCGATCGCTGCGCTGGCGCTCTCATTCTTGATGTCTATCGGGGCCTGCTTGTTCACATCTCTCTGGGACTATAGCGCGCGCGATACGCGGTATACGATCCAGATTATTCTTCGATTCCTTCTTTATCTATGCCCGGTGATTTATCCCGCAGCAAATATTCCGGAAAAATTCCACATTTATTATTTTGCGAATCCATTGGCGGGAATTATCGAGAGCTTTCGCTATGCAATGTTAGGGGATTTGGCGAATTTGCCATTCGGGGCGCTCGCTTATTCAACATGTTTTGTGACCGTGCTGGTGTTTTCTGGAATGATTTATTTTTTTACGACGGAGTCGGCATGGATTGATCGAGCATGACCCGCATGGCAGACGCAACCGGCGCCATCACCCGTACGCAGGACGGACCGGAATTGCGTGATAAGAAAGAAGGTCCCGTACGGACAAAAATTACTGCACAACGCAGTTTTGCCCCGAGTCGAGACAGCTTTATTCCGTATAGCGGGTCAGCCACCTGCGATACAGTGAGAGTATTGCATATCGTTCCATTTACGTATTTTGAAAAAGAGTATGAATTTCTCGGTAGCTGCAAGGACATCGATGGTAGGCAACAATATCTCAAACAATGCGGCGCGCCATTTGATACGTTTTCTCATCTTAAGGATCGATACAAACTGATAGATGAGTTTTCATTTTTCGATTTGCCGGACTACACGCATGTGATTGTCGATCTCTCAAAAAGCGCTGAGGAGCTCTCTTCTATCAGGAAAAAATGGCCCAATGCGAAGCTAATCATCCGTTCCCATAACCCTGAAGTGTCTCACCGGTTAGACTATTTTCGTGCGGAGCAAAGACTAGAATCCGTTAAAGGCAGTCGATGGGCGGCTCTGTCTAATGTAAGCCTTTTTTACAAACGTGAACGCGGCGTAGTAAAATACGCCGATACGATTTTGCATATAGAAACGCAAAATACGGTTGGTTACTGGCGTACGCTCGGTTTTAGAGGGGAAGTGTTTACGACTCCATATTATACCACGAACCGCTATCTCGATGCGACCCATGAATGCAGTCAACGCAATAAACAAATCGTCTGTCTGGCTTCCTCTCACCCAGGACCTTTGATTGCTGAGATGGTGGCAAATTTCCATTGCATTGTGGAGGCGATGGACGGAAGGCTCCCGGAATTTTCATTTTACGCGACCGGTGACTTACCAAAAAGGATAAGACAACGGGATATATCCTCACGCGTGCGTCACCTTGGGGTGGTCGACGATGTGTTAGCCCTTTTGAATCAGACCTTTGCTGTTGCTGTGACCTCGGATCTCGGCCGTGGTTTTAAGACAAAAATACTGGAAGCCATCGTATGCGGCGCTTGGGTCATTGTTACGCCGGGCCTGATGAAACGTATGCCGGATGTTCTCAAACCCTATTGTGCTGTGCTTGATATGGAAAACCCCGGCGACAGCCTTACCCGCATAATTGACGATCTTTTCGCACGAGAATGGCCGACAGGGGATCCTAATGCGGTCTTGCGTGAAGAATCCTATCGGGCGCTCGACGCTGCAATATTTGGCGAAGCGGCGAAAAAACTTGGCCGCACAACGCATGCATAACGTGTAAATTAAGAACAAGGAGATCACCGTGAAAGCAACCATATGCACTGTCGTCACGCCCATGCATACGCGCTTGATTGGATTGAACTATCACCTGATCAAGACATTGAATCCTGATGTGTTATTGTCCTGGAACGTCGTAAATAACAAAACACTGTATATGCCTACGCGAAAGCGAAAGATGCTGCTTCAAAATATTAGGGAACGCCTTGGGCAAACAAAAAATTGGCCGAAAACCAAGGAAGAGATTGCCGAGGCGGATCGGCTTGTGCAGGCGGAAATCGACGATGCACGAGATCCTGGCGAAGTGATTGATTATATTCCCGATGCGTTGGTTATAAAAGGATACAAACCCAAGCAATTGGAACAGCAATTCGAGTCGGTGTTTTCCGAATCCGCCGCTGGATTGAAAACGAGGGTCGTAAAATATCTCGCCAGTTATCTCCATGCGGCAGGACTGAACATCGCCTTACGTAAATCGAAAACGCGCTATTCAATTGTTATTGACCCGGATTTTTATGTTGTTGAAAAAAACTGGATTGAAAACATTTTGCGCAGAATGGAGGAATCAAACCTGTCCGTTTTTGGCGCACCGTGGAATCCACGCTGGTATCAAAAATACAGAGCGTTCCCTTGTTCGCATCTTATGGTCATTGATCATGAAAAAATTCCATTTACGGAGAATCTTTTGTCTCCGGAATTGGTGCGCTACGGTCCAAAATACGTATCGTCACTGATTAAGGAACTTTCCAACGCACTAAGTCCGAAAACGTCAAAACAAGTAAAATTCAATGCCCTGAAGAGGGGGATAGTGCAATCTTGGCGGCTTCCAGTAGAGGACTGGCGCCAGCGAGTGACCATCGGCGCGTCGCGCGACACTGGCTACAAGCTGTTTGAACGATCGCACAACGGAGAAGATTTTAAATTCGGTTTGGCGACGCCGGTGTTTGACCCCGAAATTGAAGGGTTTCACCCGAAGGTCGTGTTCCCGGTGCAGCGCTCACCATTGGTGGAATATTTTTACCCGCCTGAACGGCGCTACGCGCCTCCCAAGGGGACATATTCCAAAAGTGGGTTTCTTGAACATGGGTATCCGAATTTCAGGTCGCTGAGCTGGGAGGAATTTCTCCTCGATGAGAAACCGTTTGCCTTTCACGTTCGCGGTGAGCTGCAACGTGGAAAATCTCTCAGCCTTGATCTTCGGCCAGTCCGGCTTGGTCTTGACGTCATCATGCAGAAAAATGGACTGCCAGTTCTGCCTGAACCGTTACCGTTGGAGAACGAAAAAGCCAGTGCGGCGGCGTGACCCGTGCCGCCCGTGTACATCGGACAGGAGTCGGTGAAAATGTTCAGAACGGCGCGTGATTGGTATAAAAAGCAACATGCACGTTGGACGTTCCGTGCGGCGAAAAAATCCATCGCGGCGGGTGATACGGCTCTTGCGGCTGCGCAATTCGATGAAGCAGCCGCACGTGCATCTGAGTATCCAACACTTTTAACCAAAATTCACGCAACGGCAGGACAACGGTTGCGTGAAGTCGGCGCTATACGGGGCGCTGCGAGGCATTTTCTTGGTGTCGCAGAGGCGTTGCCGCATCAGGTACAGAATCTTCGCCGGCTGGCTAGCGTTAATTATGAGCTTGGAGACAGGGATGGAGAAATCAAGGCTTGGCGATTGGTGCTCAAGACAGATCCCCATGACGCCAAGGCGCATCATCGTTTGGCTAAGCTCCTTTTTATGGCCGACCCGTGGGCTGCGTACCCGCACCTGAAGGTCGTTGCGGGGCTGTCTCCCGAGTTCATTGATAATTGGCGACGTCTTGCCGTCGTGTGGGCGCAAAACGGAAATGTCGCGGCGGAAGCGAAAGCGTGGCGTCGTGTGGCGGATCTTGCACCGGAAGATTTGGAGCCTCATCGCCGGTTGGTGGAACTGCTCTGGAATGCGGACGATTCCATAAAAGCTTTACCCCACCTGGAGGTGTTGGCGGAGACGTCACCTGATGAAAGCGAATTCTGGCGCCGCCTCGCGCATGCGCGCGGCGCGGCAGGGAATAGCGACGGAGAAGTTAAGGCCTGGAGGGAGTTCCTTAAGCGTAACCCTGATGCGGGATTGGCGCATCGCCGTCTGGGTGAGATCTTTTTGGAAAGAGACACACCGCATAAGGCAATCCTTCACTTGCGTTCAGGTGCGATATTCGAGTCGAAAGATGGGAAACTATTGCAAGGCATGGCCAGCGCCTGTCGATCTGTGGGGGACTTAGACGGGGAGATTGAAGCGTTAGTAAAATTATTTGAGACGGTTCCTGGCAGTAAGGAAATCCCTCGCCGGCTAGCGTGGTTGTTCAGCCAAAAGGGACGCCATGAAGAAGCGGTCGCAGCGTTGCGCCAAGCGGGTGTGAATGGTGCAAGTGATCTGGCGTTTCGTCGAGAGTTTGCGACGGCGTTGATGAGCGCCAATTGTGCAGGAGACCAAATCATCAAGGCATGGCGCGCGGTTCTGGAATTCGATCAGCGCGATTTAACGGCCCATGAACATCTAGCACACTGTTTCTCGCGTGCTCAGCAATGGTCAAACGCCATTCCACATTTGCGATTTATCGTCAAAGCAAAACACAAAGACCTGGAGAGCCGTCGCCGTTTGGCTCTCGCATTAGATATGGCGGGTACCGAGCAAGAAAAGGTGACAGCATGGCGGGACGTTCTTCGCCTTGATGACCGTCATCTGGAAAGTCACAAACACCTTGCGGATCTTTTGGAAGTGACGGACGCCATAGCGGCGCGCGTTCATATCGAATTTCTGACAGAGAATGCACCGGGCAGTATCAAGGCGTGGCGCAGACTGGCGTACATCTGTCGATCGGTATCCGATTTAGTCGGCGAAACGACAGCCTGGTTGCGTATTGTAGACTTGAAGCCGGATAATTACGAAGCGCATTATAGACTTGCTAAAAATTTTCATACGGTTGGCGTCTATGACAAAGCGTCATCACATCTTGAAATCTGCATCGAGGAAAACCCAACGGATAGATCTGTTTGGGAGGCTCTGGCGGATGTGCGTGAACAAGTGGATGACCGAAAGGGGGCTCTTGAAGCCTGGCGTTATGCGGCCACTCTTGGAGAGCTAGACGCATTTTCGAGCGTCCGGCTTGCCGATCTTTGCTGCGAAGCCGGGCAAATTGATGAAGCAATCGACACTCTGCGCTCTGCCTTATTGGTTCAACCTCAAAACCTTCTAATCTGGCAACGCCTTGCATGGGCGTGTCATTCGCTCGGAGATATAGAATGTGAAACAGATGCTTGGTTGAAAATTCTCGAACTCGATGCTGAAAACATGGAAGCCCATAAACAGCTTTCGGAAATTTTCATTCGTGTCGATGATGCCGGGCAGGCTGTATTGCATCTCGAGAAGTGGTTGGAACAACACCATTCGGACAAAAATGCTTGGTTAAAAGTCGCGATTGCAAAAGAGCAGCGGGGAGATAAGGCGGGCGCCCTTGAGGCCTGGGTAAATGTCACTGCACTCCGGAAATTGGACAGTACAGAAACAATTCGGGTTGCCGATTTATGCATTTCCACGGGGCGCCATGAAGAAGCCATAGAAAATCTTCAAACCGTCTTAGACGCGCGTCCCGGCGATAGTGGAATATTGAGCCGTTTGGTGCAGGTCTATCAGTCCGTTGGGGATCTAAAAGCGGAAAAGGAAATATGGCTTCTCCTAATTGAGCATCAGACAGAGCACCACCATGTTCACAAGCGACTTTCCGAAGTTTATGATGAGTTAGGCGATTATCAAGAAACAGAAACGCATCTCAACCTTTGGCTGAGCTATAATAACTTAGACATGCCCTCTTGGGAAAGGCTGGCAAAGGTTAGAGAGAAGCTCTCCGATAAGCTTGGAGCGCTAGAGGCGTGGCGACGCGCGGCGGCTTTAGGCGATCTGGATATGTCGAAGCGTAAGCATGTGGCGGATCTTTGTCATTCTGTAGAGTTGTATGATGAGGCTGCTGATAATTTCAGCTCGATATTGGCAGAGCATCCTGATGATGAACCCATCTTGCGCCGCCTCGCCAGATCCTATCAGGCATCGAACAGACGTGAAGATGAAATCAGCGTGTGGAAGCGGTTGTTGAAGTTTCTGCCAGACGATTCTCGGGCGCATTTCCGATTAGGCGACCTTTATTATGATTGTCAGCATTTTGAAAAAGCCATCCCGCATCTAAAAAGAGCAGCGAAGGAACGGTTGGCCAATATGCGATTGCTCGACCGTTTCGCGAAAGCGTGTCGTGCGTCTGGCGACGGCAAGAATGAGATTATGGCGTGGCGGCTTGTCATAGAACAAGAGCCAGAAAATACAGAAGCCCACCGTCGGCTGGGCGATTTATTATACGGCGTCAAGCAATTTGCGGCGGCGGCGGCGCATCTGAAAATTGCTGTAAGTATCGACGTTGAAAATATGCGCTTGTTACGGCGACTGGCGAAAGCCTATCGCGGCGCCGGTGACGTTAAGAAGGAATTACATACGTGGATTCGTTTCGTCGAACGGCAACCCGGTGATCTCGCGGTGCATAAACGGCTGAGTTTACTCTTGCGAAACCGAGGAGATTGTGACGGAGCCATAACGCACCTAACGGCAGCTATTAAAATTGAACCAACGAGTGTCAAATTATGGCGCGCCCTCGCGAAACTCTATGCGACACAAGACAATCAAGAGGGTGAAATTGACGCTTTAAAAAAAGTGCTTGAGATCGATCCTGAAAATACAGAATCCCATAGGCGGTGTGGAGAGTTATTATTCAACCGTCAAAATTATCGTGAGGCGACCCGTCACATTCAATTTGTCTCGAAAGCCTTGCGGACGGATAAGAAGTTACGTCACCGCCTTGCCCGATGTTTACGTGTCGTAGGGGAGGTGGAAGAAGAACTCTCTGTAATGCATGAGATCGTGGCATTGGATGAACTAGATTACGCCGCCCACCAACGAATCGCAGCCATTTTGTTGGCGAAGCGAGAAGCCAAAGAAGCGCTTTCCCATCTTCAAATCTGCGTCGAGATGGCTCCGGATAATGTGGATGATCAGCGATCGCTAGCGCATGCGTTTGCGATGTTGCCGTCATATGATGAAGCTGTAAACGCCTGGAAGCGGTTGTTTGCTTTGTCTCCCAAAGACCAAGAGGCGCGCCGCAATCTGGCTGAGGCGGCATTGAAGGCGCATAGAAATGAAGAAGCAGAAACTTTCTACGAGGCCTTAATCGTTGACTGTCCAGCAGAAACTGCGCTTTGGTTAAATTATGCGCAAGCCGCAGGAGCGTCACGGGGTTCAGAGGCGGCAATAGATATTCTGCGCGCCGCCATTGAGAATACTGAACCAAATGGTGAGCTCTATTATACTCTGGCGGAGCACCTCATTGAATCCAATCACACAAATTTCGCTGATGTCATGCATAAGGCGTGGACGGTCGACCAGAACATCAGCAGATATGCAAAATTGTGTAAAAAACTTGAAGATCATCATCAAACCGATGACGCTCTGGCGGAATATAATAAGTTAATGGAGGATGCGCCGAATGCAGCGGAGGGGTGGTTCGGCGCTGGTTCATTCATGGAGCGAACCAATCAACATCGCCTCGCTGCAACGTATCTAGGCAGGGCTTATGATCTCACCGGCGAAAAAATATATCAAAAACGGTGGATGCATAGTTTGCTCAAGAGCGGCGCCTATGAAGCGGTTGAGGACAATTGCCGCGCTTTGCTCGAAGAGTATGGAGATGACCCCGGATTGCTTTCCCACCTTTCTGGCGCATTGTTAGGGCAAAAGCGTTTTAAAGATGCGCATAGGCTTGTATCAGAATTTTATTTTCAACCCGATGCTTTAGAGCGCGAAGCGTTGCTCAGATATATCACCAATCGGGCGCCGACCTTATTCGGTGATGAGTGCGCGAATGGCGGAGAATACTCTCCAAGCCATGATCTCTTTTTAAAAGCCGAAAGACTTCAAGCGCGCGATGATTTGGTCGGTGCATCGCGGATATATCGTAAAATTGGGGTGGACCTTCACGCTATAATTTCTGGGTCGCCTATAGAGGACGTCAATATTGCGGGCCCGAATTTTATAGTCATCGGTGCTCCGTGCTGTGGCGCTACATGGATAAAGAATAACCTCAGTAATAACCCACAAATATATTTTCCTCGTGGGGAACAGGCGTATTTTTCTCGACAGACACATTACAGTCCGCATTCTTACGTTGAACGGTTTATGGAGTGTTTTCAGGGTCGAGTCACGAAAGATAGCGTTGATGAGACTGGTCGTGAAAACACGGGTGAAAATGGCGCTCCGGTTTTTGGCGATGCATCGACGGATTACCTCACGATTTCGAATGAAGCCATCGAACTCTGCGCGGCGCTTTATCCAAATTTGAAAATAATATGTACGGTGCGCGAACCAGTCGAACGAGCGTGGTCCCATCTAACGCATGAAGATCTCGCTGCTCGCACGACGCGGTGTTATATAGATTCTGATGGAAATATTCAGCAATGGTTATCCGATATTTTGGAAAAAGGACGCTATGGCGATCATTTGAAGCGTTGGGCGCAGTGGTTTTCACCGGAGCAATTCCTTGTCGTTTCGATGGAACATATCAATACCGATCCGTTTGAAGTGCTGGATAGGATACAGAAATTCATTGGCGCAGAACATTTCGATTATTCGTCTAAGGATTTCAACGATAGCAAGCTCGTTAATGGAGCATCCCCATGCGCGCCCTCTGAAGAGGTCAGGCAATTTCTTACAAATGTCTATGCTGATGAAACCTATGATGCGGAAGCTTTGCAACGCTCTCTCGGGAAGGTCATCCGCGCGCCACATCAACCTTCAAAAGCGGCTTAACGATTTTCTGAACCAGCAAAAAAGAGCAGAGTTGATATGCGCCAAATTGACGATCTCCTCGAAGAGGACGGGTTTTGTGTGATGAGTCACGGGTCCGGCATTGATAAACCAAAACGTGTTCTGATCGCGACGAGCATGGGCGGATTCAATCAAGGCGCCACGACTGAAAAGGCGCTGGCAATTGCGTTGACGTTGCGAGGCGCCGAAATTGATATCTTTCTGTGCGATGGCGCCCCTGGATGTCAGCTGACGAAAATCGGAAGTGAACCGCCGGAGCGTATAGTCGAAACAGATGCGCGACTGCGTTGTCCGAAATGTTTCAAGCAGGGGTGCGCGACATTTGAACCGCTTGGCGTGGATATTTTGACGTTAAACCAAAATCTCACTCAAGATGATTTTCATGAAGCCAGCTGGATTGCTGACGAATGCGATCTTGAAAACCTTAAACACCTGACTCTTGGCAGATGGAAGATTGGGGAACATGCGTTAGCGGGCGCGTTACGTTACTTTGCGCGCGGGGATCTTTCGGTTGAGCCTTTGGCCGATCCTGTGACCAAAAAATTTATCAAAGCAGCAGTGCTGACCGCACGGGCGATAGACAGGGTTTTATCCGCGCGAGAGTACGATGTCGTTGTATTCAATCATGGAATTTATACGCCTCAAGGTGTTGTTGGTGAAGTGGCGCGCTCGCGAAATATTCGTGTGGTCAACTGGAACCCAGCCTATCGCAGGCATTGCTTTGTCTTTAGTCATGGGGATTCCTATCATCACACAATGATCACGGAGGATGCGGCAGTCTGGGAATCTCTTCGGCTTTCGCCTTTTCAACGCAATCAGATTCTCGATTACCTGCGTGACCGCCGACAGGCGAAAGACGATTGGATCTGGTTCAATAATGCACCGGATATGACTTATAGAGAGATATCAGAACAATTGAATCTCGATGACCGACCCGTCATTGCGGCTTTGACCAGCGTCGTTTGGGACGCGTGCCTGCATTATGAGTCGAATGCGTTCAAGTCACTCAAAGACTGGATGCTTCAGACAATCACTTACTTTGCAGACAGACCGGAATTGCAATTGGTTATTCGCGTGCATCCGGCCGAGGTAAGCGGGTTTGTAAAATCTCGCGACAAAATGGCCGACGCCATCAACGCCCATTTTCCAGAATTGCCGGAAAATGTCAGGGTGGTCTTGCCCGAGAGCGAACTCAGCACATACTCGCTCATCGATATTGCGAATGCAGTTCTTGTTTATAGTACGAAAACGGGCATTGAGGCATCGGCCGTGGGGGCTCGCGTTATCGTCGCGGGCGAGGCGTGGATTCGTAATAAAGGATTTACGCTCGACGCAACATCTCCGGAGACGTTCCGCAAGTTTCTCGACTTACTGCCTTTCCCGTCAGGCTTGGCGCCAGACCTTCAGGATAGAGCTTTGCGATATGCGTATCACTTTTTCTTCAGGCGTATGATCGACTTACCCTTCATCATCTCACCCGATAAAGCCAAGTTTGAAATCCAGATCGACACGCTGGATGATTTGGGACCGGGTAAGTATTCCGGCCTTGATTGTGTGTGCGATGGAATATTAGAAGGGGCGCCGTTCATTCACGATCAAAACGATCAAGCTACCGCCGTTCGAGTCGGTTCCCTGAATTGAGGTGGATGTACTTCGTCGTATAATCGCATGACATGTTCGGCGATCTGTTTGGAGTGAAGGCCGACCGCCATTAATACTTCTTCATTGGCGCCCGATGGGGGGGTCTCTTTCAGGCCTAAACGATCAACGCGGCCCCTGCCGCCGATCCGCGCCCAGGCGCTTAAAACGCCATCGCCAAGACCCAGTTTCTCATAGTGATTCTCGACCACAAGAACGACATCGGCGCCAGAGAAACTGTCTCGCAACCACGTCTCATCGACCAGATTAAGCCACGGCATATTGATGACGCCTGCAGAAACGCCGTTGAGCTTCAGGCGATCAGCCGCTGCGCAAGCCTCGCTGATGCAAACAAGCCCTGACGCGATTATGATTGCATCGTCACCGTCGCGCACTCGCCAACCGCGCCCCGCCTCAAGAGTACTCGGGGGCTTTACATCAACCGGTGTTGGGTAGGGGATCGACACCAATCGGAGATAGCTGGGGCCGTCATGGGTGCGTATGCACCAATCCAGGAGCGGCGCCACTTCGTCAGGATGCGCCGGTTCAACAATCGCCATGCCGGGGATCGACCCCAAAGCAGAAACATCGCGGACGGATTGATGAGAGTGACCGGGGCCAGCCGGCAAGACACCGGCGAGGCCGCCGACATAGATGATCTTCGTATCTTCCGTAGCGTTGTTATAAATTTGCTCATTCGGACGGGTCGATAGAAAGCATGAGAAGGAATGAACGACAGGCAACAAACCCTTGAGAGCCATGCCGCCAGCCTGACTGACCATGTCCATTTCAGCAATTCCGCATTCAACGAAGCGTTCGGGAAAAGCATCACGAAATGGTTCGAGTCCCATGTCGAGGACCAGATCCGCATCGAGGGCGATAAGATTCTCATTCTTTTTGGCCTGATCGAGCAGGGCGTCAGTATAAGCCGGTATGAGTTTGATGGTCTCGGGGCCGGGTTGCGCCGGGGGGCGTTCAATGACCTCATATTCAATGGGCGTGAGGTTCAGGGTTTCGACCTGTAAGTTGATGCGTTCAATGAGCTGTTGGGCGGCCTGTCTGTATTCGTCTGCTTTTGGCGCCCCGGAATGGTACTGAAAACGCTCAACGTCGGAATCGACGCTGACACCTTCCATGAAGGAAACCCCCTTCCCTTTTATGGTATGGGCAATGATCACGCTGGGTTTATCATTCGTTTTCCCTGCGCGCGCTAAAGCCGTTTCCAGATCGACAAAATCGTGACCATCAATTTCCTGAGTATGCCAGCCGAAGGCGGTGAACTTCGCGCTCAAGTCGCCAAGGCTAGACGTGCGATCAACCGAATAATCGGATTGAATTTTGTTATGATCAACGATGACTGTTATCTCGCTAAGGTTTTGGTTAGAGGCTGACACCAGAGATTCCCAAATCTGACCTTCCTGCAATTCGCCGTCGCCGGTCATGACGTAGATTCTGTGATCCTCACCGCGCAGCCTATGAGCGAACGCCATGCCTTTGGCTTTCGACACTCCCATTCCCAGAGAACCGGTATTCGCCTCCATACCGGGCACATGGATATCAGGATGACCCGGCAGGCCATCGATACGCCGTAGTTTGTGAATGGCGTTGAAGGGTAACTTCTGTAGGCCGGTGAGCACGGCATAAAGTCCCGGTGCGTCATGGCCTTTGGATGAAAAGTAAATATCGCCTTCGCGCATATGTTCGAGATAAAGCCAGACGACGATATCCATGCTTGAAAAACTTGAACCGATATGACCGGACCCGGCATTCGCAATCATATAAAGCGTATTCAAACGCGCGAGATCGGCGAATAAGGCGGCCTTCGCCGAATGCGCTGCTTTGGCGTTCAGTACGCCATTGAATGCGCTCTTATCTGCAAAATAAAGCGTCCCGCTAATGGCTTCGGTAATTAGATCGCCCATGACTGTTTCTCCGTCGCATAAATATCGGCTTCCGCCGTGAATGGTTCTCGATCGATTTTCGGTAGGCTCGCGGATCCCTCCGCCAGCATCACTTCAAGCAACTGCCAATCATCAGGGCTGTTGATGTCCAAACCTTCATCGTCTTGAGTGAGGAACGGCGTGATCACCTCGCCGGCAATGACGCCGTTTTCCAAAGCAATACGCGACCAGGCGATCTCCAGGCTGGCGTTTTGTACATAAATGCGAGGCAGAGCGGCGTACTGGGTCGAGTGATAGGGCGCAACATTCTCTCCGCACATCGGCATGAGCGGATGCATGCGTGCTCCGTTCACGACCCACATCTTTCCGGGGTGTTGGGCGCAGGGTTCGACAGCCCTTAAAGAATCCACACCCTCTTGAGCAAGGAATTGCTTCCATGCGCGCCCTATTGTTTCCGGTTTTCGGCACGGACTGGTCGGGCGTAAAATGGAGAAGCACTCATGGGGGCGCCCCTGCTGGTCAAGCCATTGCAATACGTGGCGGATCCAGTCGATATCGGGCGATTTGTCACCAGATAAAGCAGCCGGGCGAAGGAAGGGCGTCTCGGCGCCGTAATAGCGGGCGATTTCTGCGTAGTATTGGCAGTCCGTTGAAACGATCACCGAGTCGCACACGCCGGACGCTCTGGCTGCGCATATCGCGTAAGCAATGAGTGGATGCCCTGCGAGCGTCTTTATATTTTTATCCCTAACGCGCTTGGAACCGGACCGTGCGGGAATAAGCGCAGCGAGGCGGGGGGGCGTGGTGCGGATCGAGGTCATAACTGTTCCGGATCTGTGAGCAAGTAAATATCTTTAAGCTCTGTATAGACATCAAGTGCTTCGACGCCTGGCTCTCGGGAACCATTTCCTGAGGCGCGCAAACCGCCAAACGGCATATGCGGTTCAGAACCAAATGTGCCCCCATTGACGACGGCGACGCCAACGCTTGCCTGCTGGGTGAATGTCCAGGCGCGATTCCAGTTGGACGTATGAATGCACGCTGTCAGCCCGTAAGGAGAAGCATTCGCCTGCTTGATCGCGTCTTCAAAAGAGTGCGCCCTATATAAGCTGGCGATGGGTCCAAACAATTCTGTTTCAGTCAACTCCATGGATTCATCGGCATGGTCGATGATTGTCGGACTCATGTAAAATCCATTCGCCAGGTGTGTTGCGTCGGCGCGTTCTCCGCCGGTTAATATGCGCGCGCCTTCCTCCGCCGCCAGATCAACAGCCGACAGCATGGTCGTCAATTGACGTTCATTGATGACCGGGCCCAGGTCGCAATCGTCACTGACTCCGAGGCGAAGCGCGCCAGCCCGAGCAACCAGTCTTTCCGTGAAGGCGTCGTAAACGTTGTCCATGATGATAATTCGGCTCGCGGCGGCACAACGTTGGCCGGCATTTGAAAACGCCGATGCCGCCGCCCACTGACATGCTTTATCGAGGTCAGCGTCATCGCAAACGATAAACGCATTTTTGCCACCCAGTTCGAGAGACAGTTTTTTCAGGTTACGCCCAGCCTCTTCAGCGATCGCGCGCCCAACATGCGTAGATCCGGTAAAGGAAATTACGTCTACCCATGAATGAGATGTGATCAGCGGTCCGACATCTGCTCCGAAACCTTGAACAACATTGAGAGCACCCGGATGAACGCCTGCTTCGATCAGAGCCTGCGCCATCCAGATGGCCGATAAGGGCGTATCTTCTGACGGTTTTAAGACGACTGCGTTGCCGCAGATCAACGCAGGAAACACTTTCCAGGCAAAGTTTGGAGCGGGCGTATTCGCAGCCGTGATCAGGGCCGCGACGCCGCAGGGCTGGCGCACCGTCAAGGCCGATTTGTTGCGGGCGCCTGTCGGCATGGTGCGCCCGAACATACGTTGACCTTCGCCCGCGAAGAAACGAGCGCACTTAACCGCGGCATCGGTTTCTCCCAAAGCGTCACGCATCGGTTTTCCGGCCTCACGTGCGACAATTTCGGATAATTCAATTGTACGCGCTTCTATAATATTTGCGGCGCGGTGCAAGATGGCGCTGCGTTCAACTGCGGGCGTATCAGCCCAGGCGCCTTGTGCGGATTTCGCAACGGATATCGCCGCATTGACCTCTTCCTCTCCAGCGAGATGAAGCTCACCTATTTTTTCGCCGTTATGAGGGTTTAATATGGGCGCCGTGGAAATGCCGTAACAGGGGTTTCCGGCGATCAAGGAAGGCGCCGATAATAATGAAAAATTCTCTTTCATGACGATCTCTCGATAAATGTAGTTTGTAAAAGGAGTTAATGAGCTTGAAATCCTCCATCGACGCACAAATCAGCACCCGTCATGTACCCGGATGCATCCGCTAACAGATAGGCAACAGGACCAACATAATCGGTCGGAAGGGCCATGCCTTTGAGGTCAGAGCGTTCTGATTTTCGGCGAAGAGGAATTTTCTGCTCGTAACGGTCCAGAAATTCCGGATCTTGATGATTAAATACGCCAGCAAATGTGACCGTGTTTGCGCGCACATTTCTTGCGCCCCAATAAACCGCAAGGTAGCGGGTTAAATTGTAAAGGGCCGATTTCGACGCCGCATAAGCCACAGGTTTAAAAAACGTCTCGCCGCGTGCGCGTCTATATTCATAAAGACTTTGGTCGGGAGAGACCGCGCCATAGATCGAGCTGACATTGACGATTGACCCGCGTCCCGCCTTCGCCATGGCGGCGCCAAAAACCTGACAGCAGAGGAACACGCCTTTGACGTTGACATCCATTACACGGTCCCATGAGTCTTCGGGATACAATTCGAATGGCCCGGTTTCCTCCGGTGGGCTGTCAGGGGGGCTGTCTAACGCTGCATTGTTGATAAGACCGTGAGGGACCCCAAAGCGTTCGATGAGTTCTATTTGGGCGTCGACCAGAGATGCGCGCTTGGTTACATCGGCGCTGATTACAGCAAGGCGTGGAGATGATGCGCATGCGCCAAACGCATTGTCTGTTTTCAGCGGTGTGACCTTCGGCTCAAGAACAGCGACATTGGCGCCCGCCTCGATGAATGCGCAAACGAGAGCACTTCCGATCTGGCCATAACCACCGGTGACCACAATCGTACGGTCTCGTACGGAAAACAGAGTATCGAGAAGGCTGCTCATGCTAATTTCCTGGCAGACTTTTGGTTGGCAAGGTCTTCGAGAACAAAGGCAATGGCGTCGCAGACTTCGCGGACAGCCCCGTCACCGCCCGCGCGCTGGGTTCGAAAGGCGCCGATATGATGTAAACATTCATGCGCATCGTCTACGATCACGGGCAGGGAGACTCGTTGCAGAACCTCAAGGTCGTTGATGTCATTTCCGATAAACGCCGCCGCACCCCAACTCAGGTGTTGTTTGTTTAAAAGACGCGACATGGTCTCGACTTTGTCTTCAACGTTTTGGATGCATTCAATGTTGAGCTTTTGGGCGCGCGCGCTGACGACTCTGTTCGATTCCGTTGAGATGATAACGGGTTTAACACCTGCCTTGCAAAGTCGACGCAGGCCGTACCCTTCTAGACGTGAACAGCGTACCGCTTCGCGTCCATCTTGGAATACGAAAACAGTATTATCCGTCATTACACCATCGAAATCGATTCCGAGCAGACGTATGCCCCGGGCTTTGTCGGTAAATTGGGGATTACACGAATTGAGCTTCATGACCATTTCGAACTTTTGCAGGGATTGGATTCAGGACGTCGTCAAGGGGTTCGTCGTCATACTCAAACGGCGTTCCCTCTAATACGCTGTTACAGATGACATCGAGTCCGGCATCGAAACCAGGGCGCGCACGGGTCGCCGCATGGTCGGACAAACTGCATAATGGCCATCCATTCTTCGTATCAAGGCAATTGACGGGAATGCAGCGACGGAAGAAAAAATGATAAGCGTAACGTCTGGCCAGCCTGTGTTGTCGTGCATCAAGATTTTTCATGTTAAAAATCTGCGCCAGCAGCGCGAAATATTCTGAAGGACTGGAAGCGTCACGGCTGAAACCCTTGCCCCTTATCCAGGCGTCACCGGCAACGATGATAGGCATGCCGCGTGCCGCCAGCTCAACGCCCATCTTCGTGTTGTAGATCAGTGCATGACCGCAGGCTTTGGCCAGTGAATAGGTGTTAAGGTCGCTTTCGGGGGGGACAATAATGATGTTTGGCGGTAGTTCATGAAATGCATTACGGACCATGTCGTCAAGTCGGTCTTGGGCGCGCGGGCTGTTCAGGACTTCGCCAGGATGACAACGGATGATCAATTGTTGATCTGGGCGTGTCGCAAACCATTTTGCTGTATCGATGGCCCAATTCATCATTTCTCCGTAAGCAGAGCTCTTATAATGAAGGCGAGCGTCCCACGCGACGCTGCCAATAAGGAGAGCCGTTGGTTTTTTAAAATTTACGCCAAGCGTAGTTTCAAGTTGATCGAGAGGTTGGGGACCAGCGCGTTGAAATGTGATCCAATCCTGAGATCCATCAACGCGTGATTCAAGATAAGCCTCCAACTCGGCGTCTTGTTCGGCCGTCAGGGGCCTTGACGCCCAACGCAGGGTCGGTTCGGCAATCATAGAACGGTGATAAGTATCGTCATGTTCGAAGATCAATCGGCTACGCCTGTATGAGGCGTGCCACGTTACAAGACGAGCGCCAGCATCGCGTACGGCGTCAGCGGCAGGCCCTTGCGGCACATAAATGCCGTGATGGACGACAACAATGTCGTAACGATCCCGCGCCAGGAGACGTTTAAACGCGCGACTCGAAAGTTCTGCGGCGGCGAGATAACGCGCCAACACCTTGCGCGCAATGTCCGTAGAGGGAAGAGTCGTGCGCCCAAAAAACCGCAGAGCGCCAGCGAAAGCATGTTCTTCAATGCGGTTGTTTATCGCTGGCTCAAGGTCGCCTTGTGCGCGACGGCTCGCTTGCTGGTTGGCGGTGTGACGATCCAGATCGGTCAACAAGTCTGATAAGATGTGCGTTTTCAATCCTAACGGTTCGTACACACGATTGCCTGCCGTATGACAGATGTTACAAAAATCCGGTTGAGGTCCCTGTTTAGAAAATCGCTCAACGCTTGGCGCCAGCCCGTGATCAATCATTTGACAAGCCGGGAGCGCGCCGCCGCAAAATGCCACATCCACCCGGGCCCCGCGCCAAGTCAGAGCCACGGCCAAAAGGCTATCGACTGTATTAACGAAAAAATGCAATCCAAGATGCGTGGCGATGAGAATGCGCGGACCCTTGTTCGTTGATGTCGCGCGCCGCCATTGCATGGTTTCTCCACCCAGCAGTTCCCGCCAGTCAGGATAGATACCTGCCTGACGGGTTAATGCTGAAAGGCGCGCGCGCCGAATGGGTGCATAGGCCGTTGATCCGCGAACGAAATTTCGCAGTCGAGACATGAATTGCCTCGCAGGATGTTTCTTTGCGCCCATCTGGCCGCTCCTTAAGCAGCAGCGACATCAGGTTGTTTATGTGTGTCGATGCGTTCTCGCGTATCGGCTTCCGATGCTCCGATCAATTCAAACGTCAACGGATCATCTAGCCCGATCGGATGCTTCAAAGTCTTCCCGATAAAAAAGTCGAGATGATAAGGCGCAACCCCCTCACCAGGTGATTTAAATGTGACGTCTTTCGGTGATAGAACATCACCAACATCGAGTTCTCGAGTGGCGACTAACATTTTGCCCATTTTTCTGAGGGGCGCCTGTTCTGAAGGATAAGTGCGTTTTATGCCGTCACCGAGTGCGATATGGGCGCGATCGAGATCGCGAACGAGGCGACGCATCCCTGAAGCTTCGAGTGAAAAGGCTTGATCTGTGCCCTTCCATGCTCGGTTCAGGGTGAAGTGTTTTTCCACAACGCGCGCTCCCAACATGTAGCCGACAAGCGCCATCGCAATGCCGTTGTCATGGGAAGAAAATCCGATAACGGCGTCTGGAAATGTGCGCCGAAAAGTATCAATCACACTGATATTGAGTTCTTCAAAGGAGGGCGGATAACCGGACGTGCATTGCATAATACAAATCTGGTTGTTGAGGGGCGATATGGCTTCATACATCCGCTTTATGTCGGCCATTGTCCCGCCGCCTGTCGAAATGAAGAGCGGTTTGCCGAACTTTGCGATGTGTTTAATGAGCGGAATTGTCCGTAAATCGCCCGATGCGATTTTGAATGCCGGCATGCCGATTTCGTTCAGGAGATTCGCACTGGGGATGTCCCAGGCTGTGGAAAACATTGTGATGCCGATGTCCTTGGCGTAATTCAGTAACTCCACATACTGGTCGCGATCGAACTCAAGGAATTCGCGGTGCAGACCATAGCTCGACGCATAGGCATTTCCTGAATTGTAAGGTTCGTCGTACATGTCGCGGGTGTAGAGAGAGCGATTGTCTCGCTTTTGAAGCTTGACTGCGGACGCGCCGCATTGTTTCGCTGCATCAAACAACGCCTTGCATTTTTCAAGGTCGCCTTCATGGTTTTGACCGATTTCTGCGATCACATAAGTATCGCTCTCATCGTTAATGGTGATCCCGTCGACGACTATTTCTCTCGTCTTCATCCCGCTGCTCCATCGCTGATTCTTGACTATCGGCCATGCGTAATGTGGTTCGTAGCGCAATGCAACCAGTGCGTGTAAAAATAGACACCCACACGCGTGGGTGTTGTTTTCAGGACGACAGATTTGCTCGACGCGTATCAAGGAGAGGTTTGAATTTCACGCAAAGTTGAAAGCAACACCGATCACCATTTGACTGGTCAACACGGATCCACCTGTCGGAATGCGCCGGTCAATTTTCTGAGTCGGAGAATGTTCGCAGGCGTTATTGCAATTGTTTCAGGCGTCAGCTTTTGGAGAAATTGCTTCGTGGAATCTTACACCAGCCTAAAGTCGAATGCAGATTTTCTTCTCCACTCATCTTCTTCTACCTTAACAGATATTTAAAAAACATCAGTGTTTGGCGATCAATGAGCGCCTCGACGTAAAAATATGAACCTTATTATTTATTATAAATTGGGAATTTCGAGGGTGAGGGTCGAACGTGATCAAAATTCTATCCTGCATTACTCAGCAGCATGACTGGCGGCTTGTTATTGTCGCAGCAATAATGTGCGCGTTTGCCAGCATCGCAGCTATCAGCATTTCGAGCCGAGGCTAGGCTAAGTCCGTAGGCACACGAATGATATGGTCGTCGTTGGCCGGATTCAGTGTGGGCACTGGGATATGGACGACCCATTTCATCGCCATGCTTGCTCATGAGCATGGCCTGGCTTCAGGCATTTCGCTTTCCTACACACTTTTTTCGTGGGGCATCGCCGTTGTCTTTTCCGGTATCGCCTCAGCGGTGCATTCTAATACGCGCGCCAACAATTTGAGGCCGAATCCGGTCTGCCACGCGCGCCGATTATCGCCGTCGCCGTCAACGCCTAGTTGCGGCGTTCAATCGGACTGGTCGTGTTTTCGCTGAGATGGGCTGTCTGACCATCAGGCCTTATTTTACATGTTTCTAAAATGTTGAGCCGCTTGCCCCTTGCGGCAGGCGCGCCTTTTTTTGAAGATTCGATCCCTAACGCGACGTCATCGCTCGCATTTGAGGGAGTGGTGCGCAAAATGGGAAAAAATCGAACATTTCGTACTTCACCGCACTCAAGATACAAGATATGGTGGTTCAAATGGCGGTTTCTCATCCTTTATAAGGGCGCCTAGGAACCCGCTTCTTTATTGTCGAATCCAGTCTTGCTGCGACCGAGCGCTTGCCAGCAAACCGCTGTTCGTCACTCGTTGTTTATTGAAAGGCTGACCATGCCCGACGCTTCCCTCATCAAAGCTCCCTCTCCTGGTCTTTTGACGCCGTCCTACAGTTATAAGCCATTCCGTTATCCCTGGGCCTATGACTATTGGAAGCGCCAGCAGCAAGTGCACTGGATGCCGGAAGAAGTGCCGATGGGTGAGGATTGTAAGGACTGGGCGAACAAGCTGTCCGACGGTGAGCGAAATCTCTTGACGCAGATCTTTCGCTTTTTCACGCAATCGGATGTTGAGGTGAATGACAATTATATGGAGCGTTACGGGCGCGTCTTCAAACCGACCGAAGTGAAGATGATGCTGTCGGCGTTTTCCAATATGGAAACGATTCATATCGCCGCCTATGCGCTTTTGCTTGAGACCATCGGCATGCCGGACTCTGAATTTACGGCCTTTCTCGAATATGAGGAAATGTCCGCCAAGCATGACTACATGCAAACTTTCGGCGTCGATTCACACGAAGATATTGCCCGCACGCTGGCTATGTTCGGCGCTTTCACCGAGGGTCTTCAGCTTTTTGCCTCTTTTGCGATGCTGATGAATTTCCCACGGTTCAATAAAATGAAAGGCATGGGTCAGATCGTGACCTGGTCAATTCGTGACGAGAGTCTTCACTGCGAAGGCATGGTCAGGCTTTATCATGCATTCGCACATGAAACCGGCTGCGTCACAAAAACTGTAGCGGATGACATTGTCGATTGTTGCAAGACGGTCGTGGGTCTTGAAGACAAGTTCATCGACCTTGCTTTCGAGATGGGCGAGGTTGAGGGCATGACTGCCGAAGATATCAAACAGTATATCCGCTTCATCGCCGACTGGCGGTTAGATCAACTCGATCTGCCGAAAGTCTACGGTGTTGAAAAGCATCCGCTGCCCTGGCTGACGGAAATACTCAACGGTGTCGAGCACGCAAATTTCTTTGAAGCGCGCTCGACCGAATATTCCAAAGCTGCGACCCGCGGAGAATGGCATGGGAATGATGGGGTTTGGGCGGCGTTTGACGCGATGCAGGATAAACGCAACGTGACAGGGCCGTAGAGGAGGCGAACTGACTCTGTGCTTGATCATAGGCGCAATGAATTTCCGGAGGTGATGGAAATCCGCAGTCATTTTTGTGAAGCGCGATGGACAAGCTTGCCGCCCAGCGCCATATTGCGATGCAGCACGGTTCTTGGTCTTATTTGAAATAAAGAAGGCTTATCTCATGTCGAACGATTCCGAACGCATCACCATCCTTGCTCATGAATTCACGGCCGCAGCGCTCGAATTTCATCGCGGTAAGATGGCTGAAAAGGGTTATCGAATGGAGGGGTCCATCACGCCGCGAACGTTTAAGATGATCGAAGGCATGGCGCCTCCGGAAGACCTTTTCGGCGGTGAACCCTTATTCTCGGTTACGTTTATCAAGCGCGATGCGGCGGGTTGAGCCTCTGCTCAACCCGAACGCTGTTTTGCGTCTTTAAAGATCGATATCAACGCCGACCCAGAAAGCGCGAAGCAGGCCAGGGCGTAATCCTGCAGGCCGGTCCGCGGCGATATAGACTTCATTGAACACATTCTCGACCTTGCCGCGAACGCGGACGCCGTCGAGTATTTCAACATAGCCAGAGAAATCCACGACGGTGTGTGCGTCGAGAAGCTCGTTCGCGGCGATCGGCCCTTGTCCGGCGAATGCGCGGCGTTCGGACTGATAAAACATCGCCCATTCAATCCCCCAGCGATCCCCTTCCGCGCCGGCTGTTAAGAATAACTGATTATCGGCCACGTAAGGCAGTTCGTCACCGGCGATGACATTACCAAAAGGGTCGAAACCGGAATCAAATGAAGTTTTGAATTCTGTCTGGGTCAGCGTGTAGACCGCCGAAAGCGGCAGATTGAACGGCATGTCAATCCACCTGGAGGCGTCGGCCGTCGCGGTCAGTTCAAGGCCATAGATATCAACCTCGCCGCCATCGAATTGATCGCCGATGATGCAGGTGCCGCCGGTTGACTCGGTGCAGGTGCCGAGCAGGTTTTTATAATCGTTGAAAAAGCCGATCGCTTCGATACTGGCGCCGGCATGGGCCCAACGAAATCCCGCTTCCCAATTAGTGGATTTTTCCTCGCTCGATTGCGCATTGCCGGGTGAGGGCGGTGCGAAACCGCGGTAAACGCCAGCAAGTAGGGACAATTGATCTGATACGTCATAAACGACGCCAAACGCTGGCGAGACGGCGGTAAGAGAGTTGTCGCGCGTCTTCAGATTGACGCCGGTACGGTCAGAATCAGCTTTGCCGAAATCGCGCCGGTGGAGATCAATGTCCTCGACCCGCACGCCAACAGTTGCGTGAAGACGTCCCCAGTCGAGATTGTCCTGGAAGAAGAAAGCAAGCGCTTCGCCTTCTTGGATGCGGTTTGAATCGCTGCCCAATGGATCCACGCTGGTGCGAAGGAGCAATGTGTCTTCCGCGCGGAAATTTTCAAAATTCTGAAAGCGATCAACCTGATCTTCATGCCAGCGGAAACTTGCTTCGAACGCGTGGTCAATCGGCCCCGTTGCTGTCTTATAAGACAGGATGCCCTGAACGCCATTGGCGTAGTATTCCCGATTATTGTGACGCAATTGCAGTGCGTCGTCGGGTCCGACAAATCCCGGCGCCGCGAGAATATTCTCGAACTCATCCGCGAATGTAATGGTGTCGCGCAGAATCGATGTGATTTTGACCCCGTTCACTTTCTCCAGTTTGAACCAGTCGCGGGCGAATTCGGTGCGATAGCCAATAAGGTTAAAGTTCAAATTCGGGGTGATGTCGATGGAGTATGTCCCCTGAAACGTTTCGTGTTCGCTATTGAACTGGTCAAGCTGCGAAGCGTTGTAACGACGGTTCGGCTTTTCGGCGAAATCCTCGCGGGTCAGACCGAGATAGGTTTCGTTCGAAACCTGATCCGAGGTCTGATATTTGAACTCGAAGCTTTGCGGAAAACGCGCGCCGTCTTTTGTATAAAGACCGAACTTGATCACATAGTCGGAAATGTCAAAGCCGGTGTCGCCGCCTCGGTCGATACGCTTGAAACCGTCGGAATCATATTGGAATGTTTCCAGCAACACGCCCGCTTCGAACGGGCCGATGTCCGAGCGTCCACCCGCCCAGGCGTGCAGGCGCCTGCCGTCGTCATCGCCGAGAAGGAAATTGACATGCGCCGAATTCTCTTCCGGAATAGGCGTCGAAAACAGGTTGATCGCCCCGCCGGTGGTGCGCGGTCCGTATTTGACGACGCCCGTTCCTTTGGTCACTTCGACGGCGTTGATCCGGCCAGTATAGGGAAAGTAATAGGCGGCCGGCGCCGCGTAGGGCGCAGGCGCGATGGGAACGCCGTCTTCCATCACCGTGATGCGCGCCGAGCGGTCCGCCCCGGAGCCGCGCAGCCCGATATTGGGTCTGAGGCCGTATCCATCTTCTTCAGCGATGTTGACGCCCGGCACCCGGCGCAGCGTGCGTAAAATGTCCGTGTAGGATTGTTTCGCGAGCGTTTCCTGATCGATATAAGCGATCGCGCCCGGCACTTCGTCGATGCCGCCGGCCGATCCGAAGACAGTGATCTCGTCAATCACGGGTAAGGCGTTTAGAGCGTCCGGCATGTCTTCTGCCCATGCAACGCCAGATAAAACCCCACAAATAGCTACAACGCTCGTCGCGCCGAAAACATGTTTACTCATCAGTTTGTAATCTTCCCGCTGGATCGCCCCATAAGGCCGCGTGGGCCCAGTTGCGAATGACTTGCAATATCGATTCTGTTAAGGTTTCTAAGAATGAATGTCAATTGCATTAATGTCGCAGGCAGGCTGAGAGTTTCTCAAACATGACAGTTGAGCGAATGGGGGCTAAAGAAAATCACGCGTTTTAAGGAAAAGGCCATGAACGAGAAGCTCAGTTCCGACGCCCGAGACGCGTTCTTCAAGTCGTTTGACGGTTGGCGGCCGTTAGAAGGGCGCGACGCCGCCTTCAGATCCTTCAAATTCGCCGATTTCAACACAGCGTTTGGTTTCATGACTCGCGTTGCGATCGCGGCTGAAAAGGCCGATCATCACCCTGAGTGGTTTAATGTTTACAACAGGGTAGACATTACTCTGACAACCCATGACGCTGGGGGACTGTCTGACCGTGACGTTGATCTCGCTCAGTTCATTGAACAAGCGGCCAAGGCCGCGAGGTCATAAAATCGCCTTGCCGACGCCTTCTCTCTGCCGACCGAAACTCTTAAGTTAAGAGACTGGAATCACCCGGAGAATATGAATATGGCGACTATCGCGCTTGTTGACGACGATCAGAATATACTCACTTCAGTCTCGATGGCTCTAGAGTCTGAGGGCCATATCGTCAAAATTTACGAGGACGGCGCCTCGGCGCTTTCCGACATCCAGGCCTCGCCGCCGGATATTGTCGTCTCAGATATAAAAATGCCGACAATGGATGGAATGGAGCTCTTGCGCCGCATTCGTCAGGACTCTTCGTTGCCCCTTATTTTTCTAACCTCCAAGGATGAGGAAATCGATGAGGTGCTTGGCTTAACGCTGGGCGCCGACGATTATATCCGAAAGCCCTTTTCGCAACGTCTTCTGCTGGAGCGTGTCAAGGCGGTGCTGCGTAGAGCCGAGGCCAGCGTGACGCCGAGCCCCGAAGAAGAGAAGAAAATTATTCGTCGCGGGGAATTGACCCTCGACCCGATGCGCCATTCCTGCAACTGGAAAGGTCTTCCGGTGACACTGACTGTGACAGAATTTTTGATATTGGAAGCGCTTGCTCAGCGTACGGGTTTTGTGAAAAGCCGGGACCAGCTGATGGATGCCGCCTATGATGACCAGGTTTATGTGGATGATCGTACGATCGATAGCCACATAAAACGGGTCCGGAAAAAATTTCGGATGGTGGATCCTGAATTTGATTCAATCGAAACACTTTATGGCGTCGGCTATAAATACAAGGACGGCTAATCCTTTATGAGAGATGGCGGTGGTACGGGGCGACGGCGGCGCGCGCGCATTTCGGCGTCGCGGCTTACGCTGACGATTGTCCTCGCCAATCTGATCGGTCTCGTCATTCTTCTTTTAGGGTCTTTTGGGCTGACGCAGTATCGCGATGGGCTTGTTGAGGCAAAGCTTGAGGGGGTGCGAGCGCAAGCCCAGATCATCGCAGATGTTCTGGCGCAGGTTGCGATCGACGAATCTTCCTGTCAGCCAGTAGAGGCGACTGACCTGGAGCGTGTTGGCGCAGAAGTACCGCTTTGCAGTTTGGCGCTTGTGCAAGGTGACGTGCAGGAAGTCTTCAATCGCGTTTGGGATAGTTTTGAGGGGCGTGTGCGGATTTATAATGCCCCTCAGACCTTTGATGACCCTCCTGTAAAAGATGCTGCGGCGTTGTTAATTGAAGATGTCGTTTTGCGCGAGGATCGGGTTGTTGCCGAAACCCTTCCGCCTCTCGAAAAAACGCAGACTGATGCGCTCTGGAATTCTGCAATGGGTGAATTTGGGCGTATGCTGTCCAATCTCTTTTCCAGTGGATATCGAACCGATGCGGCGCAGCGGTCGATTGAGGATGAACTCAACAATGCCCTGACATCTTCTCCATTTGCTGAAGACAGGGGGGCGGCATCGGTGCGAATTAATGAAGAGGGAGAGTTGGTGGCGTCGGTATCCGTTCCCATTCGCAGGGTTCAGGCCATTTACGGGGTCGTCACCGCGGAAATCGGCGGTATAGATGATCTAGTGGAAGAGGCGCGCCTGGCGATATTGCCATTTTTCGGATTGGCGAGCGCCGCGGCAATTTTGACCTCACTGCTCTTGACGGCGGCCATTGCTCAGCCGATCCGTCAGCTTGCTTTCGCAGCCGATAAAGTCCGTGAGGGAATAACTGTCGCCAGTCGCACTCGCATTCCTGATTTTTCAAACAGACGGGATGAAATCGGAGAACTTTCAACTGCGCTGAGATCGATGACGCAGGCGATTTACGCTCGCATGGAGGCGATTGAAAGCTTTGCCGCCGACGTGGCGCACGAGTTGAAAAACCCTCTGACATCTATTCGCAGCGCGACCGAAACCTTAGCGATTGTCAAGACGCCTGAAGCGCAGGAAAAACTGATGTCCGTGATCAAAAAAGATGTTGGCCGCATGGACCGCCTGATTACGGATATTTCAAATGCGTCTCGACTCGATGCTGAACTGGCGCGGCAATCCCGTGAAGCGGTTGATTTAAGAAAGCTTGTTGCCGATATTGTTGACATGTATGCGGCCATAGCAAAAGACAGTGAAGCGAAGGTGATGCTGGAGGCGGACGCATCTCCTGTCTATATGCTTGGCCAGCCGTCAGCATTAAGCCAGGTGATCCGGAACTTGATCGACAATGCATGCTCATTCAGCCCGCCGGACGGAACGGTTCGTGTGCGGTTAGAGTCTGCGGTCGAACATGCCGATACGCTGAGACTGATTGTCGATGACGACGGACCTGGAATTCCGGCTGATGCGACTGAAGCGATCTTCAAACGGTTTTATACAAAGAGACCCAAGAGCACCGATTTCGGCGCCAATTCCGGGTTAGGTCTCGCGATTGCGCGTCAGATTGTCGAGTCTCATGGGGGGGTGATCTGGGCTGAGAACCGTTTTGCGGACCCGCAAAATGGCGAAAGCGGATCGATCGGCGCGCGATTCATTGTCGAATTACCGGCGCCTTAAACCGTGACCAATTCAAACGACCTTATCCATGGCGTCGCAGTTGGCGTTGCAATTGACCCGGATGGGCCTCTCGTCGGGGCGTTGCTGCTCGGCGCATCGGGCGCGGGCAAATCTGCGTTGGCGCTTGCTCTTATTGAGAATTGCCGTTGGGCGCGCACCGCTTTGATCGCAGATGATGCGGTTTATGTCTCAGCATTCAAAGGCGCGCTCTGGGCGCGGGCTCCGGCGCGAATTAAAGGGTTACTGGAAATACGGGGGTTTGGGCCGGTTCCGGTCAGAACCACATCGAAATGCGCATTAACAGCCGGTTTTGATCTCTCGCGCGCACCAGAGCGTCTGCCCGAGCCGCCATTACGGGCGATATCCGGCCAAGCTGTGAAGCTGCCGGTTTGGCCATTTTTGGGTACAGTTGACGGGGCCGCACGCGTAAGACTCATACTTCGGTCAATTTTGGGTGGACAAACGCCGTGGCGCGCGCACGATAGCGACGATTCGAAGACTTCATAAGGGATTCCCATGATTGGATTGGTGGTGGTCACCCATGGTCGGCTTGCGGAGGAATTTCTTGCCGCTGCAGAGCATGTTGTCGGCCCGCAGGAACGCATTAAGGCGGTCTGCATTGGGCCTGATGATGACATGGAAAAACGTCGTGATGATATTTTAAAAGCCGCGCGCGATGTCGATACGGGCGCTGGCGTCATTATCCTCACAGATATGTTTGGCGGCACGCCGTCTAATCTGGCCATCTCGGTGATGGAAAAAGCGAATGCTGAGGTTGTTGCGGGAATCAACCTGCCAATGCTGATAAAGCTTGCGTCCATCAGAGCGGATAAAGATCTGCCGGCGGCTGTTACGGCTGCGCATGATGCGGGCCGAAAATACATCAATGTTGCATCCTGGGTTCTGTCAGGCGAAACGGCGGAATAAGTGGCGGACCCGATTTCTGCGAAAGCGACCATATTGAACCGGCGCGGACTGCATGCTCGGGCCTCTGCACGGTTTTGCGCCGTCGCCGGCTCCTGGGACGCCGAAATCAAAGTCACGAAAGACGATGAAACTGTTGGTGGTATGTCAATTATGGGTTTGTTGATGTTGGGTGCGGACCAGGGATCTGAGATTGTTATCTCTGCGACAGGACCTCAAGCATTCGA
>JAJFFW010000033.1 GCA_021776435.1 Parvularculaceae bacterium | reverse complement strand
AACTGGCGCATCTTTTTCTTTCCGGCTTTTTGTTTGTCCAACAACTTACGTTTTCGCGTCGCATCCCCGCCATAGCATTTCGCGGTGACGTCTTTCCTCATTGCAGAGATGGTTTCGCGCGCGATGACGCGCCCGCCAATCGCCGCCTGTATGGGGATCTTGAACATATGGCGGGGAATGAGGTCTTTCAGTTTTTCGCACATCGACCGGCCGCGCGACTGCGCCTTGTCGCGGTGAACGACGATGGACAGGGCATCGACTGGCTCGTCATTGACCAGAACGTGCAGTTTTACGAGATCGCCAGCCCGGTAATCCAGCAGATGATAATCGAAACTGGCATACCCCTGGGACACCGATTTCAACCGGTCATAAAAATCGAACACCACCTCGTTGAGCGGTAATTCATAGACCACCATGGCGCGCGAACCCGCATAGGTAAGGTCAACTTGCACGCCGCGGCGTTCTTCGCAAAGCTTTAAGATGGCGCCCAGATATTCGTCAGGCGTCATAATCGTCGCTTTGATCCATGGTTCATTCATATGGTCGATCCGCACCGGATCGGGCATGTCAGCAGGATTATGCAGTTCGACCAGCGAACCGTCTGAAAGATGAATATGATAAACAACGCTTGGCGCTGTGGTAATCAGCTCAAGGTTGAACTCGCGTTCCAACCGTTCACGGATAATTTCGAGGTGCAAAAGCCCCAGAAACCCGCAGCGAAAACCGAAGCCCAGCGCCGCCGAAGTCTCCATCTCGAATTCGAAGCTCGCATCATTCAGGCGCAGCTTGCCCATCGCCTCGCGCAGATCTTCGAAATCCGCAGCGTCAACGGGGAATATCCCGCAAAAAACCACCGGCACGGAGGGTTTGAAACCAGCCAGCGGCGTTTCGGTCTGGCGGCGCTCTTCGGTGATGGTGTCGCCGACCTTGGTGTCCGCGACCTCTTTGATCGAGGCGGTGATATAACCGATCTCGCCCGGCCCCAGCTCATCGACCGGCGTCTTCTTCGGCGTCGAGACCCCAACCTGATCGATGATGTAAGTGGCTTTCGCACCCATCATGCGAACACGCATGCCCTTACGCAAAAAACCGTCCATAACCCGCACCAGCACGACGACCCCTAGATAGGGGTCATACCAGCTATCGACGAGCATCGCTTTCAAGGGCGCCGACGCATCACCTCTGGGGGCCGGCAGACGTTTAACGATGGCTTCGAGAACCTCGTCAATGCCGATCCCCGTCTTGGCGGAAATCTCCAGCGCGTCCGAGGCGTCCAGGCCGATGACATCCTCAATTTGCGCTTTCACCCGTTCGGGCTCGGCCGCCGGCAGATCGATCTTGTTAAGGACCGGAACAATTTCCAGGTCAACATCAATCGCCTGATAGGCATTGGCCAGGGTTTGCGCCTCGACGCCTTGACTGGCGTCAACCACCAACAACGCGCCTTCACAGGCCGATAGCGACCGGCTCACCTCATAGGTGAAATCCACATGACCGGGGGTGTCGATCAGGTTCAAGACATAAGCTTCGCCGTCCTTGGCCTTATAATTCAACCGCACGGTTTGCGCTTTGATAGTGATGCCGCGCTCGCGCTCGATATCCATGCTGTCGAGCACCTGCTCTTTCATCTCACGGTTGGTGAGCCCCCCCGTGGTCTGAATCAGCCTGTCAGCGAGCGTCGATTTGCCGTGGTCGATATGCGCGACAATCGAGAAATTGCGTATGTTTTTGAGCGGAGTCATGGAGCGCGGATATAGACGTGCTGCGCGGGCGCGGCAATGGGCGTTCATCACACACACAGCCCGGGCGCCGCCGGTCAAGCTGATTTGCCGGAACCCTCCGAATTATGATCTAAATCTTATCCAGTATTAACGGGGCGAATGAATGAATGAATCTCTCAATCCTTGGTTTTCCTGGTGGGTAAAGCCACGCGAAACTATTCAACAGATAATAGAAACGGATGCGGGCCGCATGCTGGCGCCGCTCGTAATCGCCGGCGGTTTTCTGAACGTACTAAATCAGGCTTCCACAAGAAACATGGGCGATGAAATGGGCCTATGGTCGATCCTTTTAGTAGCCGCCTTTATCGGCCCAATCTCGGGCTTGATTTCGCTCTATGTCTATGGAGCGCTGATTGGTTGGACAGGAAAGTGGCTGGGCGGAAAGGCGTATGTTGAGGATATCAGAGCCGCAATAGCGTGGGCGAATGTGCCGGCGATCTGGCTCGCATGGGTCTGGCTCGTGGAATTGCCTGTATTCGGCAATGAAATGTTTACGTCGGCTACGCCGCGAATTGATCAAAGTTTGCCGCTGGCTCTTTTATTGATTGGTTTAAGCGTCATAGAGGTCGTAGTCGGAATTTGGGCTGTAATTTTATATTTGCGCGCGCTGGGGCAAGTTCAACAATTTTCCGCATGGAAAGCATTGCTGAATTCGTTGCTTGCTGGCGCTGTTGTGATCGTTCCAATACTTGCGATTAGCTTGCTGGTTTTTGGCGCGTCACGGATGTAATACCAAGTTGCGTTGACCTGAACCCATATCCATACCTGTCATTCCGGGGCGGCGCGCCAGCGCCGAACCCGGAATCCAGCCTGCTGACTTAAGTTTTCTGGATCCCGGGTTCCGCGCCTCACGGCGCGACCCCGGGATGACATCCAGGAAAATGAGTCACGATCAACGCAACATGGTATTAGAGGCACGGCAGGTTCCCCCCGCTTGCGGGAGAGGGGAGAACGCCACGCTGCGTATCTGGTGCAACACTCGAGCCGCAGCTATATACGACAGCCCTGCCCCCACAAGGGGACGAGTTTCATCTCGCTGGGCGGTTGTAATATACTGCCTTCAGCCGCGGGCTTTCAGCGCGTCGCGGATTTCTTCGAGCAACAACTCGGAACGCGGCGGCGCTGTCGGCGCGGCCGGCGCCGCTTCTTCCTTTTTCCGCAAATTATTCATCGCCTTCACGACGATAAACAGCGCGAAGGCGACAATCAGGAATGCGATGATCGAGTTGACAAACAGACCGATATTCATCGCCACGGCCTCGGCGTCGGCGGTCGCGCCCTTGAGCGTCAGGCGAATATTCGAAAAATCCATGCCGCCCGTCATCACCCCAATCGGTGGCATGATGATATCGGTGACTAGAGATTTTACGACAGTGCCGAACGCGCCGCCAATCACGATACCAATGGCCATATCGACCATATTACCCTTAAGAGCAAACTCCTTGAATTCTTTAAACATAGATCCCCCCTTCCGTTTTCAGAGGTAATAGCCCGCGTGAATTCAGAACGAATCAAACCCGGAAGGAAGATTAAAGTGATTTACGCTTTCCGCAAAATGGCGAGCGCAACTGCAAAAAACAACGGTCGGCCCAAGGGCCGACCGCCGACGATCAGTGATGATGATCGCTAAGGCGCTTTCAAAAAATTCAACGCGACAATATTTCTATTCGATCACTTCATGCGCCGACGGATCGGGGCACGTATCCGGACATTCTTGAACCGTAGCTTTCGGCCGTCGCATCAACAGCACAAAAAGGACAATCGCAATAATTGGCGAACCGATCAGAAACGCCGTCACGGCGAGCGCGCCGCCGGCCGCGACCAACCCAATGAGCGCGCCGAATAAGCCAACGACAATGCCGACAGCGGCTGCAATCAAACCGACAAATACCGCGCCAAGGGCGACAAAGCCAACACCTAACGCCTCAACCATCGTCAAGCTCGGTTCATTTTGATAGGCAAAAACCGAAAATGCTCCGCCTACTACCAAGATCAACATCAGTAGCGCCCAAAACCATACACCGCCACTGCCGCGACGTTTACCGGAATCTGTTTCAAAATCTGCTGTGGTCATTACGACCCCCTTTAGTCGTTTAACGAGCCTGAAGAGCTCTTCTTTATTGAACCGAACGCGTCAACCAACCGACTATGTAATACTGCCTGCGCGCGGGATACTGCACAATCCGGTTGAGCGCGCGCTTAGTGCGTTTCATCGCGAAAACACATCTAATATGACCTTGCCGCGGTGGACACGCTTTGTTACGCGGTGCGCTTTCCGATCTCGATGAATGAGGATCTCGCTCATGGCGCCACGCCAGCCGAAAGCCCAAAAGAGAGAACAAGCCCCACCGCGCGCCTGGCAGAGAATGCTCTCAGGACGCCGGTTAGATCTTCTGGACCCTTCGCCGCTCGATATCGAAATCGAAGACATCGCCCATGGGCTGGCGCGCGTCGCACGCTGGAACGGCCAAACCATAGGTCCACGACCATTCACGGTTGCGCAGCATTCTCTCATCGTCGAACAATTCTGCGAAGAATTGCATCCTGGTTGGCCTGCGAAATGGCGTCTCGCAGCTCTGCTCCACGATGCCCCGGAATTCGTGATAGGCGACATGATCAGCCCATTTAAGGCCGCATTGGCAGACGGTTACAAAAGTATTGAGCATCGCCTGCAGCAGGCAATCCATTTGCGTTTTAGTCTCCCAGCAGACCTGCCTATCCGTATCGAAAAGACCATTAAAAAGGCGGATCGGGCCAGCGCCTTTTTCGAAGCCATCCAACTGGCCGGTTTCGAAACCAGTGAGGCCCGTAAGATTTTTGGCGGCCCGCGCGGAGTATCTCTGATCACGCTCAACGTCGCTTCTACCGAAGAGGCTCAAAAGCAATATCTGGAAAAGTATCAAGCGCTGAGCGAAGAGTTAACGGCACTACCGGCCAGAAAGTGACCGGCTGATCAACAGGGCGTGATGACAAAGGCCTTCACGCTGAAGCCATGAGAGCGCACAATAAGATCATGATTATCGTTACCTCCCTTGACTGCGCCCACGAGGCGTTCGCGCGCTATCGCCCGGCGATGGTCATATCCATTCTCGACGCCGAAGCCATCGCGCCTGAATTTCCCGGCCTTGCGCGCACGCGTCACACAAGGCTTTGCGTCGAGAAAACCCGCAATGCGGCCGAGCTCAGGGCGGCGGCGAATGCCAGAGCGGAAAAGCTGATCGATCTTATAAACACCTGGGATCGGCGCGGTGATATTTTGATCCACTGCCACCTAGGCGTTTCTCGTTCGACGGCTGCGGCTTTCGTGATTCAATGTCTGCTGTCGCCTGACCGATCCGAAGAAGAGATCGCCAAAGCATTGCGTGCTGCCGCACCGCACGCCGACCCTTGTCTCCAACTCATTTCTCAAGCTGACGATTTGCTCGGACGAGAAGGGCGCATGATCGAAGCGATCGAAGATTTATGCCCCGCCTGCGCGACAGATACCGCGCCGATTGTTACCTTGCCGCTGGCGGCCTGAATCCTCCATAACTCACTTTATGCAAAGTGAGACCCCAAATGCCGTCGCACCTGTTGCGATCGGACTCAACGCCGTTCTCGCCGTTGTCGATGGAGCGCATCCCAAAGTCTTATGTGTGAGAGGCGCGGACGAGTTATGGGCTCTCCCCTATGGCCCGTTCGACCCGGCACGCCACCGTACTTTTGAAATCGGCCTTCGAGACTGGGTGTCGCGGCAAACCAATGTCGCGCTTGGCTATGTCGAGCAGCTCTATACCTTCGGCGACAAAGGCCGCGAGGCGCCGGCCGCCGCGCTTACCGGCGGCGACAGCGCCGCGCGCATCATCTCGGTCGGCTATCTGGCGCTGGCGAGTGAACCGGCAGCCGTCTCAACTTCGGACACCGCATGGCGCAACTGGTATGAATTCTTCCCCTGGGAAGAATGGCGTGCAGGAGAACCCAGCATTCTCGCCACACGCATCATGCCAGCGCTTGCCAGATGGGCGAGGCGGGGCGCGGCCAACGAGCGGGGCGAGCGCGCCGCGCGGCTCGCTCTCGCCTTTGGTCTTGACGAGGCGGGATGGCTGGAAGAGCGGGCGCTTGATCGTTATGAATTGATATATGATGCGGGCCTTGTCGCCGAAGCGTGGCGGGATGCCCGAAATGCGGGGCGCGATCTGCCCCAAGGATATGAACCCTCCCCAGGCGAGATTGGCGCCGCCATGGCGTCGGATCATCGGCGTATTCTTGCAACCGCCATCGGCCGGCTGCGCGGCAAGTTGAAATATCGACCGGTTATATTTGAGATGATGCCGGATGAGTTCACGCTGCTGGAATTACAGCTCGCGGTCGAGGCGATTGTGGGTTTTGAGCTTCACAAACAGAATTTCCGCCGCAGCGCCGAACAATCTGGTCTTGTTCAGCGCACGAATCGCCTCAGCCAGCGCGCCGGCGGGCGGCCTGCCGCCCTATTCGCCCTTGACCGCACTGGGCTTGCAGAACGCACCAAGTTGGGATTGGCGATACCACGTTTGCGCGTAAGCCCTGGAGCAAGCTCTGGCATCGCCTGAATTACGGACAATTTGTACGGTGCGAAATATTTCAGTGTGGAGCGAAATTCGGACTTCGAAATTGAGTCCACCGCTTCGGAGACGCACAATTAAGATTGTCGCAATTTACAAAGGGTGCTTTCCATCAGCCACCAAAAATTTTCTCGTAAAGATCCAAAAACGGTAACGACAAATAGGCGGCGGTAAAACCTATCGCCCATATGCCCGCGGCGACATTGAAAAACCTTCTGTTCCATCTGTCAGCCGTTTCGCATTTTGCCGCCAAGACAGGGTCAGTGGGGCATGTGCGTCCGGGCCGGTAGAGCGCCCAGCCAGCAAGCGCGAGCATGCCGCCGCTGCCCGCAAACAACCAAACCTTGTGATGCGCCAGATCAACCAGAAACGGTATGTTTGAAAACATTGCCGCCGATACGGCGCCGAATCCGACCGATACGAGCAAAATCGGCAATGCACAGCAGATCAGCGTAGTCGTTGAAGTAAAAAGCAGCAACCAGCCCCACCTGCTTTGCTCTAATCCCTTTAACACCGTTGTCTTCTTGGCGCTCATTACTCAGCGGCTTCGTTTGGAGAAATCGTACAACCGTCATGCTTTGTCATGCTTTTGTATGTGAAGCCCTTATTGAGAAACAACTTCTTTAACTGCTCGTCTGTAAAGACAACTGATTCATCTGCACACACGCTAATCACACCCGTTTCCAGATTGGCGGATACGGTTTTGACACCTTCAATTTTCTTTAAGGCTTTTTCAGACGTGGCCACGCAAAACGGACATGTTATACCGTCAACCTGAAGGTCATATTGAACATCCGCGGCCATGGCGGCTCCGCTGACGAACATAAGTCCGATGGATATTAACAGTGTTCTGATCATTTTATTTTCCTCTCTAGAAGTTTAACCGAAGGCTGGCGATAACTGAATAGTCCGGCTCCAACGCTGAACCATTTAGATCATTCACGACAGGAATTCTAATCGCGGTTTCAGCAATCCAGCGTTTGGCCGCATATTGAACGCCGGGTGATAGGAAAACCTGAACGCCGCCCGAATTGGGGTCGACGATTCCGGCCAGCCGATTCTCATCAAGGTAAGTGACATTGGCCTCAAGGACGCCAAACAGGAAACCGCCGCTGCTTTCGGAAATCTGGTTTGGAAACAGCCGATATTGCAGCGAAGCATCTGCGCTTGCCGTGTCGCCCCGCTGAAAACCTTTCGCCTCGTTGTTTAC
>JAJFFW010000032.1 GCA_021776435.1 Parvularculaceae bacterium | reverse complement strand
GCTTTCGACTTTCTTGGCGCGCAGTTCGCTCATCTTTTGGTGATTGTCGGCCTCATAGGAAATGTCGCCAGTTTCGATATCGCGCTCGATACCGCCAATTCGGTGGGCGAGGTTTTTCATACCGGGTGTGACCCAGGGACGACCCAGGCTCTCCGGATCACGTGTCCAGATGGCGCGTTTTAGATCCGTCGGGTCGCCTGATTTTGGCGGTTTTGGTGGAGCGACCGTATTAATCGAGTCCATTGCGTCCATATCCGGAAGCGCCCATGGACCCGATGCATTGGCGATATAACCATCGGTCAGGAGATAAACTGGCGTCATGTGCCGCAATGCAATGCGAGTCGCTTCGATAGCTGCGTAGAAGCAATCGCTAGGGCCGGCGGCCGCTATGACTGGGGTAGGCGCGTCAGCGTTGCGCCCATAAATCGCCTGATAAAGATCGGATTGTTCGGTTTTGGTGGGTAGGCCGGTAGACGGACCGCCGCGTTGAGAATTGACGACGACAAGTGGAATCTCTGCGGCGATCGCAAGGCCGATGGCTTCGGTCTTCAGCGCAATACCCGGGCCTGAACTGGATGTGACGCCTATCGATCCTCCATAAGATCCGCCAATGGCGGCGCAGGCCGCGGCGATTTCATCCTCAGCCTGGAAGGTCGCGACGCCGAGATCGCCCATGCGCGATAAATGATGCAAGACCGGCGAGGCTGGTGTGATCGGATATGAGCAAAAGAGAATCGGTTTGCCAGCGAGTTCGCCAGCAGCGGCGAGTCCCAGCGCCATCGCCTGCGCGCCGGTGATGGAACGATACTCGCCTTCTTCCATCGGCGCTTCACCGATTTCAAACTGCGGTATCTCAGCCGAAAGCTCAGCGGTTTCGGCATAGGCATGGCCTGCATCAAGAGCCGCCATATTGCCGTCGCGAGAAAGTGGGGCCCGCTCAAATTTCTTTTTAATCCATTCGGTGATGGCCTTACGGTCACGACCAAACATCCACAAAACCGCGCCGAGCGCCCAGAAGTTTTTGCAAAGGTCGGCGTCGCGCTTCCCGAGACCGACGGGTTTCACGGCTTCCGTCGTCAGGCTGGTGATCGGGATTTCTATGACCTGATAATTGTTCAGCTCGCCAGTTTCGCGCGGATCTTTCTCGATATGCGCTTTCGAGAAATTTCGCTCCGTAAAGCTGTCGGTATTGAGAATTATCAACGCGCCCTTCGGCAGGTTCGGCAGATTAACTTTGAGCGCGGCCGGGTTCAAAGCGACCAGAACGTCCGGTGCGTCACCCGAAGTTTTAATGTGACGTGCGCCGAGATTGATCTGGAATGCAGATACGCCGAATGTTGTACCGACGGGCGCCCGGATTTCAGCGGGGAAATCGGGGAAGGTCTCGAAATCAGCGCCAGACAATGCGGTAGATTCCGCAAACTGACTGCCGAGAAGCTGTACCCCATCGCCGGAATCCCCAGCGAAACGGATAACGATGGAATTTTGATCGGGAACGGTTTTTGTCATGGGCTTACCGGGCTCTCCACGACGAGAGCCTAAGCGCAAAATCGCCGTTAGAAACAAACTGATAAAGCGAGAGGGCATGTTACGCCCCCGCACAAGATTGACACATATCACAAGCTCGCGGCTTTGACACAAGCCCTTTTGCAGATAATACATCCATCAAGTGTAAAACGGCGGAAGTGGATATTTTCAACTGCTTCATGATTGGCTTTGCAAGCGAGGCGATTGGCGCAATTGGCGCAATTGGCGCGCCGCTGAGTCGCGCCTAGGATGCTCTCCACCTGATTATCGGTGTGGTCGGCCCATAAAGAATCTATTCAGGAGGAATTCATGAAATTTTTTGTCGATACCGCCAATATTGAAGACATTGCAGCACTAGCGCCGACAGGCCTTGTGGATGGGGTGACGACCAATCCAAGCCTCATCATGAAGTCTGGTCGTGATTTTCGCGAAGTGGTGGCCGAAATTTGTAGCCTTGTTGACGGGCCGGTCAGCGCCGAAGTCACCGCATTGGAAGCTGAGGCGATGATAATCGAGGGCAAATCACTCGCCGCCATCGCGAACAATGTGACGGTCAAACTGCCCTTGACGATGGATGGGCTTAGAGCCTGTCGTGCACTGACGGGCGAGGGGATCGACACAAATATGACGCTGTGTTTTTCCGCCAATCAGGCCCTCCTCGCTGCAAAGGCGGGCGCGACGTTTATCTCGCCCTTTCTCGGACGTCTTGATGATATCGGCGCTGATGGCATGGAACTGATCCGTACCATTCGTGCAATATATGACAATTACGATTTCCGCACCGAAGTGCTGGCGGCTTCGATTCGCTCGCCTCAGCATGTAACCGATTGTGCGTTGGCGGGCGCTGATGTTGCGACTGTGCCGCCTTCGGTCATCAATACGCTGGTCAAACACCCCCTTACCGACAGGGGCATCGACGCTTTTCTCGCCGACTGGGATAAGACCGGGCAGAAAATTTTGTAGGGTGAAGAATGCTGGAGATGCGGCCGAATTGTGAATGCTGCAACAAAGACCTTCCTCCGGAGGCGGAAGCGCGCATCTGTTCTTTCGAATGCACCTTCTGTCCGTCATGCGCTGAGCTAAAGTTGAAAGGCGTGTGCCCGAATTGCGGCGGCGGATTTGAACGCCGGCCTACACGGGCAGGTCCTTTACTCGAACAGCACCCAGCATCGAAGATGCGGGTTGTGAGCAAAAACAGCTGTTTAAAGGCTAATTAAGGGAGGCTTTTTCGTGGAAATCAACGGCATGGCGCACGTTATTTTGACGGCAGGTGATTTCAAGGCGTCGACTGCGTTTTACAGAAAGCTTTTACCGGTTCTCGGACTGACGATCGTCAATGACACTGATGAGTTCCTGTATGGGGTGGGCGGACGCACGGCGATCGGTATTCGCCCTCCCTCACCCGAACATCAAGGCGATCGATTCGATCAGCAACGCGCTGGCCTTCACCATCTCTGCTTTCGCGCGAAGGATCGAGCCAGCGTTGAAGAACTCCATGCCTATCTCCAAAAGGAGGGAGTGAAGATTGTTCATGGTTTGGAGGAAGGGCCGTGGGCGCCGGGATATTACTCTGTATTGTTTGAGGATCCAGACGGCGTTCGTCTTGAAATGAACTTTGTGCCTGGGAAGGGTATTTTTGAGCCGGGCGCCAAATTCCGGGAAGCTTTATGAGTTTTGTATTCGATCCGCCGCCACAGCCATCCGTGCCCGTCAAGGGGAGTGGAGATTTCCCTGTCAGACGTGTTTTCTGTATCGGTAGAAATTACGCTGAGCATGTGCGCGAGATGGGCGGCGACCCCAAAGAGGCGTCCCCGGTGTTTTTCACCAAACCGGCTGATGCTATCGCATTGAATGGGTCCGCGATACCGTATCCACCGGCCACAGACAATCTTCATTTTGAAGGTGAGCTCGTTGTCGCCCTGGGCTCAGGCGGCGCTGATATTGATGTGTCTGACGCATCTTCTCATGTGTTCGGTTATGCCGCCGGATGCGATTTGACACGGCGTGATCATCAAGCGAAGGCAAAAAAAACGGGCGGACCGTGGGATAGCGCAAAAGCGTTTGATCGTTCCGCACCCGTTGGTGATATTTTGCCAGCAGATGAGGCGGGAGACCTTTTCAACTCACAGCTCGTGACAATAGTGAATAGAAAAACGCTTCAGGATTCGCTTCTCTCAAGAATGCTATGGACCGTGCCCGAAATTATCTCTGCACTTTCGCGCCAATTTGAACTGAAGGCGGGAGACCTGATATTCACCGGCACGCCGGAAGGTGTCGGGCCATTAACCATCGGTGATAAAGTTGAAGTGCGCATAGGCCATCTGCCGGCGCTTACATTCTTTGTCCGGGTCGGACAGTAAGGCGATCAAGAGTTGTGAACGATGTAAGGCCGCCTCTGTCGGCTGACACCCACGCGACGGGATCAGAAAAATTGCGCGGCCATCTTGCGATGGCGCTCTTTGCTCTTCTGATCGCCGGATCTTTTTCGATCGGCAAACGTGCAACTCCATTTATCGAATCTGGCGCCTTGAATGCTATCCGATTTTTGATCGCTGTAATCCTCATGGGGTTCGCGGCGCATTTTTTTACTCCCGCGTCCTTGCGCGTTTCATTGATGAAGCCGACAGCAATCTGGCGGTTTTTTATCCTCGGCGCGCTGATGGGCTTTTACTTCGTCACCATGTTTGTGGCGTTGAAAGTGACGAGCCCAGTCTCCACTGGCGCGGTCTTCACGTTGATGCCTTTGATGAGCGCCGGATTCGGATTCTTGTTTATGCGCCAGATATCTGGACCCATTGTGATTGTCAGTCTCTTGGTCGCAGCGGCTGGCGCCGTATGGGTCATCTTTCGCGGGGATGCCGCTGCCATGATGGCTTTCGATGTCGGTCGGGGAGAGATTATCTATTTCTTTGGCGTCGCTGCGCACGGCGCTTATGCGCCCTTGGTAAAGAAATTTAGTCGCGGCGAACCGTTGCTGGCCTTTACCTTCTGGACACTTGCCGCCACGGGCATTTGCATAGTGGTTTACGCAGTCCCGGAAATAATTGCGACGGACTGGCTGGCGCTGCCCTCCATTGTCTGGATCGCCATTGCCTATCTTGCTGTCTTCACGACGGCTGGGACATTCTTTCTCCTTCAATATGCGGCGCTGCGTATCCCTGCGGGTAAGGCCATCGCTTACGGGTATCTGACGCCGGTCTATATCATTTTCCTTGAAGGTCTGACCGGGGCGGGCTGGGTTAGCCCTGCCGTTCTGGTGGGTGCGCTTGTCATTGTTCTGGGGCTTGTAATTCTCGTATTGGCGCCAGATGTATGAGCTTATGAACGCAGTCGAAAAATCAGCATGTTACACTGAGACCGCCAAAGAAATCGCCGCCGTGCTGGAAGGCGAGTCGAACCTCATCGCGCGAATGGCGACGGTTGCTAACATTCTCCACCACGCCTTCGATCATTATTTCTGGACCGGGTTTTATCTCGTTGATACGGAAAAACCCGGCGAACTTGTCATCGGGCCGTATCAAGGCACGCTGGGTTGTTTGCGAATTCCGTTCGGAAGAGGTGTGTGCGGAGCATCTGCGATCGCACGTGAAACTCGGATCGTTGATGATGTGCACGCCTTTCCCGGTCACATTGCCTGCGACGCCAATTCACAATCGGAGATCGTAGTGCCGGTGATCAACGCCCATGGTGACTTGATCGCCGTCTTTGACATCGATAGCGATCAAAAGGCGATGTTCGACGGTGTGGATCGCGACGGGCTTGAGGCGATCATCAGGGCTTCGTTTGGTTAGAGCGCCGAGCGAGAAGCGTTCAACGGTTTCGGATTAAACGGCGAGACCTCTATAAATGAGAGTAAAATACGTGCGTCGCTTTGATCGCATTTGATTCTAGTCCTCTTTATCATCGCTAACGATTGGCGCTTTGCGGGCTTGACGTAAAGCCGCTCTGGCGTTCTCGATGTGTTTGCGAACCCGTATTGGGTTGTCGATACTCGGCAGGATAATCACGCCAACGCCGGTGCCGCGCATGGTGAGTTTCCCAAAACCAAAGAAGCGCCCAAGGATGGTTTCTTCCAAGGTAATTTCTTCGATATTGTTCAGGCTGACTTCCTGCGTCTTTCTGGCGATCAATCCGACTTTGTAGACGAAGCGATAGGTTGTAACGACAATTTCGGTAGTCATCAGAATGACCAAATGCGTAAGCAATATGAGCGTGCCGGCGGCCGCGCCAATCCCGGCGCTCCACCAGGCGACAACGTAGTTGCCTTCAAAAGAGAAGCCAGCGGCAAATTGAATAAGCGCCAGCATAGCCAGCGACGCCATTCCAATACTGAACCATACAGTTGGGAACAACGAATAGGTCCAGTTGAAATTGGCGCGAAAGATGACCTCTTCCCCTCTCGCAAGCGTTTTCGCTACATATGACATTCAGCCCCCGCCTTTCAAAACAACCCGATCTCATACATCCACAACTGGCTGCCTGCGCCGCCATCTCACCTAATATAAGCATGAGCGCGCCGTCCGAAAACAGCATCTGCGTTGAATTGCCAGTAATTGCACGATAAGACGCGTCTCCAATTTTCCCCGCCGACGTGAAAACCCAATTCTAATCAACCAGAAAGATCAACGAAAAGCATGGCGAAATATCAATATATCTATTTCATGCAGGACCTCTCGAAATCCTTTTCAGGCGGTAAAAAGATCCTTGAAAACATACACTTGCAGTTTTTTCCGGACGCCAAGATTGGTGTTGTCGGGGTCAATGGTTCGGGGAAATCGACGCTTTTGAAGATCATGGCGGGCGTCGACAAGGATTTTAACGGCGAGGCTTACGCCGCCAAAGGCGCGAAGGTTGGGTATTTGGCGCAGGAGCCGGAGCTCGATCCTTCAAAAGATGTTTTCGGCAATGTGATGGAGGGCGTC
>JAJFFW010000031.1 GCA_021776435.1 Parvularculaceae bacterium | reverse complement strand
ACCGGCGTCGATCGCCTCCTCAATAGCTGCCGCTGCACCTGCAGGCGGCACATAGATGACCGAAGCGTTTGCGCCGGTTGTGGCCCGGGCTTCCTCGACCGTGGTGAAAATCGGCAGCTCCGCGGTGCCATCGCCAACATTGCCTACCCAGGTTTCGCCACCCTTTTTGGGATGCGTGCCGCCGACCATCCCGGTGCCGAAATAGGCCAGCGCCTGTTCGGTGTGAAAGGTGCCGGTCTTGCCGGTCAGGCCCTGCACGATAACCTTGGTGTTCTTGTCGACGAGAATGGACATAATGACTTTGCACTCCGGCGAATTTTCAAATTGCGTGAATGGTCATAAGCGCGCCTAGCACCATGAGCAACAGGCTTGGATCACTAAATGGCGAGCCTGAGACGCCTGCCCGACAGAATTGATCCTGCACTCGTGTTCCCGGCCGATCAGGCTGATTTTTTGACGGGCGGGGTCTTTTCGAAGGTAAGCACGCGGGCGACGAATTCCTCTGGTAATGGGCTGGTGTTTTTGGTTCCGGGTTCGGCATGGACATAGGTCAGCGAGCCCTCAGTCAACAGCGTCTCGCCGCGAAAGATCGCCAGCATTAAGGTCATTGATTTCTCTCCAACCCGGGCGCAACGTACGCCGACCTCTAGCTCATCGTCAAAAACCGCCGAGCCGCGATAATCGGCCTGCGCGTTGACCGTGAAGAATTCCAACATGTCCTCGCCCTGAAACCCAAGCGCACGCATATATTCTGTCATCGCCACATCGAAATAGAGAAAATAATTGACATTAAAAACGATGCCCTGCGCGTCGCACTCCGCCCATCGCACACGAAGGGAATGGAAGAAGGTAAAGTCGGTTGGTGTTGTCATCTAGAAGTCCGGCTAAAAGAGACGCCTTAAAAGCGCGGCACGATGATAAGATCAAACAAGATTGTCATCACCGGGCTTGTCCCGGTGATCCAGGCGTGAATTGAGACCTGCTTATTCGTCCATGCATTTGCTGGATTGCCGGAACAAGCCCGGCAATGACAGGAGAGGACGACGACCTCATTACAAAGGCGCCTGTGGAATTGACGCAAGTGAGTGGTCTAAACGTTGCAGCTTCCCAGCGCACACGAAGAGAATAAAGAAAAGTAAATTTTGATCCGCCTAACGATGAAATAAACAACAATCACCTACTTCATCAATACATTGATAATTTGATTCTCATCTAACGCAGATGAATGATAGAGCGCCCTGGCCGCATCTGATGCTATTATCCGATGGAAATTAGTGTTCCCTTTGGGATTTACTCCTAAGGCATTGATACGTGGCATACCTCCGTCAAATTCACTGAAACTGTAAAGGAACTCAACATCACATGAAACATACCCAGCTCCATCCGAAGTAGCGCCTTGCACGGCAGGCTCCAACACATCACAGATTGCCACTAAGTCATACATGTTTTCGCCTGCATTAATCGTTACAAAAACTATATCCCCAGCCCCTGGCATAAAGTTTTTCCACGCATTGTGTAGCCCTTCGATCGTAACAAGCTTCTCCTTTAATCCCATATGAAAGGCATACGAGAAAAGTCGTTTTCGATCGACGCCATCTTCAAAACATTCAACACCTAGATTGTAACGCCAGACGTTTGATCTTCCTTCACCGACCTCCTGAAGTAATTTATCAAGTTGTTCATCAGTTTCAGGTCGTTCGGTTTTCCAAAAAAAACAGCTTTTTAAACATTTCACGCCCCACTTTGTTTCGTTCAGCTCTCACCCCCCCACAGCCGCCACAACTTTCCTTGCCGCATCATCAAGATCGTCGGCGGCGGTGATCGCCAATCCGGACTCGGACAAAATCCTTTTGCCCTTTTCGACATTGGTGCCTTCAAGGCGCACGACCAGCGGTACTTTTAGACCGACCTCTTTCACCGCCGCGATAATGCCCTCGGCGATAATGTCGCAACGCATGATGCCGCCGAAAATATTCACCAGAATGCCTTTGACGCCAGGGTCGGAGGTGATGATCTTAAACGCCTCGGTGACTTTTTCCGTAGTGGCGCCACCGCCGACATCGAGAAAATTCGCGGGCTCGGCCCCGTAATGCTTGATGATGTCCATGGTGGCCATGGCCAACCCGGCGCCGTTGACCATACAGCCAATACTGCCGTCGAGTTTGATATAGGAAAGGTCAAATTCCGAGGCGCGAAGCTCCAGCGGGTCTTCTTCGCTCTCATCACGCATATCGAGAATATTCTGATGACGGAACAGTGCGTTTTCATCAAAACCCACTTTCGCGTCGAGAACAATCAACTGGTCATCCTTGGTGACGATCAGCGGGTTGATCTCAAGCAGGCTCATATCCTTCTCGGTGAACGCCGCATAAAGCGTGTTGACCAGCTTGCCGCACTGCTTGGCGAGGCCGCCGGAAAGTCCCAAGGCCTGCGCGATACGCCGACCATGATGCGGCATCGCGCCAGTCACCGGGTCAATATGAACGGTGACGATTTTCTCCGGCGTTTCTTCCGCCACTTCCTCGATATTCATGCCGCCTTCGGTCGAGGCGATGAAGGCGATCCGCCCCAAGGCGCGATCAACCAGCGCCGAGAGGTAAAGCTCGGTTTCGATATCCGAGCCGTCTTCAATATATAACCGGCCAACGGTTTTGCCGTTCGGGCCGGTCTGCTTGGTGACCAGAGTATTGCCGAGCATCTGACGCGCGAAATCCGCTACGTCCTGGGGTGAATGTGCGATGCGCACCCCGCCCTTGTCACCAGCCTGGGGTTCTTTGAACTTGCCCTTGCCGCGCCCGCCAGCATGGATCTGAGCTTTCACCACATAGACCGGTCCGGGCAGCTCCTTGGCGGCGGCTTCCGCCTCATTGGCCTTGAAGACCGGCCGGCCTTCTACGATGGGGGCGCCGTATTCTTTGAGGAGTCGTTTGGCCTGATATTCGTGAATGTTCATGAGGTCTGCTCTTTTGTTTTGTCAGCGGGGTTGTTTGTCGCCTTATACCGTGCACCGCCGTACACGCAATGAAGGCATGTGCTAATCCTAGCGCAGCTTTAACCGCCGGGGATAAGTTTTAATGTTCCCAATTGCGTGTGCTGCGATTGACCCCGCCGCGTTCACAATGCTGTCTGAAACCCGAGCGCCACTGCGATTGCGAGGTTCTGCAAGACGGCAAGGCTGAGCATGGAATTCATCCCTTGAGCAAGTCAAAGCGATCATTATCTGCAATCTACGCGATTAATTCCCGCGCCATGGATCGGACCAAAACCGTCACATTGAGCAATCGTGCAATCCGGCTTGACACCATGGCGATAAGATCGTTTCTCGCGACCGCAACATAGGAGCGCGCCATGGAAGTCAATATCGCAATCGTCGGCGCGACCGGCACTGTCGGCCAGGAGATGCTCTCGATTCTCGCTGAACGCCTGTTTCCTGTGAAAAACGCCTATGCGATTGCGTCGCGCCAGTCGATCGGGCGTGAAGTTTCATTCGGCGACAAGACCTTGAAATGCCTTGACCTTGAAACCTTTGATTTTTCAAAGGTCAATATCGCCCTTTTCGCTGCGGGCGGATCAATCGCCAAAGAATGGGCTCCCAAAGCCGCCGCCGCCGGCGCTGTCGTCATCGACAATTCTTCCCATTTTCGAATGCATCCGGACGTCCCGCTTATCGTACCGGAGGTCAATGCCGAGGCGGTCAGGGGCTTTACGAAAAAGCGCATTATCTCAAACCCGAATTGTTCAACGGCGCAACTTGTTGTCGCATTGAAGCCAATCCATGATGCAGCGACCATCAAACGCGTTGTCGTTTCAACGTATCAATCAACGTCCGGCGCCGGCAAAGACGCCATGGACGAACTTTTCAATCAAACGAAGGGTATGTTCGTCACAGACGCGCCGGAATCCAAAATCTTCACCAAACAGATCGCCTTTAACGTTATCCCCCATATCGACACATTTATGGAGGATGGGTTCACGAGGGAAGAATGGAAGATGATGGCCGAGACGAAAAAAATTCTCGACCCTAAGATCAAGCTGACAGCGACGTGCGTGCGTGTGCCGGTTTTTGTCGGCCACGCGGAATCGATCAATGTTGAACTCGAAAAACCACTCGACGGCGATCAGGCCCGCGAGTTGCTGCGCGAGTCACCTGGTATTCTCGTCGTCGATAAACACGAGGATGGCGGTTATGTGACGCCGGTCGAATGTGTTGGCGACTTCGCCACCTACATCAGCCGCGTTCGGGTTGATCCTACTGTTGAAAATGGTCTGGCCTTCTGGTGCGTCTCCGACAATCTGCGTAAGGGCGCAGCGCTGAACGCGGTGCAGATCGCAGAACTTCTGATCAATCGCGGCCTGATCGATAAAGCTGCATGAACGCGCCCGACTCCGGATCGCATAAAGACGCCGACGCCGCCCTGCGGTTCGGCCTTTTGTGCGCCGTTGGAGCGTATCTCCTCTGGGGTGTGATGCCGCCTTATATCAAGGCGATTGGCCACGTTCCGCCTATTGAGATCGTCGCTCACCGAATTCTGTGGTCAATTCCTTTTGGCGCCATCCTTATTGTGCTGCGCCAACAATGGCCTGAAGTCCGCACCGCATTTTCTGATCGGCGAGTTCTACTCATGCTCACCCTCTCGGCGCTGATGATCGCCGGCAATTGGTTGATCTATGTCTGGGCGATCGCACAGGAAAACATACTCGAAGCGAGCCTCGGTTATTTCATCAATCCGCTGATGTATGTGGCTGCAGGCGTCTTTGTGTTGGGAGAGAAATTGAGGCGCGCCCAGATCATTGCTGTTGGAATGGCGACCTTCGGCGTGATCGTGCTGACAATCGGCTCCGGCGCTTTTCCGTGGACGGCCATAACACTCGCCGCCCTCTTCACCGCCTATGGATATGTCCGCAAGACAACGCCAGTCGGGGCCATGCCCGGTTTGTTTATCGAGACCAGCTTACTGGCGCCGATCGCATTCCTTTATCTTTTGTGGCTGAGCGCCATGGGCTCTGGTTCATTCGGCCCAGCTGACCTTGAGACGGACGTTTTACTTGTTCTTGCAGGGCCTGTGACCGTCCTGCCGTTGGTTTTATTCGCACTCGCTGCACGTCGGCTTCGTTTGTCGACGATAGGATTCCTGCAATATATGGCGCCAACCATGCAGTTTCTTTTTGCCCTCTATTACGGGGAGACCTTCACGCTCGCACATGCCATTTGCTTTGGCTCAATCTGGATCGCCCTCGCAGTTTTCAGCTTTGACGCAGTGCGCGCGAACCGCGCCGAAAAACGCGCCCGCATCAGTCAAGGCGCTTAAGGGTTCCGGAAAAACTCATCAGCGTTCCACTTTCCCCGGTGATTAATCCGCGCGCGAAAAGCAGGTTTTTGCCGGCGCGCGCCATCTCGCCGCTGGCGCCAATGAACTGACCAATTTTTCCGGGCCGAACAAATTCCCCGTTGAGCGTGACCGTCACCGCTTTGAAAAATCCAATCTGGCGACGGCAAATATCCCACAGCGACATATCGGCAAGCGTCAAAAGCGCCCCGCCATGAACCAGACCGCCCTCATTCGCGTGATGGTGTTCGGCGAAAAACCCAATTCCCGGCTCCGGCCCTTCTTTACGAAAATAGAACGGCCCCACATGCCCACTGAAAGTGCCCAGATGCGATTGCAGTGACCAGCCTTCCGGAGCTGGGCGCGGTTGGGCGGCGTCATCAGGTGAGGAGTTTTTGATCATGGGTTAGGGCTTATCCTATCAACGACATACAAAGGAAGCACCTTATGCAGAGAATAACCGCATCTGCCTCTTGCCCGCCTTATGCGCAACCGTCATCTTGGGTGGATGGCAGATTTTCCTCCTCCCCTGATGATAGACGCCAATGGCGTTTCACTTGCGGTTTACGAAGAAGGCTCTGGCCCTCCCGTGATACTTGTTCATGGCTGGCCGGAGATCGCTTATTCTTGGAAAAGCCAGATTTCAGCGCTGGCGGCGGCGGGCTATCGGGCGATCGCGCTTGACCTGCGAGGCTTCGGGCGATCTTCAGCGCCGCACGATAAACATCTCTATGATATGCGCGTTCTGACTGACGATCTCGCGGCGCTTCTCGATGCGCTTGGCCTGGAGCGCGCCGTATTTTGCGGCCATGACTGGGGCGGCGCAATTGTCTGGGGCATGGCGCAATTAAAACCGGATCGCGTCGCCGGAGTGATTTCCCTTTGCACGCCGCTCCATCCGCGCGCGCCTGTTCCTCCCCTCACGATTATCAAAAAACGCTATAGCGACCGTCACTACTTCGTCCGGTTTCAGGAGGAAGGCGCGCCTGAGCGACTTTTTAAAAACGATATCGAACGCTTCTTCCGAATGGTCTTTCGAAAACCCGTTCCGAGGGATCAGTGGCCAGGACTCATACCCGGTGTATTTGACCTGATGGCGCGTTTCGAAAAAAGTAACGAACTGCGTACTGATGATTTGGTGTTGTCAACGGATGATCTCAAAATCTATGAGGCCGCCTATCGGCAATCTGGTTTTCATGGTGGTATCAATATTTATCGCAACATTGATCAAAACTGGTCTCTCATGGAAGGTCGAGATGAAACCGTGCGGGCGCCTGCATTATGGGTCGGTGCCGAGCTTGATCTTTTCCTCCCGCCCGAAACAGCCGAGGGCATGGAGGCGCTGATCCCGGATCTAGAAAAAATAATTCTTCCCGGTTGCGGGCATTGGGTAACCTGGGAAAAACCTGACGAGATCAACACACACCTGATTGACTGGCTCAAAAGACGGTATTCATGACAATTGGACCGAGTTACACTTAACAGATTGAAATAAAAACCAGACGATCGCGAAAACATTTCGTTAGAAATAATCACGATCCTTCACGTCCAAGTGATTGCACATGGAGGTCGTGATGAGGACACATGCGTTTGTCGGCGTTATGGCGTTTGGCTGCATAGCAGCAGCCCCTGCACTCGCAGATAGTGCATTCGTTCCACGCTCACAGCCAAAGACCTTAACAGCCTTCATGATCGGTGATCGTAATGTTGAAGTGCTTGCTGTGTCGCGTCGGGCGCGAGCTGATACGGCGCTACGCCTTCATGACATGGAAGAGGCGCGCGCGATGAGCAAAGTCATGCCGGGTTATCCGCAACCGGCTGTCTTCAGTTTTGACCTAAGAATTTCCTTCTAGCGGCCGCACATCGCTGATCAATAAACGTCGAATACAGTTTGACGTTCAGAGTACCGCGTAGACCGCGTCGATCAATCGCAACGCGCGTGGGTCCCCGACAAGATAAGGCGACATTTTGTTCATAACATAGGAGGCGCTCAAGCGATTTTGCGGATCGATGACAACACAGGAACCCCCAAAACCAGCATGTCCATAAGCACTCAGATTGGGGCCGAAATGACCGCCGGTATTGCGTAAGAGTCCGGCCGTCCACGAAAGATGAAAGGGTAAAACAAGATCATCACCGTGTATGCGTTCGCCGAGCGCTTGATCAATAGCCGATAATGATAGGATTTTCTCACCCTGAAATTTACCACCATTGGCGAAGGGGTGAACGATTTCTGCAAGGGCGCGTGCATTCGCGTGCATATTCGATGCAGGCAGTTCGGCCGCCATCCAGTCCTCACGCGACACACTCGCCGGCGCCGACCAGGGTTTCAGGAAAGCGAGTTCCGTATAGCGATTGATTTCACCGAGGTCGGGCGCTCGAGGAGGTTTGGGCATAAAGGCGGCACGGGTCATCTCTTCAGGCTTCATACCGCAATAAAGGCTCAGCCCATGCGCATCGGCGAAATCGGTGCGGATCATTTCACCCGGCGTGTGTCCAGTAACGCGCCGCAAAAGTTCACCGGCGAGAAATCCATAAGTTAGCGGGTGATAGCCATTCGCCGAACCCGGAGGCCACAGCGGCGCCATCGCAGCAAGGCGCGCTGTAATCGCCCCCCAGTTGAGCCATTCCTGCGGCGGCATTTCATCAGCGATGCCGCATAGCCCGCCCTGATGCGATAGCAATGCGCCAACGGTTATGTCTTTTTTACCATTGACGCCAAACGCAGGCCAATAATCAACGACTGGCGCGTCATAAGAAATCAAACCATCGCTAACCGCGCGTGCAATAAGAAGCGCGAGCACGGCTTTCCCGCTTGAGTAAACGCAAGCGATAGAGTCTTCCGTCCAGGGCGTTTCTTTCGCCCTATCGACAAACCCGCCAGTCAGATCGACGAGGATTTCACCATCCACAAATACGGCGAACGATGCGCCAAGCTCCAGCTCATCGTCAAAATTCTGTTGAAACGCGTCGCGGACATTCGCAAACGGCGCCTTTGCGCTGCCATCAATCATGAATTCAATCCATTTTTACGGTGTATACTCTCAAATCAACCCGCAAAGGAACAGCGCATATTAGCGGCGATAAATGCGCGCCGAATTTCTCGGTCGGCCGCCATGACGCCTGACCGCATTTCCTTTTTTGATTGGGCTGTTTCGATAACAGTAGCCGCTTTATCGCCCGCACCGTCATCAAGGCGCGTCGCAAGCACATCAGCAAAACAAGCGCTCTTTTTTTCCGATGCGCCAAGTTCCAGGAAACCGTCATGAATACGTTGCGTAGTAGCGCTCTTATGAATTTGCTCAGGTATCGGATGATGCGCGCAAGCGGATAGGAGGAACACTTGAGCAACGCCGCTGACAATCAATAGTGCACGCATCCCACGCATCTTTCTTATACCTCGATTTTTAACTTCCAAACGCACAAGAAATCCCGGCGCCCGCGACCGCAGCAGCGGCCTTCGGATTATCGATCTTCAACAACGCATCAAGGGCTCCGCCTGCGGATGATGCGCGATTCATATTGTCAAGAAATTCCGCCACGTCTGACAATTCCTGACGGTCAAGACGGTCAGAAAGTTCACCCGCGAGGCAATCCGCCCGTTTGGGCGATATGCCAAATTCCAAAAAACTTCCTTCCACCCGGGAGCGTGGAGAAATCGTCGCACATGCCGATGTCACAAGTATTGCAGTCATAATCAAAGCCCGGTGCGTCATTTCAGCCCCCCTTTTCACAATTCGCATGCCGCCCGCATGGTGAATCGCTTAATCCTACCCCAGTTCTGACGCGAGCGTCCATGCCGCTAGCTAGGTCGTGAGCCCAATTGATCGAGCCGCCAGCGCAGCGCCTCAAGGCGGTCCTGACCGAAAAACGGCTCTCCATGGAGGACCATGAGCGGCACGCCCCAGTGATGTTTGAGCTGTTCGGTCTCGTTTTGCTTGATCACATATGCGATATGATCAGAATTATCGCGCGCCCAATCATCAAGGGCGGGGAGTGTCAGACCGGCTTCGATCGCTGCCTCGGAAAGCATCTGGGGCTCGTTCCAGTTCTCACCACCGCCCCAAATTCGTTTTGATATGCTCTTCGCAAAAGGAAAACCCCGCCCTGCTTCAACAGCGGAAACAGAAAGGGTCATCAGCCTGTCCATCAAAGGTTGATCAGCCGCAACCTTGCCGGTTTCCATATTCATGGAAATAGGGTCCGGGCGCGGCATCGCTATAGGAATTTCCAGACGCTCAGCCTCGCGCAGGACATCTTTAAGGAGATACGGCAGAAATTGCGCCCTGCCGCGTTGAAAAAAATCCGGTTCGCGCAGAGCCAACGGGCGAACCGGACGGAACCGCAAATCGACCGCATATTCGGCCTCAATCGCCGCAAGGCGGTCGACCGCAAGATAGGAATAGGGGCTGCGAAATGACCAGTAGACATCGAGCGTCGTCATCCTATTTCTCCTTTATCCCGCTTGGCGGCGCGAACACGCTGACGCGGATTGAATGTTTAGGGACCCGCCGCTATGGGTCAACGCTCACGTGCAGCATCTGATTATGTAGACACTCTAGGATAGACAATGGCCCGCTTGCTTTGTTTTGCTGTTATTCAGGATGCCTTCGGTCCGGATTTGGAAGGCAATATTGCACGCGTTGAAGGTTTGATCCGGGAGGCGGCAAAAGCGGGCGCCAAACTCATTCTTGCGCCAGAGCTGTTTCAGGGTCCTTATTTTTGCAAGAGTGAAGAGACGAAGCATTTCGCCCACGCCTATCCATACAAAGAACACCCTGTCATTCAAAAGTTGGGACCCCTCGCTGGTGAGTTAAACGTCGTTCTTCCCCTTTCGATTTTTGAAAACGCGGGACAAGAATATTTTAACTCGCTTGTTATGATCGATGCGGACAGTTCTCTTTTGGGTGTATATCGCAAGAGTCATATTCCCGACGGCCCCGGATACGAAGAAAAATTCTACTTCAAACCTGGCGACACCGGTTTCAAGACATGGACCACGCTGAATGGAAAAATCGGCGTCGGCATTTGCTGGGATCAGTGGTTCCCGGAAGCAGCGCGCGCAATGATGCTTCAAGGCGCGGAGCTTTTGCTCTATCCAACCGCCATCGGCTCAGAACCTGAAAACCCTGCTTTAGATACACGCGACCGATGGCGACGCGCAATGATTGGGCACGCAGTTTCAAATGTTGTCCCCGTCGGCGCCGCCAATCGTGTTGGGGACGAGGATGGACAGATTTTTTACGGGTCGTCCTTTATATGTGATGATGGCGGTGATCTTCTCTCAGAAATGAATCGAGTCGAATCCGGCTTCATTACCGCCACCGTCGACCTTGATAAAATCGCAGCCGCGCGTGCCGATTGGGGCTTTTTCGGCGACCGCAGACCAGACCTTTATGGTGCGCTGACTGAGAAACAGTGATCAAGGCGGCGACGATAAAAGCCGGCCTTGGCGATCAAGATTGTTTCCCGGCATATTTGCCCCAGATCAGTTCCGGAACGAAAGTCAACGCCACCAGGCCAAACGTCGCCCAGACAACCATGATAAACCCGTCGGGACCGAGCGAAATGATACGAAATCCGACCAGCGCCACAGCGATTGCGCCCAGAAGAAAAACAGGGCCGGAATAATAACAATGCCGGCGATGACAGCGGCGCGCATTGATCACGCAGCCAAGACCCATCCAGGCAAATGCAGTAACCCAGATCAGAGTCGCCGCAGCGATCGGCATGGCGATAAAATTGGTCGAAAAGGCGGCGAGCATGGGAAAGCCCCAACTGATTAGAAAGGGAACCGGCCGGGCGGATAAATCGCGGTCCTTGGACATCATCAGCTCCTTGCCAAATATCAGCCGGCGCCGCACGCATCGCCCGTCTGGATCGGCGGACATTTGACGTCGCCATATGAGCAGTACACGCAACAATCGCCGGGCTTCGGCTTCAACACTGCGCCGCAGTTTTTGCAGTCATAGAAATACTGGCACGCATCAGCCGGCATCTTGTCTTTCGACCGATGACCACATTCCGGGCAGGTCAGCGTAGATTCGAGCGCGATCATCGCCTGTTTTCTATCCGCGATTTTTTGTGTCGGCATAGTGATCTCAATTATCTCCGTGGACTGCACAGCTTCATCCGTTAAACAGCGCTCGGACGAGCTGGCCTTCAAAAGAAGGCATGACGTAAGCGCCGATCACGATTGCGAGCGACGCCAATAACACGATCAGAACGGTCCGGCTCGGCCGCCGTCCGCACCAGAAGGCGCGTATAAGCGCCGCGGCAATCAAGCCGAGCGCCAGCGCCATGAAATAATCGCGATAGCGCGCAAAGACCGCCAATTGCGCGACGAACACCCCGCTCAGCCCCAGATTTACAAGGACGAGCGGCAAGACGCAGCACGAGGCGCCAATCAGGCTCGCAAGGCTCGTCAGCACGCTGCCGCCCGCCAATAACCCGCCGGTCTTTTTCGTCTTGTCCGTTGCCTGATCCTCGTTCATGGGCGTAAGCTACAATCTGTAGTGACTACAGGTTCAAGCCCCATGCGTGAGAAAAATTTCTCAATCGGCCGTCTCAGCCGTCACACTGGCGTGAACATCGAAACGATCCGCTATTACGAGCATATCGGCCTGCTGCCGGCGCCGGCCCGGACGCAAGGCGGGCACCGGTCATACGATCTTGATGCGGCGCGGCGGTTGAACTTCATCAAGCGCAGCCGGGCGCTGGGATTTTCACTTGCTGATATCCGCTCGCTGCTCGGCCTCAATGACAACGAGCCGAGCTGCGGCGAAGTGATGTCGCTGACGCGCACGCATCTTGAGGGCGTCCGCGCGAAAATCGCCGATTTGAAACGCCTGGAACAAACCTTGTCGCGGGTCGTTGCGCAGTGCGAAGGCGGCGATGATCCGGCATGCCCGGTCATCGAGGCGTTGTCAGGCGAAACCCGCTAACGTTTCATCGACCCATTGCGGCACGATCTCGCCGGCCATGCCGTAGCGGCTGTCCGTGAACAGGCAGGCGTTCTCGGAAGGTTCGAGATTAAGCTCGATACAGGCCGCGCCGGCGCGCCGCGCCGCCGCGACAAACCCTGCCGCCGGATAGACGGCGCCTGATGTTCCGATCGAGACAAACAGATCGGCCTTTTCTATGGCCGTGAGAGTCTCGCCCATATGGCGCGGAATTTCACCGAACCAGACCACATCGGGGCGTATGGCGCCAATCGCGCCGCATGACATGCATTTTGTTTCAACGCTAAGATTATCTGTTTGATCGAATGTCTCTTCACAATCGCCGCATCGCGATTTTAACAGCTCTCCATGCATATGAAGCACGTTCTGTGATCCCGATCGTTCGTGCAAATCATCAACGTTTTGCGTGACCAGCGTCAAAAGACCGCCAATAACTTTCAGTTCACGCTCGAGCTTGGCCAGGGCGAAATGCGCTGGATTTGGCTCGACCGCCCTTAAGCCATGGCGGCGCAGATTGTAAAATTCATGCACAAGATCCGGGTTCGCAGCAAAACCCTCAGATGTCGCGACTTCACGAAAGTCGTATTTCGCCCAGACGCCACCGGTATCGCGAAACGTCGCGATACCGGATTCAGCGGAAATACCAGAACCCGTCAAAACGACAATACGGCGCATCGCTGAAGTTCTCAAAATTTAGGCCGGGACAGCAAGATAATCTCGCTTACCGAGCGGCACACCTGAATGACGTAGAATGTCATAGGCCGTCGCCACATGAAAATAGACGTTCGGGAGTATGAAATTCAAAAAATAAGCCTGTCGTTTCATCGTCATGGTCTGAGGACCAACGGGAAAGGTGATGTCCGCGTCAGGGTCAGCGTCGATCGCTTCCGCCGAGAGGCCCTGGAGAAGGGCTTTCGCCTTCGCGACCCTGGCTTGCAATTCGCAAAAACTCGTTTCTTCGTCTGGCATGCTCAATGGGTCCTCACCGGCAAGCCTGGCAAGACCCCGAGCAGCGATGTCGCTGGCGATCTGCACCTGACGAACCAGAGGAAACATGTCCGGGTATAGTCTAGCGTTCAAGAGCACGCTTTGTTCAATCTTTTGCGTTTCAGCATGGTCAGCGGCTTTGGCGAGGATGCCGTCAAGCGCAGTAAACATTTGCCCGATCGTCGCTCGGGCGACTGAAGAAGATGTTAGCAACATGCAGTTTGATCCTTTTCAAAAACCGGGCGCCGCGATAGAAATTCGCTCGCCCGCGCCGCCTGTTCTAAAGCGTGCGAAGCGTTTAGATAAGAAGCTCATGCGCAAATAAAAGTGACCGCGTCACCGGCGGCGAGAAAATTATGAAACGGGTTCTGTTTGTCTGCCTCGGCAATATCTGCCGTTCCCCCGCGGCGGAGGGCGTCTTGCGGTCTGTATCCCGCAATCGCGGGCTCGAGCTTTATATAGAAAGTGCAGGAACCGGCAACTGGCATGTGGGCGACCCGCCTGACGCGCGTATGATCAAGAGCGCCGCCCGCCGTGGTTACGATATTTCTCATCTACGCGCACGCCAGGTTGAATTATCAGATTTTTACGAATTTGATTATTTGCTCGCGATGGATTTGAGAAATCAGACAGATCTATTGGCTATCGCACCGCCCAATCATAAATGTGACATTCGATTGTTCCTCGACTTCGCCGACACCGAAATACGCGAGACGCCAGATCCCTATTTTGGCGGGCCGCAAGGATTTGAAAACGTGCTGGACCTTATCGAAGCAGGCGCAAAAGGCCTGTTAGATCACATCGAAGACGAAAGCCCGTAAGTTTCTTCGATCGTATAATGGCTGGCCTCTCGGCGTCACGGGGAGCGGCATTATATGAAATTTATGCTTACGAATTGATGAAATTAATTAGTAAGCGGACAACTTCGTTTTTGATATTGGCTTGCGCCCACCGTGGACAACGAGATAAGGTGTTTAGAGGGAACCGAAGATTATCATGTGAAGACGGCGTTCACACAAACCGGAGTGCAGGCATGAGGTGGAGAAGCTGATCCGAAATTCAAACTCGACCAAAATCCTTTGCTAGCTTTCCAATATAACTCCTAAGTTTTCTCTTTAACCCTTTACTGTTTGACCAGAAATGCACGGGTAAATCGAAAATATCAAATGGTAATACAGTCCCTTCTTTGGCCGTTAAAATTACTGGAATCCCCAGTCCACGAGCAAAACCTAGCTCATAATAAACGTTTGGCTTCGGTTCAGTGACGTCAACAATTACGAATGCAGACTTTCGGATAGATGTATATATATGTTCGACAATTCTATCCGCCGGCATATTCTGATCGCCTCGCTTCGCCGTAAATCCAAATTCGTTACAAACAGATGCAAAATCATCCGGGCGATCCACAAGGTCTTCGCGGTCCGAATAGGACATAATAATGAAAACATCTGTTGGCGTTACTAGCCGTTCTGCGATATTCACGACTGACGCGGCAAATTTCTCCAAGCGCTCATCAACGATTGTGGACTTTACGCGATTTAATGTCGCATATATTTGTTTATCGAGCCGTTCTGCATAACGCTCATGAAACATTTCTATCTCATCTTTGAATATGTCTCGAGACGCCATTCCGAAAGATGCGACAGGAATAAGCGGTTTGCTGGCAAGCCTACCCCAATTCGCAGCACGGTACGTGCCATCATATCCGCCAACAAAAATAATTGCATCTGCCTCATCTATCGGCTCCGGAATGAAAAAGCGTCTACCTATCAAAGACCAATCTTTTTGTTCTGAATGTCCGATAAATCCGAAATCATGAGACGGTGTTACAGATGGGTCAACAAACGACCTAATGCGGTGCTCAGGCGAGAAATTTAGGTCGCCGGAATTGGTCTTCGATATGCACATTTCATTTGCGGCTGACGCAGAATCCGCATCAAGCACGGTTTGAGCACCGCCAATAAGAATATGGTTTTGCGAGATAATTTCTCTCGCCAGACATTTGACGAATTCCTGCATGAGTTCCTGCGAAAATTCGTCTGACTCTTCGTCATATCCCCCGGCGAGAAGAAATTTAGCCATCGATTGGTTCAACCACATAGAGTTAAAAATACACTATCAGTACGTCGAATGGTAAGGCTTTATGCTCGAGAGATACTAAAAGCATCCAAACATGTTTGACAACTAGTGGGCAACTGATTCTGTCCGTTTATTTTGAAGCCCATCTTTTCGTCTCAAGGCCGGACTGTAGTATCATATGGCAAAGTTATCGGGGAGCACAGCACTTTGCAATCAACCAATTCCGGGCAATCACATCGAAGACGAAAGCCCGTAAGTTTCTTCGATCGTATAATGGCTGGCTCGTCCCCCTAGACACGAAGAATAGAGGTGAAATTCTTCCACTGGAAACATCGCAGTTGAGAATAATCCGTTCGCGGCGCAAAACTCAGCGACATCATCTCGCCGCGCGCCTTTAAGATAGGCAAGCGTAACATGGGGTGTGAATTTACGTTGGTCATCGGGAAATCCGGCACATGTCACCGCCGTTTCTATTTTCGACTGCAAGTGCACGAGCGCCGGTGACGTCGCTGCTCCAACCCAAACAGCGCGTGGTTTGCGATCACCGAAAAAACCGGGGGCTGAAAGCTGAAGCTCAAAACCAGAGGCCGCGACCGTGGCGAGCGCCGACCGCACGTCTTCAAATCCATGACGATCAGTATCGCCGATAAAACGCAGCGTCAGATGAAAATTTTCCCGCGGGCGCCAGCGGGCCCCCTTAATTCCGGACTGAAGCTGTTCTAATCGCTCGATGACAGCCGGAGGGATGGAAAGCGCGACAAACAGCCTGTACATGACCTTAAAGGTGGGCTCGATCGCGCACCCTGTCCAGATAACAAATCTACGAACGTGAAAGGCCATCATGGCGAACCGGCTTTTTTGCTTTGGATGTGGATATACGGCGCGTGCGCTGGCGCGCTTGCTGATGACGCAAGGGTGGTCCATCGATGCGACCGCGCGAAACGCTGAACAAGCTGTCTCGCTTGAAGCGCAAAGCGTTCATCCGGTTCTCTTGGCAACCAGCGGTTTAGCGGATGACGCTCTGGAAAACGCCAATGCTATTTTGATCTCTACACCCCCTGGCGAGCAGGGATGCCCCGCTTACGAAGCGCTGACAGGCAGCCTCGCCAAACATCGAGAGACTTTATCTTGGATCGGCTATCTTTCCACC
>JAJFFW010000004.1 GCA_021776435.1 Parvularculaceae bacterium | reverse complement strand
GTCTGTTGAGATTCAAAGCATCAAGAAATGTCATCCCGGAAGCCAATTTGCCCCAAATCTTTGATTTGGTTGGCGAATTGAGCTATCCGGGATCCAGAGCGGCGTGCACGGAGCAAGCGATTCTGGATCCCGGATCTAACAACCGTCCGAATTCCTTACGGAATTCGGACGGTTGTAACAGCCTGCCCCGGACTTGATCCGGGGTCCGGGATGACACATTGCACGAATCTCAACAGGCTCCAGTGTGGTGGATTTGAAGTTCGTTACATAATTCGCAGCTTGCTCACAACGAATTTCAAATCCAAAACCACACTAGAATCATAAACTTGCTAGTGTCCTTATCGAATCCGAAGTTCGTCTTGAGCGTGCTGCGAATTATGTAACGAACTTCGGATTCGGGACACTAGGCGCCAGGGCGGCGCATTTCAGCCCGCATCCGGCCTTTCTTTCGCCGTGGCCTGAAACTAGATATGTGGAAAGCGTAGGTCCTGCGCATCGATCAGGCCGAAATGGGAGCGTTTATGAATATCGCCATTCTTTCCGCCATGTCATTTGTTTGTATCGATGCAGCTATGGCGGCGCGCCCCCTCCCCATGGACGATGTCGCAAGCGCGCCAGCTGAGCCGCCGAAAACGCAGGCAGACGCTGTCATCGAGCCGTTGTCAGATGCGATAGATATTATTTCGGCTCCGGAAACGCCTATATCGACACTCGTATTTGAGGGAGAAAGTGACGAATCGGTTGCACGACGCTTGATTGATTATCTTGAGGGGCTGGACACGCTGCAAAGCGAATTTACGCAGATTGCTCCGTCAGGGGCTGTTACGAAAGGACGGCTCTATCTGCGCCGTCCGGGCATGTTGCGCTTTGAGTACGACCAGCCATCGCCGCTTTTAATCGTCGCGAATGGCGGCATGGTGTATGTGCGTGATGAAGCGCTCGAAACCACCGATTCCTATCCAACCAAGAAAACACCCCTAAAGTTTCTTTTGAGCAAGAAACTGGATCTCGATGAAGCGCGGGTGGTTGCTGTTGATAGGGGCGTTGATACGGCTGCGGTGACGTTTTCATCTTCCGATGATGAGACTGAGGGCGAGCTGACAGTGATTATGCGCGCCCCTGAGATTGCCTTGGAGCAATGGGTCGTCCGAGACGTCCAAAATGGCATAACGGTGGTGACCCTGGAAAATGCCCAGGAAGGGCTACGTCTGGCCAACAGCCTGTTCCGAGCGCCCGATGCCGGCGGTAAATTCCTTAAAAATTAGAAAACTTTGACAATTTGGCGGTTTGCCTTGCGGCCACAGGCAAGCTTTTTTCCCACAAGGGATTGAATAGTTCCAATGTGATGCGTTAATGTAACAGTGCGCGATGGGTGAATTCATTGAGCCGGCGTTGCCCCCCCGCTAGCAGGCTCACAGACCAATCGCGTCGCCGGATTATCCCCTCCCGGCGTAAGGCGCAACAGCGCAGCTTGGCGCCCGGTTCTTTAACGAGGACCGGGCGCTTTTTTGCTGAGTGATAAGGTCTGCGGTATGACCCTGAGTTCACGGCGAGGCATTGGTGATGGACGAACAAGAACTTGAAGATCTTGAGCGGGAACTCCCGGCTCTCTCTCGGCTGAGCAGATTTGCGCGGTCCCTCGATCGTATTCCGTGGTTCGCTAATTTGGGCGAGCCGCTGACGGCCGGCGCGCGTGCGGTGGCCGAGACGTATCTGACCGGGCTTGGTTATCCAGATGCTGGCGTTGCTATTCTCGTTGACTGGGAAGATGCCGCAGACGCTGCAGAAAGTCTCGACTGGCAAAGCCCGGCGTGGGAGGCGGAAGAGCTTTTGCGCGCTGATTTGACGGCGCGTGCACTCGACCTCCTGTCCGAAGACGGGCTGCATGTTGGGATGACTTTAATTGCCAACCAGGTGTCAGAGCCAGCCAAAGAGGCGATGGAACAAGCGTCATTCCTTTGGGACATGGAAGATGCAGGGTCACGTCGACTTGCAGTCGGGGCGGCTGTTCAGGCGGCGCACGGAGCGGCCCTGGCGCTGATCGCCGCTGTTGATTCGGACTTTGACGCGGAAAATCATCCGTTTGCGGCCAAATTCCGTCTTTTCGAATTTGGCCGGTGGCCGGTTGGCGTCGCCGGCAGTTCGTTCAACCTGTTTTAATCGAACTCAAAGCGGCGGCGAACAGATAGACAGCGATTGCTGTCAGGACCGATTTGAACCCGCGTTTGAATATGACTTCCGGCATACGGAGTAACAAATGCGTGCCAAGCGCTGTTCCCAGAAATCCGGAAACAACCACCGCGATGATTAATGGCGCCCAATCTGCGTAGGCGAATCCAAGAAAGCCAAAGGCGGCTATTTTGAGGGCATGCTGCGCCACCATGCAGGCCGCATGGGTTGCAACCAGATTGAGTCGCTTCAGCTTTGTTGCTGAAAGCATGGTCGCTGCGATCGGTCCGGTCGCTCCGAAAAACATGGTTAGAAATGCGCCCGCGGCGCCGGTTAGAAAAAATGTTTTTCTACCCGGTGTGAACGCGAATGGCCGAGGCCCCCAAAGTGTGTACAAAATGAACCCGCCGACGCCAGCCTGAAGCGCCCAGGCGGGTAACGAGATGGCGAGGTTTCCTCCTGCCGCCACCCCCAAAACGCCACCGGCCGAGAACCAGACGACGATCGGCCAAACAACGTTCTTTTTCTGAAGGGCAAAACGGCTGGCATTGGCGCCGAGTTGAGCGACCCCATGCACAGGCACGACGGCCGCCGCGGGCAAGACTGCGCTCATGATGCCAATCAAGGCCAGACCTCCGCCGAGGCCGAACGCAGCCGTAAGCGCCGCCGTGAAAAAACTGGCCATAATCACGGCCAGCATTTCGATCATGGTGACGCCATCGGGCGAAAAGGAGGCCAGGATATCCATCGATCTGGTGAATACGCAGAACTGCGGCTTTGTACAATCGCGATGGCGGAATTAAGCCAAGGCCATACTCTTGACGGGTGACAAAGCCAATCATAGGGAACAGAGGTCATTCGCCTCCGGATACGAGAGCCTTACCGGTCCATTTCCATTCTCATCAGGTAAAGTTGTTTTCAAATGAAAATCGCCACGTGGAATATTAACTCCGTCCGTCTGCGTATCGACCATGTTGTGAGTTTTCTTAAACAGGAGTCGCCAGACGTATTGTGTCTGCAGGAAATTAAATGTCAGGAAGACCAATTTCCTGCCAAAGCATTTATTGAGGCCGGGTACTCCAATCTGGCTGTGGCGGGTCAGAAAGGATATCATGGCGTCGCTATAGCATCGCGCACGCCGCTTTCGGACGTTGAAAAGCGAAGATTTTGCGATAACGATGACGCCCGCCATATTGCAGCGACTCTGCCCGGCGGTGAACGAATTCATAATTTTTATATCCCCGCCGGCGGCGATGAGCCTGATCGGGAGGCGAACGAGAAATTTGATCACAAATTGAACTTCATGACCGAGATGGCGGAATGGTTTTCTGCAATGGGCGGAAAAGACAAAGCAAAACGTATTCTCGTTGGTGATCTGAATGTAGCGCCGCACGAAAATGACGTTTGGTCACATAAGCAACTCCTGAAAATCGTATCTCATACACCGGTTGAGGTTGAACATCTTGAAACGATCCTGACCGCCCATAACTGGATCGATGTTGCCCGCGCGCTAACTCCCGATTCTGAGAAACTGTATTCCTGGTGGTCTTATCGTTCACGCGATTGGCGCGCCTCCAACCGCGGACGACGGCTTGATCACATATGGGTAAGCCCAGCGTTAAAAAATGCCGCACTGAAAAATGGTCGCGACGGGCTGACTATCCATGAGAAATGTCGCAGTTGGGTGAAGCCATCGGACCACGCACCGATTACGTTGGATCTTGCTATCTGACTTTCGCTACAGGTGCGGCGCAAGAAGTTTAGCGAGGGTGTCTATATCCGATTCGCTGTTGTAGATGTGTACGGAGAATCTAAGGCCGCCAGATCTGGTGTCGAAGTGAACATGTGCGCTTTGAAGCGCGTGCGTAGAGGCGTCAACATCCTTCGGTTTTAAGATAATTGATGATCCGCGCGAACCATTCACGGTCATGGACAAAATGGTCTCTTTTGGGACGGCGTCGATAAGGCGTGAGAGTAACGCTTGGTTATGGAATTCAATGGCCTCAATTCCAATCTCGTTTAAAAGGGAATGCGTGCTGCTTGCGCCGGCAAAGGGGGCGATAGACGGTGTGCCGCCGAAGAAGCGCATTGCTCTGTCTGCGTACCGAAAATTGTGAATGTCGAACTCGAAAGGATCCTCGTGACTAAACCAGCCAACATCCATTGGTGTGCACATCTGGGCGGTTTCCGCGTTCGCCCACAGGAATGCGGCGCCAGGCCCGCCGCAAAGATATTTAAGAGACGTGCCGACTGCAAAGTCTGGGCGCCAACTGTCCAGATCGATTGGAACTGAGGCGGTGGATTGCGCGATGTCGAGAATTGAGAAGATCCCCCGTTCTCTCGCGATACGAGCGATATCGGCGACGGGCGCCTTTACGCTCGTATTTGAAAAAATATGAGTGGCCAGCACAAGGTGTACAGTGTCGTCGAGCGCTGCTGACCATGTGTCGATATCAGCGAGGCGCGCGCCACCGGGCAGGAAGTCTAATTCATAACCCATGCGCTTAGCTTGAGCGAGTGCGAATCCAACAGTTGAGAAATCGTCTTCCGTCAATACGATTTTGCGCCGGCCTGGACGTTCAGGAAGTGAAAACAATATTTTAGAAACTGCGCTTGAGACATTTGTCTGTGGGCAGACATCATTTGCTTGTGCGCCAATGAGCGGCGCCAATCCAGCATTGAAGTCTTCAAGAGCAGTAAACCATCGCGGCCAGATATCGGCAGTCGCCGCCCTCCACGGCTCAACGAATTTCGATTTCACCATTTCGTCATAAGTTTTTGACTGGCAGCCCACAGAATGGGTTAGAAAATAAAGACCGTCTGGAATGTGAAACGCTGAACGATACATCAATGAAACCCCGGTTCTTCTTATATGTTGGCGCGTTTGGCGCCATCGATCGCGTCCAAAGTGAGAGTATATCCATCATGGTGGGTTTTATGGAATGTCGAGCAAAGATGCGAAGGCATTTTCAACCCGCTGGATGACCTCAAACGGTAATTCATCTCCGTTGCATACCGTGTCGAATGGTTTTTAACAGCTCAAAAGTACAACCGAGCCGAGGCGCCCATCATAATCGCTGGCACTCGAAGATCGCAAAAGCGCCCACAATTCCGGGTAGCGATGGCGCTGGCGTTCACTCATCAGCCTGACAGAATGCGCAGTTTTTCGCGTGAAACAGATCCCGGCACGACCGTAACAGGGATTGGCCTCCCGCCGAGATAAGCGGGCTTGTGCGCGAGAGCGGAAACCAGTGGTCCAGGCCCCGCCGGATTGGTTGAGGCGCCGAGGAAAAGGATGGCGATTTTTGGGTCTTCTTCGATGGTTTTACTGATCTCTTCGACCATTTTGCCTTCGCGGATCAAAGTTTGGGGCGCCTCCCCCCACTGGTCTTTGATTTCCGCTGAGAATTCCGCGATGATTTCCTCCGCGTGTTCGTATGCTTCTGCGCGGATGGTTTGAGCGACCGTGGCCCAATGGCCAAATTCCGGTGGCTCGATGACATGGAGCAGGATTACGCGGGCGTTTGACCTCTTGGCGCGACGGGCTGTGAAATACGCGGCCAGCCGCGCTTCCGGGCAATCGGAGGCGATAACGAGAAATTTGAGCCTGTCATCGGCAGGGACGCCGGTTTGACCCGGTTTGATCATAGTCGAAAGCATGCCCTGAAAAAGCAGCGTCGTCTACTTGACGAGACAGGCGTATGCGCGTTACCCGCGTGGGGACCTAAAATAGGAGGCCGCTGTGCGCGGCTATTTTGGCGTTGGCGCTGAACGTATCTCAAAACCGCTGAATCTGGGGGCGGTCCTCCGCACGGGTCATGCTTTTGGAGCGAGCTTTGCGTTTACCATCGCCGCCCACCACAAGGCGCAATTAATTCATTTGTCGGATACGGCGAAAAGCGCGTTGCATATACCGCTTTACGAATGGGCGGGTCTAGAAGAAATGAAATTGCCGCGAGGATGCGCGCTGGTGGGTGTTGAGCTGGATCCGGTCGCGATTGACCTGCCGAGCTTTCGTCATCCTCTCAATGCGGCTTATTTATTTGGGCCGGAAAAGGGAGACTTGTCGCCGGAATCGAAAGCGCTTTGCACTCATTTGGTCAAAATTCCGACCCGGTTTTGCGTCAATCTGTCGGTAGCCGCGGCAATCGTTATGTATGATAGGATGATAAGCATGGGGAGATTTGCAGATCGCCCCGTGCGGACGGGTGGGCCCCCTTCCGAGAAAGACTGGGCGCCTCTTTCCGGTCGACCCCGGTTGTGCGAAAAAAATTGATGCGCCCAGACAATGATGCGCCCAGACAATGAAAAACGCTGCCAGAAAAACCGGCGGCGTTTTTCTGAAAGGAATGATCCGAGTGCGCCGAGCGAAAACTTTGTAATGATTTTCGCGCTAAACGCCACGACCACTATAAGCGAGAGCAAAATACGTGAGTTGCCTTTTGCTCTCGGAATTAACGACGCTTGGCGCCACGCTTGGCTTTCTTTTTGGTCGCTCTTTTCTTGGCTGGCGCCTTGCGCTTAGCAGGGGCTTTTTTCGCAGCTTTTTTCTTTGCGGCCTTCCGGGGGGCGCGCTTTTTCGGTGCAGCTGCGGCTTCTTCCATCTTGTCGAGGGCTTCAGCATAAGCGCCGAGGGCCTTCATGAAAGCAGCTTGTTGAGTTTTTGGAAGAACCGAAAGCGCAGCGCGTTCCGCCTTGTCGACGCGCGGTAAGGCGCTTGTCAGCATGCGTTTGCCGGTGGCTGTGATGCTGACCGCATTCGCGCGGGCGTCAGCTTTGGTGCGCTTGCGTGACAGCAGGCCTTTTTTGATCATGCGGGCGATCATATCAGCGAGCGTAGAGCGATCGATGCCGGTTGCCCGGACGAGATCGGTCTGGCTCAGACCTTCATTTGCAGCGACGGTATGAAGCACCTCAAACTGGCGTGGCGTCGGGCCAGAAGATTTGACTTCTTTTGCGTAGAGATCGTGGGCGTATTGTTGAGCGCGGCGCAGAAGGTGGCCGGGTGAACTTTTGAGCTTGAATGCTGCCATGGTTATTTCTCCGTTTTTATTTTGCCGCGAACGGAAAATCCGATCGCGACGTGTTCTCTCAGGCGGTTGAGGGTAGCGATATATGGAGTGATTCGCACCCGACGCGGATGAATTGAACGATTGAGGTTAATAAAGCATTGCGAGTACCCCGTAATCGTTAATTTTGCAACAGTATGCGGTAAAATTTTGTCTGTTAGGAGCTAAACGGATATTCCGGGAACGTGATTATTGCGCCTCTCGATAAGCACAGGAGGCGGATTATGACTGAATCGGGTCGAATCACCCCGGATATGAGAGAAGAATACCGCCTCCATGCGATCACAAATGCTTGATCCGTGCTCGCTGCGGTTTCGTTGGCGACCAAAGCTCAAGAATTTCAGGTGGCCCCGTCGTTCCCTGGGGCGGTCGGAAGCTCTTTCGCAGGCGCGAATAGGGATCCCTCAAGACCGTTTAAGCGCCCTTCGTCGGCGATACGGAGCTTTATCATAGGAATGAGAGGGAGGGTGGGACCGGCCTATAGGATCGGGCGTTTATTCCGATTCAATGCGTTTATTCCCGCACATCCCCGCGCAAGCGGGGATCCATGTCTTCTTTGTTTTCTGGATTCCCGCTTGCGCGGGAATGTGCGGAGTATGGTTGGCGTCTATGATGCAAATTTATCGCTCAATGCTCTAATGGGCCTCTTCGGGAGGATTCTTCATATGCTTGGCAATAAACGGCGTTTGTAATGCGGTGAAAAGCAAACTGGCGCCGGTGAACCCGAATCCCTTCAATTTGACCCAAGCCGGTTCTCCGGTGCAGGCGATGTCCCCCGTAAGGTCGCAATCACGCATCAGCCACCGCCAAGCAAATTCATTCGCAACGCCGAGGAGGATGAAGAAGCCAACATAGCGTTTGGTCAGCACACGCCAGGCGCCGTCCTCCAGGTGCAGGGCGCCGTCAAAGGCGGTTTTGAGAAAATTTCGGCCAGTCGCGAGGCCAGCGCCAAGGATGATGGAAAATAGGGCGTAAATAACCGTTGGTTTCATGTAGAAAAAGATTTTGTTGTGAAGGATTAGCGTGAGCGAACCGAATACTCCCACGACAACCCCAGTGATTAGCAGCATTGGCGCAACCCGCCGTTCCTTAAAAACACTGTAAACAAATGCGATAGTAAAGGCCGGCATGAATACCCCGATCGCCAAATACATTTCCTGACCGGCGGCGATCGCCCAGTCGCGGCCAATAAGATGTCCGACCAACGGAGCGAGCCGGCGGCCGAAAAAATAAGCGATCATGAAAACGGCAAGGGGGCCCATATCGACGGCAAATTTAGCGCCGCCGGTCAGCTTCTCACCTGGAAGGTTGGTATTGCTCATTCGCAACTGTCCCTTACTAATCTTCAAGCCCGGCCAGCGCATGCGCGAAGCGTTCTGCGTTGAAGGACTGCAGATCCTCTACACTTTCACCGACCCCGATATAATGGATCGGAATTGAGAAATTGTCAGCGAGCGCGACAAGAACCCCACCGCGCGCCGTTCCATCGAGCTTGGTCATGACTAACCCGGTCACTCCGGCGATGTCTTGAAACGAAGCTGTTTGACTGAGAGCGTTTTGGCCGACAGTGGCATCAAGAACAAGCAAAACGTCATGGGGCGCTTCAGGGTCCAGCTTTTTAAGGACCCGGACGATTTTCGCCAACTCGTCCATCAGAGCGCGTTTATTTTGAAGCCTGCCAGCGGTGTCTATCAACAAGACATCGACACCTTTCGCCTTGGCGTCCTTGAGGGCGTCGAAGGCAAGCCCGGCGGCATCGGCGCCGATAGCGCCACGCACCACAATCGCGTTTGTCCGCTCGCCCCAGACGGTCAATTGTTCGACGGCGGCGGCGCGAAACGTATCCCCCGCAGCCAGCATCACTGAAAGACCCTCATCTTTGAATTGGGCGGCGAGTTTGCCAATCGTCGTCGTTTTTCCGGCGCCGTTGACGCCTGTCATCAAGATCACATGCGGTCGATGGTGCGGCTTGATGACAAAGGGCGCCTCCAGCGGTGTGAGCGTTTTTGTCACTTCTGCAGCAACCGCCTGACGGATCTCAATATCGGATACATCCTTGTCGAAACGGTCGGCGCTTATTGCCGCTCGGATACGACCAGCTGCGGCGACGCCGAGATCTGCAGTGATCAGAAGGTCTTCAAACTCATCAAGCGTTTCGTTATCCAGCTTGCGCTTTGTGAAAATCGCAGTGACGCCCTCCGATAACTGAGAAGATGTCTTTGACAATCCCGCCCGCAGTCGAGCAAAAAGCCCAGGTCTTTTTGTTGATGTCGGTGTGGGCGCTTCCTTTGAAGATTGCTCATCCGGTTCGTGCGGGGATGGCGCCAAGGGCCCGGATTCGGCGTTCACAGTTATTTCGTTCGTATATGGCGTCGTCAAATCATCGCTCGGTGAGTTACTCTCCGGGGCGATGATTTTATTGGAAAGAGGTTCGGTTATCGACGGATCGTCCGTCGGGTCCGTGAGGTCTTTTCCCTTTTTACCAAACAGACCAGAAAAAAGATTTTTCGCCATTCCTTCGACGCCTCTCGCAACCTTAAACGCCACCGAAATTACTTCTGCAGCCGAAAACTAATGCGCTCCCTTTAAAGGGGATCGCCAACAAGCGCATCACCTGAGCGCGAAACGAATTTTACCCGTGACAACGCGCCCGCTTCGCCTCTACGAAGACTGATATTAACCTGCGCAAAATTGCCCAGACGCGCCCGACCGCCGCTTTCCAATACGACGATTTCGTCGCGGCCAATTTGGCGATCAAGAAACTGCCATAGCGCCGTGCGGCCCTTATCACGCAGACGTTCGGCGCGGTCTTTGACGATCTTCCGTGGGATTTGCGGCATGCGTGCAGCCGGTGTTCCTTCTCGCGAGGAGTATGGAAAGACATGGAGATATTGCAGCCCGGCCTGATCAACCAGGTCGAGGCTTTTTTGAAACATCTCTTCGGTTTCAGTTGGAAAGCCAGCGATGATATCGGCGCCGAAAGCCACCTCCGGGCGTTTTTCCCGCACCGATTGACAAAATTGTATGGCTTGAGCCCGATTGTGTCGACGCTTCATCCGCTTCAGGACCATATCGTCTCCAGCCTGAAGAGAAAGATGTAAATGCGGCGCCAGGCGGTGATCACCTGTTATCCGTTCAAAAAGCACATCGTCGATTTCGGCGCCATCGATTGACGAAAGACGCAAACGGAAAAGTTCCGGCACACCATCAAGGATCGCGCCAACGAGTGCGCCCAAAGTTGATGGCGTTGGCAGATCCGCGCCATAAGACGTGATATCAACACCGGTAAGAACAAGCTCACGATGACCAGCCTCAACCAAACGTCTCGCCTGCGCCAGGACGGTTTGTTGAGGAACTGACCGTGAATTACCGCGCCCGAATGGAATAATGCAGAATGTACAGCGGTGATCGCAGCCGTTTTGAATCTGTAAAAAGGCACGCGATTTATCGCCGTATCCGTCAATAAGGTGGTTGGCGGTTTCACGCACGGACATGATGTCATTCACCCGCACCTGTTCATCACCATCCGCAATCGAGCGCCAATCTTGGAGCTGCATTTTTTCTTGGTTGCCGAGAACAGCGTCGACTTCTTCCATTTTTGCAAAGGCGCTCGGATCGATCTGTGCGGCGCACCCCGTGACAATAACTTTTGCGTTCGGGTTGAGTCTCCGTTCACGGCGCACGGCCTGTCGCGCCTGGCGCACGGCTTCGCTGGTGACGGCGCAGGTGTTCACCACCACCGCGTCACTGAGCCCGGCTTCGGCCCCAAGACGGCGCATTGCCTCCGCTTCATAAGCATTGAGGCGGCAGCCAAAGGATATAACGCGCGGTTCCAACATGGAGCGCTATGTAAGCGCTAAGCTTGGATTTGTCGAAGGGCGATCGCGCCCAGCTATGAAATTGATTGAGGCTCTGGCGCCGGCTTGGCGCCGGAAGCGCTTTCGTCCGCCGCGACGACGTCTCGTAAGTGACGCATGACCAGATAAAATTGACTGTGATCGAGGTGAAATACCGCTGAAGCGACAGATTCACTTTCAGGTTTGCTTGTGAACTTTTGAGCAAAATCAGCCAGGGCTGTCTCCAGGATCGCTTGCGCTTCTTGTTCGGTAATTTCTCCAGCGACGGCGCATTGGGCGATATAATAGGCGTGCTTCACGGGTGTTGTGGCCTCTTCAGGGCGCATTGCATCCCGCAAGCGCAAGACCCGGGCGTCTTCGCTTTTTATACGCAAGCGCGCTTTCCGTTCCCCGTTTTCAATGATGACGCCATTGACCAGAAGTTGTTCGTGAGGCCGAAGTTTCAAGATTAAGCCAGACATTCTATCAGCCTTCTGCCATTGACGGATTGAAGAACTAGGATGAGTCCATCGAAATAACAACCCAAAGTTGTAATTAAATTTATCTACACGCAATACGCTAACAATAAGTAAAGGGCCTCACTCGGCGCTGTGGCGCACAATTTCCAGGTCAGGGCGGCAAATGATTTAGTTCTCCATGGCCAGGAGGATTGAGAGCCCGACCACCATGAACAGAGCGAAGGGGAAAAATGCGCCAATCACAGCCGGGACTGCGCCGAGCTTTCCGATAGCGAGGGCCAGATTTTCGGCGACAAAATAGCCGAAACCCAGCCCAGCGCCTGAAACTGCGTGGGCCAGCAAAACGCCCTGCCGGTGAATGCCGAAGCCTGCAATTGCCCCAAGCAGCGGCATGACGAGGGTCGAGAGCGGTTTCGAGAACCGCCCGAGGAATGAAGTCATCGCAGGGCGCGTTTCAGCTTTGTCAGCTCGGAGCTGGCCGATCTTTCGCCAAAGCTCCAACAGTGTTGTGCGATCCGGTACGAGGGTGAGCGCGAACAAAATTTCAGGGTCGAGATTACTTGCCCACGGGGCCGTCGTGACTTCAGAGACCGTTTGTGTGTTCGCATCCATCCGGCGAACGCCATATAAGCGCCATTCATGATCTTCGAAGCGTGCGGCGCGGGCCTCGGTAATGTGATCGACCAGGCCTAACTCATTGCGGGAGTAAATCGTCAGGTCGTTCAAAAATACCGCGTCGCCAACACGCGCGGCGCTGTCGGCGCTAACAAATTCGCCTTCATAATTAAGCCGGACATGGGTGCGTGTTCCGCCATCCGGAGGCAGGTTCAGCGCATAGCCATTCGCTTCCCAGTAATCGAGGTTTTCGGCAGCTTTCACCACGACCAGTTCGTGAAAAACAAAGTGAAGCGCCGCGACAAAAACGCAAACAACACCGATGGGTAAGATCACCCGCTGAACAGACATACCGGCAGCGCGCATGACAGTGATCTCGCTCGTGTGATTCAAGACGGCGAGTGTCAGGACAATTCCGAGCAGTGCGGCGAAGGGTGTGAACTGGCTGATAATCTGGGGTGCACGGAGAGAAACATATTCGACCAGTGATTTCCAATTCGCGCCTTCCGCAGCGAGTATATTTTCCGACTGGTTCAACATGTCGAGCATCTGCAACACGATGACAAAGAAGCTGAGCAAGGCCAAAAACCGGATAAGAAAAAGCCGTCCTACGTATAATGTGAATACGCCGTGGATACTTCTCATTTCAGGACTTCCCGAACGACGGCCGCACTCGTAACGCTAGATGGTTGTGTGCTGACGACGCGGACTGCCGGTGATGCTCTGCGCGCCATTAACCGTGCTGTGCGGGCTTGATCAATCGCCCCGCCATAAAGATAGAAACTTAAAATCACGAAGACAGCGAACACGCCCCACATGGAAATATAAGGTGAAGCCTGTCCCTGAGATACGACCGTTTTACCCCATTCTTCAAGAACCTCATGGTAGACGATCAAGATGGCGAGGCCAATGACCGGCTTTAAATTTGATGTCCGGCGGCGCCCCGTAACCCCCATCGCGACAGCTAAAAAGGGTAATACTAAAAACGACAATGGTTGAATCAGCCGCCAGTGGAGACCGGCGCGGTAATTGTTGTAGAGCGGTGAACTTTGTGGCGTTTGCGTGTTTAGAAGTCTGAGAATCTCTGTCAGGGTTGCTTCTCTTTCATTGTCGCCGCGTTCACGGAAAACACCGATAGCCGGCAGTTCGATCGACAGGTCGAATTTGTCAAAGTCGAAGGTCTGCACGCGATCGCCTTCGGGTGTGATGAAAATCTGCCGGCCATCTTGAAGCTTCAACAGCAGGCTTGACAGGTCGGGCGTGGTGGAAATCGCGCCATAGCGCGCCGTAATCGTTGTTTTGCCACCGTCAAGCTCACGCTGCTCCAGGAATATATCCTGTGCGTCGCGTGCTACGCTGTTAACTGTCCCCAAGCGGATCGTCATCTGATCCGATATTTCAACGAATTCGCCCGCTGGGATTTTAATGCCCAAGGCGCCTGATGTGACGTTGAACCGTGTCTGCTGATAATGATAACGCGCGAAGGGTTGAATGTAGGAGACAAGCAGAAAATCGAATGCGACGAGAAGGATCACCAACCCGAAGATCGGTCTGAGAAGACGATTGAAGGAAGCGCCGCTTGAATGGAGAGCATCGAGCTCGCTGGACAGCGAGAGATTGCGAAATGCCATCATAATTCCAAGAAACGCGCCAATTGGCAGGGCCAGTCCAAAATAATGGGGAACAAGATTGGCCAATAGACGCCAGACCACGCTGACAGGTCCCTGCTCCGCCAGTACAAAATCGAACAAACGCAACATGTGCTCAATGAGGAGCAGCATCCCCGCCACGATAAGGGCAAGGATGAGGGGCGTCGCAATAGAGCGGAGGATATAGCGGTCGATTAGGCTCATAGTGGCGCGATTTAACTCAGATGTTGATGATCGCACGCAATGTACTATCGCGCGAACCCAAGAGTCTGTAGCGAATTCTGTGCCATGGCGAAAGGTGGTAGACTGCCCTATGCGAAATTATCGGACGATCGGCTTTATTGCTCTTATCGTTCGTGCCGCTTTTGCAGGCGGTTGGGCGGAGAAAGATTGCCTCTCATTAACCGGCTGAGGCAGGCTGTCCGCCGTACATTGATCTTCACATTTCACTTTCGCGCGTTTGCGGGGGCGTTTTTTGACGAATGAGTACTGAAACCCGGAAAGGCATCTTTGGTCTCGTAAATGTGATGCAGGCTCGCGCCAGAACCGCAAGGGTCTAAATTACCGTTGACCAAAACCAGGAAAAATTATCACCGGCGCTCATGGTCTGGCGTTTAGCGCTCGAGGCGGCCCTCAACCCAATTCCAAAACAAAGCGGAGATATCAGCGCCGCCGAACCGGCGAACTTCCTGGACGCCGGTGGGAGAGGTCACGTTTATCTCTGTCAAATAATCTCCAATGACATCGATGCCCGCCAAAACGAGTCCGCGTTCTGACAAAGACGGACCGATCCTGTCGCAGATTTCCTGATCACGTTCATTCATTTCAATCGCTTCAGCGCGCCCGCCCACATGCATATTCGAACGCGTTTCACCCTTGGCCGGAACCCGGTTGATGGCGCCGACGGCCTCCCCATCCAGTAAAATAATGCGTTTATCGCCCTGACGCACCGCAGGCAGGTATTTTTGAGCGATAATTGGTTCACGGAAGGATTGATCAAACAACTCTATCAAGGCGTTGAAATTGCCATCGTCAATTGACAACAAAAATACACCGGCGCCACCATTGCCATACAGCGGCTTCAAAATGATATCGCCGTGCTCTTTGCGAAACTCACGGATGGCGACATGGTCGCGGGTGATGAGTGTCGGCGGCGTGAGATCAATAAAGTCGGTGACAAATAGTTTTTCCGGCGCGTCGCGTATGCTGCGAGGGTCGTTGAGAACGAGTACGTCGGGCGTTAACCGCTCCAGAATTTGCGCCGCAGTGATATAGGCCATGTCATAGGGAGGGTCCTGGCGTATCAAAACGACATCGAAATCGTGGAGATCAATGACGGATTGTGCCGCCAGTTCTACGTGCTTGCCTTGGACACGTTGAATCCCGGTGACTTTACGCGCTGAGGTTGTGACGTGTGCGCTTAATAAGCGCAGCTGGTCTGGGGGATAGGTCCACACTTCATAGCCGCGCGAATGCGCTTCCAGCGCGAGATCGAAGGTTGTGTCAGCATCGACATCGACCGTTTCGATCGGATCCATTTGAATCGCGATCTTCAAACTCATAGCCCCTGTTATCCTTTGTTGAACCTAGCGGCGCACATTACGCGATGGATCGCCTTGATACAAAACATGACTGACGACCTTCTCGACGCCGGCTGTGGAGCGCGCGGAATTTATCACACGATCCAACTCCACCTGGTCACGGGCCACACCAAGAAGATAAACCACACCGCGGGATACGGCGATTTTGAAATTGCGGCTGGTGACGCCGCGATCGGTTAGAAGCTTGGTTTTGATCGCGCGATCTATGCGCCCGTCTTTTGCACCCTGCGCGAAAGACGTTTTGTCGGCGATAATGACCTCGTCAATCACTTGGGTGATGTTTTTGGCTTTCCAAGCGTTCGCGACCAACTTTTGGCGACCTTCGTCTGAAGGCATCGTTCCGGTTAAAAGCAACCGCCCCTCGAAAATAGTCATATCAATATCGGAATAATCGTGGGTGCGGTCAGAAAGGAGAACGCTTTTAAGGGATGCGTTGGCGTTCAGATCATCGACGCTCGCGCCTGGTGTACGGCTGGATGCGCACGCTGCCAGCATGGCGCAGACGGCAAACGCCCCGATGAGACGAAGAAAATAGGGCATCATCGATATCCCTCCTGTCATCGCGCCAGATGACGCGCGAGAGTCCCTAAATGACGGTATTTGTCCGGAAAGAAAAGCGGGCGGACTGGTTTTCCCTTTTATATCATCCCCCTTCGCGCCATGCGTCGGGAAGGTGGCGCAGGCGAAAACCAGAAATCGCAATGATGTCATAGCGAATATCCGCCGCCATGAGTGTCGGCTGGCGTGCGATGAAAGTTCTCGCTGCGGCTTCGATACGCGATCGATTGGCGGGTGTGACGGCGAACACGGCTTCGTCCAGGGACCCGCGCGCCTTGACTTCTACAAAGATGAGGAGGGATCCACGACGGGCGATCAGGTCGATTTCACCGCGCCCGGAACGAAATCTGCGCGCCATTATACGAAAGCCCTTAAGGAACAAAAAGACTGCGGCGATCCTTTCAGCAAGTCGCCCCGCCCGTTCGGCGTGACGATGGCGCGCTGACGATTGTCTGAGTGGCGCCGTCACGGCATCGCCTTCAGCGCAAGCGCTCGTTGATAAACATCGCGACGCGGCGATCCAAGCGCCGCCGCCGCCGCCGTTGCTGCTTCCTTGACGCTCATCGTTTGTAATGCGGTGCGCAAGAAAATGTCGATATCTTCATCCGTCGCCGCAGGGGGTTGATCGGGCGGGTGTACGATTAATACAATTTCGCCCTTCACCGGCTTGATCGACAGGTCATCAGCGAGCGTGCTCAACCGGCCCTCACGGGTTTCCTCGTGGAGTTTCGTCAGCTCTCGAGCCATCAGGGCTTTTCGGTCGCCTAATGAGTCAGCCATCGCCTTGAGGCTTTCGGCGAGGCGGGGCGCGGTCTCAAAAAACACCAGCGTCGCGGTGATATCGGCGAGCGCCTCAAAAAAGGCTTGTCGCGCCACAGCCTTAGAGGGTGGAAACCCGGCGAACAGAAACCGATCCGTGGGTGCGCCGGCGATGGAGAGCGCCGCCATTGGCGCCGATGGCCCCGGCAGCGTGATGACAGATATGCCGGCGTCGCGCACGTCGCGCACCAATTTATAGCCAGGATCCGAAATCAGCGGCGTGCCGGCGTCCGAAACCAGGCAAATGGTTGCGCCGGCCTGGAGTTTGTCGAGAATCGCAGGCCGCGCCTGACCGGCGTTATGGTCATGATAGGGCGCGCGGGGCGTCTTGATCGCATAGGCGGCACAGAGTTTCGCGGTCTGGCGCGTGTCTTCGCACAAGATCAGATCAGCCGCCTTCAGAGTCTCAACGGCCCGAAAGGTGATGTCTTTTAGATTGCCGATCGGCGTCGCCGTCACATAAAGGCCAGGTTCGAGAGTCATGGGGTGACGATTGACCCGACGGGAGCCCGGCGTCAATCGTTTGACAGTGTATCATGAGCGCTCGATAGAACTGTTATCACTGTGCTAACTGTCTCAATGTTTAGTATGCTTGCGTTTACTGGCGTATCCGGCGCGGCTAAGTTGTGCTTCCCCTTCGATGGGGCTGAAGTTTAGGCCGGAGGGTAGGTTTGAAGGGATTTTTCAATGTGGGTGTTACGGGCAACGGGATATAAAGCCGGATTTGCCGCCTTGGTCATAGCCGGGTGGCTGGCAGGATGTTCGACGCCCCCTGGCGACGGGCCGGTGATTGTTCGGCAGACGGACGCGCCGTCGACGCCAACCGAGACCTATGAGGGGCGTCGCGAAGCAGGATCCGAAACGACGCGCTACGACAAAGGTGAATTTCTCGAGCCAACACACATGTCTGGTGTGGAACCGGTTCGCGTGGGTTTGTTGTTGCCTTTTTCGGCGCCGTCTGAGGCCGCACAACGCGTCGCATCGGCAATGTTTGATGCGGCGCAACTCGCCGCTTTCGAGGCGAGTGACGAACGGTTTCTGCTGATCCCGAAAGATACCAGAGGAGACCCGGAAGGGGCCGCAGCAGCTGCCCGATCGGCGCTCGCGGACGGTGCAGAAATCCTGCTTGGCCCGCTCTTTGCGGAATCGGTGGTCGCTGCGGCAGAAGTCGCGCGCGCTGCGCAAATCCCGATGATCGCCTTTTCTTCTGATGTCGAATCAGGGGGCGACGGTGTCTATCTCTTAAGTTTCCCACCTGAGTTGGAAATTGAACGCATTACAGACTTTGCAATCATGAATGGGTATTCCCGGTTCGGATTAATTGCGCCTGCGACTGATTACGGCGAACGGGTGTCGAATGCTTTTGTTGAAGAAGTGTTCGTGCGCGGCGGCGTGATCGTCCACGAAGAGCGTTATCTTCAAGATCCGAGTGCGATGCTTGAGCCGGCAAAACGCCTCGCGGAGTTTGCACAGGTGGTTGTGCCGCTTGAGCTGCGCCATGAGTATGATCCCGACGCGCCGGTTGCTCCCGATGCGGACCAGGGATATGTGAGCGGCTATCAGGCGGTGATGATGCCCGAGTCGGGAACACTCTTGCGTGCGCTGGCGCCGCTTCTTCCTTATTACGACGTCGACATCAACCAGATTAAATTACTCGGGGTTTCAGGCTGGAACAATCCCCGCCTGACCCGCGAGCCGGCGCTGAAGGGGGGATGGTTTGCGGCGCCTGATCCGAGTGTTATCGAGGCCTTTGAGGCGCGATTTGCTGCGGTGTTCGGCTCCAAGCCGCCGCGACTCGCATCGCTTTCTTATGACGCGACGTTGTTGACCACCCGTCTGGCGCAATCATCGCGTCGACGCGACCGGTTTAACGAAGACGCGATTACTGACCCCAATGGCTATTTTGGCGCCGACGGATTGTTTCGATTGAAGCGCGATGGAACTGTCGAAAGAGGATTGGCGATTCTTGAAATTCAACCTGGCGGTCTTGAAGTGATTGACCCTGCGCCGCTCAGTTTCGCTCCAGCATTTTAGACAGGAAAAAATGAGTAAGTTGTCCGCGTTTTGCGTTGCTGCTATTTTGACGTTGCCCATATTTGGCGCCGTAGCTGAAGACGCAGTTTCATCACCGCCGAGCGTATCTGAATTATTCGCAGCAGCGATTGAGAGTGCAGAAACACAGGCTCAACAGCGTTGGGCTTTCTCCGTGACGGTGAGAAACCTCACAGATGAAGACGCCCCTGTTTTTGTACGTCGGTTCGACCCCCGCCAGCCCGAAGGCGAACGCTGGTTGCTCCTTTCTCACGACATTGAAGCGCTCTCAAAAGACGAGCGCAAAGCGCTTGAAGCGCAAGGAGACGACGACGAAGCCGACACCGATTTAATTTATGATGGCCTTTCAAATTTCGCTGAAGAGGTAAAACTTGTTGGGGACGCCTCCGGGTTGGCGACCTTTGAATTCAAAATGAGTGACCCCGAAGTGCCGAAGAAAATGGTTGAAGCCATCAAAGGGCGTGCAGTTCTAGACAAAAAGGGCGGGTATATTTCGCTCGTCGAGCTCGTATCGACCAAATCATTCAAACCCCATCCGGCTGCGAAAATAAAACTATTTCGCCAGACCCAGCATTATATAAAACTTGTCTCAGACGGACCCGCGGTGTTGGCGGATACAGAAATGGAAATAAGCGGTAAGGCGATGTTTCAGGACTTCTCGCAACATTTCCGGATCGAATACGCCGACATAGAACCGGTCGACGCCCCACCCTTTCAGGTCAACAAATAACCAAGTACGGCGTTGAGCGTTCGGCGGCCCTGATCGCTTGCGCATAACCGGGCGCCGTCAAAGATCAACAATCCGTCCTCGATGCATTCTTGCAGTCGGGATGCGCGTGTGTCGTCTTCGAAGAAGGTGTCGTCTTTCTTGAACGCAATACCTTCGACAAGACGAAGGCCCATGGCCAGACGTTCTGTCAGTTGGGCGTTCTCATCGAGGGTGTCTTGGGTTTGCGCGCCCGTTCCCGTTTCTTCAACAGCTTGCAGGTAAGCGTCGGGACGCTCAACGGTCTCTGTCGCGATGCGGCGATCATCGAGCGTTAATCGGCCATGGGCGCCGGGTCCGGCGCCGATATAATCGGCGTACCGCCAATAGATCAGATTGTGACGCGATTGATCACCCGGCGCGGCGTGGTTCGAGACTTCGTAAGCCGCCAGCCCCGCCGCCGCCGTCATCTGCTGCGCGAGGTCGTAAAAATCCGCGCAATCGTCATCGCTGACCGGCGCCCAAGCGCCGCGCTCGACGGCTTTTGAAAATGCCGTGCCCGGCTCAATGGTCAGTTGATAGAGCGATAAATGCGTCGCGCCGGTCGCCAGCGCCTCGCCAAGTTCCCTGCGCCATTCGTCAATGGATTGGCGGGGTCTTGCATAGATGAGGTCAAAGGTGACGCGGTCGAAAACACGTTGCGCCGTTTCTATGGCGCGGCGCGCGCTCATGGCGTTATGGTCTCGTCCCAAAAACTTCAGAGCGTCATCGCGCAAGGATTGAACGCCCAGCGATAACCGGTTGACCCCAGCTTTTGCAAACGTCTCGAAACGCTCTTGTTCGGCGTCGGTGGGGTTCGACTCGATGGTGATCTCGGGCTTGTCTTCAAAACCCCACAAACGCTCGCAGGCGTCTGTGACGCCCTCAATGACGCTGAGCGGCGCCAGCGAAGGCGTGCCGCCGCCGAAATAGAGACTGGTCAGCTTGCGGCCTTTCGTGTGCGCCGCCCAATATTCCAGCTCACGCGTCAGCGCCGCCCGCCAGCGTGGGGCGTCGATCTGGCGATTTTTGTAAACATTGAAATCGCAATAAGGACAGATCCGTGCGCAATAGGGCCAGTGAATATAGATGCCTAATTGTGGCTGGATCTTCACGTCAGACACGCATCAATCAATTTACGAAACGCATTGGCTCGGTGGGACATGGCGTGTTTTTTATCCGGCTCCATTTCGCCGAAGGTAATGTCATAACCTTCCGGCACAAAGATCGGGTCATAACCAAATCCCTGCATCCCGCGCGGCGGGAATGTGAGGCTGCCTGTCGCCTCTCCCTCGAATACGGCCTCATCTCCGTTGGGCCAGGCGAGGCAGAGCGCACAGACAAAGCGCGCTGAGAGGTCTGTGGGGTGTTTTTCTTCAAGGGCGGTTTCGATTTTCGCCATGGCAAAATAAAAATCCCGCTGCGGGCCGCTCCAACGGGCCGAATAAATCCCCGGCGCGCCGTCAAGGGCTGAGACCTCCAGTCCGGAATCATCCGCCAAAGCGGGCAGGCGGGAAGCGCTTGCTGCGGCCCGCGCCTTGATCATGGCGTTCTCCGCGAAGGTTTTTCCGGTCTCTTCCGGCTCAATTAACCCAATTTTTTTTGATGAGACGGCCTTAATTTTGAAAGGTGACACTAACGCATTGATTTCTTTGATTTTTCCGTCGTTGTGAGAGGCGATTATCAACCTTCCGGGCCTTAGTTTAAGCATGGTTTTGCCTACCTTTTTATCAATTATCGGAAAAAACTTATCGTTTTTCGGTAAAAAAGACTTGCATCGTTATTCAATATGGTTATATCGATAATCAACAAGGCGATGACGAAGAGCATCGTAGGAAGAAAAGCCGGAACAACCGGTTCTTCCAAAAAAAAGAGCGGCAGGGCAAGGCCCGAACCGCTCAAGAGAATTGGTTGGTTTCGCGTTCGCTCAACACAAAAAACACAAAAGGAGAGTCCCATGTCTCGCAATACCGCTTCCCGTAATGTCGGCGCCGCCGCTTATTTTGTCAATGCCATTTCTGTTTTGATAGCCGTTTCTGTTATCGGTGCAGGTTATTTTACAGCACTCGGCCAGTTCGCAGGAATCGTATAATGTCCCGCACTATTCACATCCTTGCCGCCGCCGCGCTTGCGGCGGCGTGCATGGCGAGCTTCGCAACGTTATCGCGGTCTTCAGTCGCAGCCGAGGTGAGTAATGTTGAGGCGGCCTGCGGTGACATTCAGTGCGGGATCGTATTCTTTTAAACGATCGGAGATAAACTATGAGGGCTTTGGGGAAAGGGTCATTGGCGTCGATTCTTGCGGTGCTTCTGCATATCACACGCATCATCTTATGGATCGCGTTTATCGCCTTATCCATTGCCATCATCACGATTCCGGTTTTGCCCGTTTTGATAAAGCTTGTCGCAGGAATTGATGGTGGGTCTTTTTCAAGTGATATTAATATTGATACTGATGATATTCTCGATATTGTTTTGCACTTTGTTACTTTTGGCGTGTTGATTTATTCAATCAACAGACTGCTTGAGATTTTGAAGACATTGCGGTTCGGCACGCCCTTCGTCAAAGAAAACGCAGTCCGGTTCACGCGTGTTGGTTTTGCTCTCATGATCGGTGAAGGCGCGAAACTTATGTTCGGGATCATTTCGGTGATCGTCGACGCCAATCTGGAAATGGAAATTGAATTAATTTCATGGCTGGCGATTGCCGCCGTGTTTGTATTGGCGGCTGTTTTTCGAGAAGGAGCCAGAATGAAAGAGGAACAGGATTTAACGGTTTAACCCATGAGTATTTCGGTCAAACTCGATCGCGTTTTGCTCGATCACGGGATGTCGCTAACGGAACTTTCCGAGCGCGTCGGGGTCACAATTGCGAACTTGTCCATTCTGAAGACAGGCAAAGCGAAAGCGATCCGCTTTTCGACCCTCGAAGCGATTTGCCGCGAACTGAACTGTCAGCCTGGTGATATTCTGTTTTTCGATGACGAAGAACTGGCCGTAGAGGCGGCTGAATAATTTCTCTCATATCGGACCCCCACCGGACGCCCGGATCGCCCTGCTCCTCAACGCAAAGACGAAAAGCCCCGCCGCCATCATCGCCGTCATCACATAGGGCGCCTGAGGCGCAATTGCATAAAGGCTGAACGCAGCGATTGGGGCCAAAACGAATCCGCTTGCGCCAGCGGCGTTGGCGAGACCTGCCGCACCGCCCTGTTCTTCGGGGCCGACGGCCAGCGATGCCGCCGCAGAATAACCCGGAATAGCCATGCCAGCCCCGAAGCCGGATAAGAAGAGGCCGAAGACGAGGGGGCCGAACGCGTTTGAGAAGATGATCAACAGATGCCCGGCGAGCATCAAAGCGGGCGCTGCGCGCATCAGAATATTCGGCTGAATGTGGAAGCGCTGGACCAGCACGAGTTGAGAAAAAAGAGACGCCATCGACGCGGCCATCAGTCCGATGCCGGCGAATTGCGGCGCGTCTTTGGGATCAAGACCAAGCACGTCGATGAAATAAAATGCGGTTGTTTGGATCGGCACGGCGTTGATGATCCCGAAAACGGTGCCGAAGAGGAGAAATGGACGCAGCCGCTTATCGCTCAGCCGGATATGCGACGGTGATGTGCGCTCGGTGGGGGGCGTCAATTCCGGCAAAAAGAAATAGAGAATTATAACCATCGCGCCGGCGAGTGCGCCAATGGCGTAAAGGGGGGCGAGCGGGCCGATCGCCGCCGCCGCGCCGCCAAGGCCGGGTCCCAGCATGGCGCCGAGGCCGAAGGCGGCGGAAAACCCAGCCATGCCAGCCGTGCGGGTCTTTGTCGTTGTGCGGTCGGCGATATAGCCCTGTGCGGCCGATGGCGTCGCCGAGCCGATGACGCCGTAAATGCTCCGTGTCGCAACGATTAGAATATAGAGCGCCGCCCCGCTCATCGCTCCTGCAAGCCCACTGCGGATGGCGCTCGCGAACAGCATCATCGAGATGGCGAATCCCGACAACCCGATCAGAATGAACGGCTTCCTGCCCAGCCGGTCCGAAAGCCGACCCCAGCGAGGGGATAACAATACCCAAAATATCGCTGACAGCATGAAGATGAAAGCGACCTGGAAATCGGCGAGGCCAAGGCTTCGCGCCAGCGGCGGCAGAATTGCAAAGACGATCGTTTGCCCCATGCCGAGGCAGGTGACTGCCGTCAGAAGAAGCGCGATCGCAAAGCGCCGGTCGCCTTGCGGGGCCGGACGCGGCGCGTCGTCGATCGGAAGGGGCGGCGGTTCGATTGCCATCGGCGGGTGGGCGGCCTTGTGGTTGCGGGAGGGTTCGCCGGCCCTTGAGACCACGGCCCGCGCGCCGGCGCAATCGGGTTCTTTGCGCCTTTGTGGGCGCCGGTGCGCGCAATCAAGAGCTGCGATTGCCGCAGCGCGCCGAGATCGCTATATGCGGGCGGTAATTGGAAAGGACGCCATGACCGCGCCATCGACCGACAAGGCCGCCGACCGTAGGCCGGACCGGACGAATCTCGTTGGCTTAACGCGTGAAGCGCTGGCCGAGGCGATTGCCGTGGAGATTTCGCTTGATGCGAAAAAGGCCCGCATGCGCGCCAATCAGATCTGGCGGTGGGTCTATCATGACGGCGCGCGGGATTTTGCGACGATGACCAACATTGGCAAGGAGATGCGGTTGCGGCTTGCCGAAGTGTTCACGCTCGATCGGTTGGAAATTGTTGAGCGGCAGGTTTCCACCGATGGGACGCGTAAATATTTGTTGCGCGCCCCCGGTCCCGACAAACAGCCGGGGATCGAATTCGAATGCGTTTATATCCCCGATGTGGGCCGTGTCGGCGCGTTATGCATATCGTCTCAAGTGGGTTGTACACTGAACTGTACGTTCTGTCATACGGGCACCCAAAAACTTGTCCGTAACCTGACGCCTTCAGAAATTGCCGGCCAGGTGCTGGTTGTCAAAGACGATCTTGGTGAATGGCCTTCGGGCGGTGAGGGCCGGAAACT
>JAJFFW010000030.1 GCA_021776435.1 Parvularculaceae bacterium | reverse complement strand
ACACTATGGGTGATAGTGTCAGATCCGTGAGCGGGGTATCCCCTGAATTAGCCCCCCGAAGCCGCAAAGACGTTTCACAATCTGACAAAATCCCTGCATAGTGTCAGATATCCATAGAATGAAGACTGTCGTCAGGGCGGAGAGTCGCTCGTCTTACTATGCTGCCGTCAACAAATTCGGTTTGTCCAATACGCGGGGAGCTGAGGGTGGGGTGTGCGTTGTCTTAACGAGGTCGTGCGAAACGAAAGTGCTTGCGGTCTACGAATAATTTCTCACGACGAATGCGGCCAAGGTGAATGGTTATGGTTGTTCCCTAACTGTTAGCTGGGAGCAAAGCTATGATGGCGACTAAACAATCACATCTTCTAACTGGCTGTTTTTCTTGGAAAAATTGGAGCGGGCGATGAGATTCGAACTCACGACCTAAACCTTGGCAAGGTGGATAAAACCAATTTCACCATTTCCTCCACATTACGCCAGTTTGCTATAATCTCATGATTTTATTGATGAAAAACCAATATGCTCGTGGTATAGTCTGCGTTGATCGACGCCGGAATTCGCTGTGCGTTGTTACCTATTTGTTACCTAACCATGGCGTTGAGTTTTAGGTAACAGGTTTTGAGTGCGCTATGCCCCGTCTGACCAAACGATTTGCAGATGCAATTAAGCCCGATCTGAACGGGAAAGAAATTACCTATTGGGACGACAAACTTAAAGGGTTCGGACTGCGTATCCAAGCGGGTGGCGCGGGTTCATGGGTTGTTATGTATCGGACCCATGAAGGCCGTCAGCGTAAACTTACACTAGGGCGCCTTGGCACGCTCACGCCCGATGAGGCGCGCAAGGAAGCTCGACAGAAACTCGCAGAAGCGGATAGAGGCGGCGATCCCGCAGGAGAGAAGGCAGCCGCTCGCAACGCGATGACAGTTGCAGAGCTTTGCGATTGGTATCTTGAAGCCGCGACTACATGGGTAAAGCCGTCAACGCTCTCTATGGATAAGAGCCGCATCGAATGTCACGTTAAACCGCTCATCGGTAATCGCGCAGTCGCTCGGATCACAGTTTCCGATCTTGAGCGCATGCAGGCCGATATTGCAGCGGGCAAAACCGCCAAGATGAAAAGGCGCATTGGGCGCGGCGCTAACACGACGGGCGGGAGAGGCGTTGGCGCGCGCACGCTCGGCATGCTCGGCGCCATTCTGGAATTCGCGCGGCGCAATGGCGTGATCAAAGACAACCCGGCGCGGCTTGCGAAAAAATATCCAAACCAAAAACGCACGCGGTTTTTTAGTTTTGATGAGTTCGTCGCATTTGGCGCTGCGATGCGTGAAGCGGAATTAGACGGCAAAAATTTAACTGGAATAGACGCGCTAAAAACCCTTGCCTTAACCGGGTGCCGTCGCGGTGAAATATTAAGCCTTCCCTGGGAGTGGATTGACGCGACAAATTCTTGTATTCGGTTTGGCGATACAAAAACCGGCGCGCAAATTCGACCACTCGGAAAACCTGCCGTCGATTTATTGCAAAGTTTATCGCGAATAGAAAACGGGAAGTGGGTTTTTCCTGCGTTAACTGGGGAGGGGCATTTTGTCGGCTTGCCTCGCGTTTTTATGCGCCTTTGCATGCGTGCGAATATAGAGGGCGCAACAATTCATACGCTTCGCCATAGCTTTGCGTCCGCTGCAGCAGGCCTCGGTTATTCCGAACTGACAATAGCCGGTTTATTAGGTCACTCCCTTTCAGGCGTGACCGCACGCTATGCGCATATGCCCGATAAGGCGCTGGTCGCTGCAGCGGATATAATCTCCGAAAGAATTTTGGACGCATTGAACGGAAAAGCCGATGCGGAAATCGTAGAGTTTCCGAAAAAGCCGAATTCGCAGATTGAAATGCAGCCATGACCCCGCAAGACGCATATAATTCAAGCATTCCATTAATGGACGCGCTCGACAAATACGGAAATTGGCGGAAATTCAATTCCCAGCCTTATTCTCAGTCATATCCGGTATCTGAAAATGCCGAAAATCAAGAAAAGGCTACGGAGCGATTAATTCACGGATTTGCAAAAATCAGCACCACGATTACAGAACATAACCGGAGAATTAATGCCGTAAAGGCAGATTTTAAACGCCAGTTGGCAACGGAAAAATTATTAGGTTTTGGATATTTAACGCCGCGCGAACTTGGAGATGATCCGAAGGAAATTCCCGCTGACATTTGGCAATTGGGCGAAATTGATTTTTCAAAATCGGAAATTCAGAGTGGCAGCCTGAAATTCGAGAGCGTGCGAATAATTAAACGGTCAAGAAATTCAACGATAAAAACGCATAAAACAGCGCTTGCAAAAAAACCCCCGAATATACAGCCTCCACGGCCCGCGGGTCGGCCCAGTTCACGCGATAAAATAGAGGCGGCATATCAAAAATTAAAATTGAAAGGCGAAATCGACTTCTCGAAACCAATGACGCACGCCTATCCAATAATTCACGCCTCGCTCTTAAAAATGCATGGAACGGAAAAAGGCTTTCAAAACGAAGTTATTCGTCTCGTAATCCGCGACGATTTTCAAATGACGGCTGAACAAATTAAATCTGCCCGGAAACTATAAACCCGGTGCGTATTTATTGTTCTTTTTCCGGACTCCGGCTCCTCAGACAATGCTTGGCGTTATGTAGCAGCAATAGGAGTCGATATATGCCAGATGGTGTTGGCAATGAACCACGCGGATATCCGTTTGAATATCTCGATCAACTCGTTTGCGAGAAAGAAGCGGCGGCATTCCTGGGTTATACGGTGCGGGCCCTTCAGAACTGGCGCCTGCGAGGCGGCGGCCCGCAATTCGTCAAAGTGTCAGCCCGCTCAATCCGCTATCGCCGCCGTGACATTATCGCCTGGGTCGAAGCGCGGCTGCGAACGAGTACATCCCAGGTGGAGCGTGGATCGTTTAGCCATGTGCCTAAAATAGGGTTATTTTAGTGCGATTTCGTTTCTTGAACCGTATCTGTGTCATCGATGCGTCCGCATCTTGCCCTCCCGATAAAACTTCACTGAATTTATTTGATTTATTTTGACAACCTGTCAGACAGATTCAGGCTTAACTCCTATTTGGTTTGCCACAATTCCGAAAAGGAAAGCTGTCATTTCTTTGCCGCCCAATTCCATTTCGGCGCTATTGGGCATTTGAACGGCGTCATTTATTGTTGCGAAAAGAATTTGCATTGCTTCCCGAATGCGTTTTTCTGGAATTTTCTTTCTTGATTCGTGCCCGAAAAGATTCACAGTTTCCGCCGTGATGCGCGCCCGAGATTGCTCATAATAACGCAAGGCTTCAGGTTCGGTTGAGCCAAGCTTAAGCGCCGCACGAATGACGCCCACGATTTCTTTATGGCTTAGCTGAGAGACAATATCAGTGATGAAATCCGATAAGGATATTTTCGGCGGCGGTTTTTCTCCCTCTGTATTAATAAACCTGTTTTCGAAATTGTTTTCGAGACGCCTAAACGTCACTGCAATAAGTTGCATCAAATAAGCGCTCTTATCAGGATAACGATAATAAAATGCTCCGACGGAGCACCCCGCCTTTTTTGTGAGCATGGCAATTGATATTTTTTCAAAATCAGAAATAGCAAGTAATTCTAGCCCAGCTAAGCGAAGTGCGGTGGTGCGCCGGTCTTCAAAGCCTAGCTTAACACGACGATGTTCCTTGCGAGCTTTGCGTTTAAGGAATGCGGCCATTTTGTTTGCTCAAAAACGGTTGAAATATATTTATTAACAGTAGCATACATGAAGTCGAATCCGAATTCTAATTCATGTAAAGTTCACTCCCCCCCCCCCGCGTGGCTTAGGTTGGTGTTCAATAGCAGTAGCGGGATTGGTCCGATTACAGAATGCAACCTGGCCGTGGCTTCCCTACTGATCTTTCCGTGGTAGGCTACCTCGCCCGCCCCGCGCGTCTGAGCTTAGGCGTTCGAATTTACCGCCTCTGCATTCTCTGCTTTGATGACGTTTTCAATAAGAGCTTTGCGCACATAGCTTCCTATCAACACCTCAACCTCTTCGCCCTGTTCTGCACCAATCAATGCTGTAGCGAGCGGCTCATGAGCGCATATAACACCATTGTCGGGATCGTTCAGCTTATCGCTTATCCTGACTTGTATGGTCACTTGCGATCCGGCCAGATAACGAACCCGCACCTGATCACCTACCTCAATGAAGGGTGAAGGTGTCTGCGACGCCCCTGTTTGAGAGAGCTCAGTTTTGGATTCTTTGTCTGGCGAAATGGACGCCTGCAAATCCAATTGTGAATCGATGACTTTTGCAGCCGTCGCATCTGTGGGCAGAGCACTTTGAACATCAATATCCGCCGCGTCGTATTTAACGGGAGATGGCGGCGCATAACTTTCCTGCTGAGACGATAATTCCGTAAGCCTTCCTTTTATAGCTTCGCGCATTCGCTGCGCCTCGCGAATAGGATCGTTGAACCAATCCGTGGACCATATACGATGGAATTTCCAGCCGCGACGCTCCAAAACTTCCTGTCGAAGTCGGTCGCGATCCCGCGCTGAACGGCATGAATGATAGCTCGCGCCGTCGCACTCCACAGCCAGAATATATCCGTAAGGCCAATCAGGATGCTTCACGCCAATATCGATGAAATACCCGGCGGCTCCGACTTGCGGTACTGGCTCGCAGCCCATCGACTTTAGTTGCTGGATCACATAATCCTCGAAATCGGAATCTGTGTTCGCATAGGCCTGGTCTGTGGCTTCAAGCACACCGCTCGCGGAATATTCCAGCCAGTGCTTGAGCATGTAAGTGCCTGGATTGGAGTTTTCATTGGCCCGGATATCGGACGGATTCATCGATGAAAATGTCACTATTTGTAGCTTAGCGCGCGAGAAGAGAACGTTGAGTCTTCGCCGCCCCGCTTTCCCGTTAATCGGCCCGAAGCGCTGCATGACGGGTCCGCCCGGCTGCTCTGGACCGTAAACGGTGCCGATGAATATGACATCTCTCTGATCACCCTGCACATTTTCAAGGTTTTTGATGAAGAACGATTCAAGCCCGTCATTGCGCTTTGCCCAGTTCTCTACGTACGTCGTCGCGGCGGGATCATTTTCGAGCGCGTAATTCACTTCGTCAATCAGCAGATCGCGCTGCTTTTGATTGAGCGTGACGATTCCCAGAGAGCGGTCCGGATATGTTCGCATAAACCGAATTGCCGCTTCGACAATAGCCTGCGCCTCATCGGGATTGACTCCCGATCTATAGCGTCCCTCCACCGGTACGAGCGATACGCCCATGTCGGCGCGCTGTTCGGATGCAGATGGGAAGATAACCAGATCGTTGTGATAGACCAGCTCATTTGAAAACCGGATAAGCCCGGAATGTTGCGAGCGGTAGTGCCATCGCAGGCGCCGTGCGGGGCGAAAGCGGGAATTGGCGATTTCAAGAATCGATTCTTCGTCAACCAATGCATCGTCGTCTTCGCCTTCGCCGTCATCCAGCATCTTTTGGAAGAAGTTGGACGGCGGAAGCTGGTTGGTGTCGCCGACAATCATGGCTTGAGCACAACGCGCAAGAGCGCCGATTGCGTCTTCCGGGCGCATCTGTGAGGCTTCATCTATGATGCAGAGGTCGAAAGAAACCTCGCCCGCAGGAAGGTATTGCGCCACAGCCAACGGCGACATCATCCAGCAGGGCTTTAGCTCTTGCAGCGATCGGCGGGCGCGTTGCGTCAGGTCGCGCACGGCTATGAATCTCTGCTTCTTGCTCGTTTCGTTTTCAAGCAAGGCCATTTCGGTCCAGCGTGATTTTGGCCCTGATCCGATTCCTGGCGGAGGATTGGTGTTGCCGGCGACCATGGTTCTGAGTTGCTGTTGGGCCAAGCGTATGATTTGTGAATCGAGCTTGGCGAGCCTTGCGCGAAGTGCGTCGAGCTGCGTGCCGGGAAATCGGTCAAGCACGGCCCCGTGTGCCGCCATGAGCTGAAGCGCCATAGCGCGAATAACCGAAGCTTCGATGATCTTGCCGAAACCTCTTAGCGCATGTTCTTGGCCCAAAAGCGCCGCCGTCGCCCAGCCAAAGCCCAACTCATCGACGCGACGACGCGCGCGCGCATATTTCGCATGCGCCTGAAGGCCGGATTCATCATTGATTGCTGCATCGAGAAACGCGGCGATCTGCCCATGATCTCTGCCTTCAGTGTAGTGGCGTTGAGGAATATGCGAGCGATCACAAAGCGCTTGAAGTGTTCCATGGGCGAGCGCGCCGTGCTTTTGCACGTTATGCAGCGCGCTCAGGCAAGGTGTGATCGTGTCTGACTCAATCTGAATTAGGATTTCATCGGCATAGGCATCATGCGAAAGTGTAAACCGGGCGAGCGCCAGATCACGGGCAAGATCGTCGGTGTTGGTAGCCGCCCCGCTAAATCGCTCTTCGAGTATGCCTGCAATAGCTGTATTGTTATCGAGTTCATGTTTACGGTTGACATTGGCCTCAATTTGCTTGGCAAGTTCCGGCAGAGCGTCAATCCGCATTTTTGCAGGCGCTATGAAGCAACTGCATAACTCTTTTAATTCTCGATGCGCCGCTTTGAACGCCTGGATTTGGCGTTCCAACTCAGTGCGGTTATCGGAAAGCTCTGAGATTTTTCCGTCCCATTGCGTTTTTGGAAACTCGGGAACGGCGAGGAGCGCATCAAGATCGCCTTCTTTCAAGAAGCGGCGCAGATTGCGGTTGCCGTTGCCTTTGAGGCGTTGATCTACTTGCTCGTAGTAACAGCCAAGTTTCTCAAAGGCATCAAAATCCGTCTCGATACCTCTAAAGAGCATGCCGAAGCACGTTTTGGCTTGCTCATCGGCCAGCAGCTTTGCTTCCGACGCTTTCCAATCCGCCAGCGCCTGTAACTGTCGGACATCTTCATTTTTCTTCACACGCCCTGCGCGAGACAGTGTGCGCAAGGTGCGTTTTGCGGTACGGTAGGAGGTTGAAAAAAAGGAGAAGAAACCTGCATCGCGTAAGGCTGCAGCATGTCCGGCAAGCTCAGTCGAGGTCATATCGGATGGGATGATCAGACTCTCTTCGAGTTTGGCCTTTTCTTCACGCAACTTCCTTCCAGATTGCGCAGCCTGCTGAACGATGAGAGCGGCTGCCGGATTAGCATTCGCGGAAGTGCGCAATGCGAGAGATTCTGGTGAAGAATTGGAGATGACATCATGCGCTATGCGGATCGCATCGATGTTTAAGCTCTCTGAATCCAGAATGTCCTCGGGTAAATCCGATAAAGACGCCTCAACCTTCTCCAGCGACGCGAGTTCGTACCGGTCTGATTCAATACGGCGGAGAAGTGCTTCGAGGTCGAGCGAGTTGATGCTGTTTTGACTGCAAAACGCATATATTCTGCGCACGCGCCCTGCCAGCATATCGTCGGACGGCGCGACAAGGAATTTTTTTAGTTTTCCGAGGACCGTCTGATAGCGAGCACACGCCTCCTGGAATTTCCCGATAGCGCTGAGTGCGCCGTTTTTCGCTATACGCACAATAGATGCCGGATCGCAGCCAGCAATCTGTGAATTGATCTCCTTTAGCGCGCCTTCGATAGTCACAAGACCGCTTTCCGGCAGCTTAGGATCAAGCTTAAACTCCTGAAGTGCTTCCCGTTCATGCGCGGCTGCGTCATAAGTACCCTTGGCGCTCTTCGCGAGCGCCAAGATTTGCTCCAGCGTGAATCGATCTGCACTTTCGATATTAAGGCCGCGCCAATATTCTGCCGCCAGAGACGCTTCGTTGCTCGCTGTATCCAACTGGTCTCCAGCCTGACGAAGCGTCTCAAGGCGAATCTTATCAAAAGATTCCGGATCGCTGATAGGCGGGTTAAGAAATACGTCAGGCCGGTCTTTTAGCATGTCGTTAGACCACATAGCCCTGCCAAGGACATCGTAGACTTTCAGGCCAGTAGCACCATAGGGCGATGAGATAACGTCAATATATATTGTCAGCTCAGATCGGACTTTTCTGAACTGCGCGAGCTTTGATTCATAATCGGGCGCGGCGCTCGGCGCGGCCATTTCAATCCGTTCCCTGACAGAAGATATAACCTGATCGCGCGTTGAGCGTTCGGCCTGCAAAGGCAGAACAAACTCGCCAAGCCCGACAGATTCGAGGCGCGATTTAACGACTTCCAGCGCGGCCATTTTCTCAGCGACGAACAGCACCTTCTTGCCGCCCGCAATCGCGCTCGCAATCGTATTGACGATCGTTTGAGATTTGCCCGTACCAGGGGGGCCTTCTACGGCTAGATTGCGCCCATCGGCAATGTCTGCAATGATTCTAAGCTGCGAGGAATCGGCATCCATCACCAGGCAGGGAATCTTGGCCTCGATTTCGGGCGCATCGACATCATATTCATCGGCGAACGGTGAAGCCTCCGAAGTATCCATGCCGCCGAGAAGCTGTTTCACCAATTCCTGATTGTGAAATGAGGTCTGCGACGTATCGAGGTCGTGATACATCGCCATGCGCGCCGAGGGAAAAACGCCAAAGGCGACCTGCCTGCGCACCTTCCATTTCAGATTGCGCGGTTTTATTTCGGCGACTTCCGCCAGATAATCTTCAATGGATCCTTCTGAGACCTTCGGCAGATCGATGCCGAAATCGTTACGCAGCATTTCGGCAAGGACGAGATTCGATTCGCCGGCATCGCCCAGCCCCGTCACCCGGAACTCCGGGCCTTCCGGCGTTTTTTTCTTTGTAATTCCGACGGGCATGAGGGCGAGCGGAGCAAAGGCGCTGCTGCGTAATCTGTCATCTTGCCATTCGAGAAAGCCAAATGCCACATGCAGGACGTTAATTCCGGTTTCTTGCAGCCATGTCCGGCATTTTGTGGTGATGCCGGTCATTTTCCTCTCAAGATCGTCCGTCAGCAGAAGCGTCTGTATATCATCGTCCCGGTGTCGCCCGTCCTGATGTTCTTCGCTCGGATCGGGCAAGTCATAGTACGGAGAAATCCCATGCAGTTTGGCATGTTGGGCAAGGGAAATGTCAGCGCCCGTCTGACGCAGCGGCAGACCTAAGCGTTCACGCACGCGATCTTTGAGTTCGCGCTCAAGACGCCGAATTTCATCCTGCGCTTCGTCGCCACCGTTTTGAATCGCTTTGATCGCTTCCAGGTATGTTTCGTCTATGCGGTGGGCTTCAGCCAGCGCGACCCGGAAATCCGGTCGCAGCTCATCCTTGGGATCGAGATCGAGGGAAGGAAGCGGAACAAACCGCATGCTTTGCTGATTACTGAGTTCGAAGGCGAGCACATCGGGTAACTCATCAACAACGCGGACGTGGGAATTCGAACGCGGCGTGAGCTTTGTGGAAATCAGCGGATTCCTGCGGGTGAGATCGAGCAGTTTAGGGCGGAGCACCTCGATGCGCGTCCGGACCCACGCCTCCAGTTCGTGTTCGTCTGTTGCGGCAGCATCGGCGGTCACGGCTTCCCTCCCTGTTGAGCGCAAGCGAGGCAATTTAGGTCAGGATTTATTGAATTCGAAATAGACTCTAAAAAAACCCATCAATACCGACTTACACTAAAAACAAGTTTAGTTAGATTCACTAAGAATTGATAATTTGCTAGGTGTTCAGTCCCAGCATTTCCTGTAACGGGTTGAGCATGAATCTGTTCGGCTCTTCGGTCCAGCATTTACAGATGTGTTCGTAAGGTTTGAGGCCTTTGAGCGTCTTCAATCACTTGGTGTAGTTGTAAACGTCGATGAAGGCTTTGAAGATGAGCCTTCAACTGGTCATGGCTGTAGTAGTGATGCTGCTTGACAGTCGCTTCTTTCAGGGCGCGGTTCATGCGCTCAACCCTGGCCAGCACCGGGCCAGCCATTGTGTAGACACGAGCACTCGTGTCGAAAGCACCCGCATTTTACGAATAAACTTTTTTGAAAAACACGGCCAAGCAGAGCCGTTGAGGTTGTTACCTAAGTGTTACCTAGCAGAAAAATAAGGATGGTGTCCAAGATGTCGGTCTTTGTAATTTATTGAACTTCTTGGGAAAATTGGAGCGGGCGATGAGATTCGAACTCACGACCTAAACCTTGGCAAGGTTTCGCTCTACCCCTGAGCTACGCCCGCTCACTGACGTCCCCCGAACCCGTTAAGGCCCGGCAGGAGGCGCTATATGCACGACGGCCCGGCGCTTTGCAAGAGGGGGCGCGATGAGGGCGTGGGGCCTGATTTTCGAAGGATATGGGTGCTTGGCAATTGGTGTGCGTGGGGTAGGGTCGCTTGATGTCACTCACCAAACCTCCCATATCCCGGCCTGCAAACCGGGCCGCGCTCATCACCCTTTTCGGCCAACTCGATGTCGGCCACAAGACGGTCGAGCACGAGGCGATTTTTACCGTCGATCAGGGCCGGGACCTGAAGCGCCAATGGCCGGGTGGGCACTCAAAAAACCTCTTTTTGAAAGACAAGAAAGGCGCCCTATTCCTGGCTGTCGCGCTGAGTGATACCCGGGTTGATCTCGTCGGGCTTGGCAAACTGTTGGGAGCCAAGGGCCGGCTTTCCTTTGGTAAACCCGAATTGATGACCGCCACGCTCGGCGTTATTCCGGGCGCGGTCACCCCGTTCACCCTGATGAATGAGAGCGCCAAAGCATTGTCGTCGGTCATCGTCGATAGTCAGTTATTGGTCCACGATCCGGTCTGGTTTCACCCCCTCGAAAATACCGCCTCAACAGCGGTTTCGCCGGCAGATCTGCTCAAATTTATCCGCCATTGTGGCTTTGAACCACGGACTGTTGATCTTGCTGCGCCAACCGCCGGATAAGGATATGGTTAAATGGTTGCGTTTCGGCCTGTGCGGCCTCATCTAAGGTTTTGGAATTCTGGAGAACGACATGAGCGAGCTTATTGGCGCGAATAGAGAGAACGCGGCCGATCTCATCAAAGACGTCAGCATCGAAACATTTGAGGAGGATGTGCTCACCGCCTCAATGACGACGCCGGTGATTGTCGACTTCTGGGCGCCATGGTGCGAGCCCTGCAAACAGCTCGCCCCGGCTCTGGAAAAGGCCGTGCGCGCGGCTGACGGCGCCGTGAAGCTGGTTAAAGTCGATATCGACAAGAACCAGATGCTCGCTTCCCAATTGCGCATTCAATCGGTCCCGACGGTTTATGCTTTTTTTCAAGGGCGCCCTGTCGATGGCTTCACAGGTGCGGTGCCGGAGAGTGAAATCAAGGCGTTTATCGAGCGCTTGTTGCCTTTGAACGGAGGCGCGGCGCCGACGGTCAGCATCGAGGACATGATTACAGCCGCCAATGCGGCCTTCGATCAGGGTGACGTCGCGACGGCGGCTCAATTTTATGCCGAGGCCGCGCAGCACGACGCCGCTCATCCACCGGCGATTGCAGGCCTTGCGCGTTGTCATCTTGCGACGGGCGATCTCGAACAGGCCCGGGCCATCCTCGACAGCGCACCGGCTGACAAGCAAAATGATCCGGCGCTGCTGAGCGCCAAGGCTGGTCTGGCATTGGCGGAAAGCGAAGGTGAGGTGGGCGACCCTCAGGCGCTACGCGAAAAGCTTGAGCAAGACCCCTCAGACCTGCAGTCCCGGTTTGATCTTGCGGGCGCTCTCATTTCTGCTGGAGATATGCAAGGCGGTGTCAATGAGTTGTTGTTTGTGGTCGAGAAAGACCGCAGTTGGAACGAGGAAGCGGCGCGAAAGAAATTGCTGACAGTGTTTGATGCTCTCGGCGGCGCCCATCCGATCTCTATGCGAGGCCGGCGCACATTATCGTCGATCTTGTTTTCGTAACCCGAGAAAGGTGGCTCTTGAGCGCGCCATGACGCGATGACCGATCAAACCTATATGCCACACGGCCGCACGCTGCCGCCCACGATTCCGTTGTTTCCCTTGGCAGGGGCTTTGTTATTACCGGGTGGGCAATTGCCGCTGAATATTTTCGAACCTCGTTATCTGCGCATGATTGACGATGCGATCGGCGGTCGGCGAGTGATTGGCATGATCCAGCCAAGAGAACGAACAAGCGGCGTGACGCCGTTGCTTTATGCGGTGGGCGGAGCCGGTCGGATTACCACATTTTCAGAATCGGATGATGGCCGTTATCTTGTCACACTCACCGGGATCAAGCGATTCCGTATTATTGAAGAGCTCCGTGTGGATACGCCTTATCGACAGGCGCGCGTGGATTGGAACGCCTTCACTGCAGACGTCGGAAAAGATACGTCCGGGTCTCTCGTTGATCGCGAGCGGTTAATGCGCGCCATGAAGCGTTATCTTGATGCAGAAGGGCTGAAAACGGATTGGGATGCGGTTGATGAGGCGCCGACGGAAGCACTTGTCGGATCCCTGGCGATGGGTTGTCCCTTTGCCCCTAATGAAAAACAGGCATTGCTTGAAGCTGAGACCACGCTCGATCGTGCGGAATGCTTGACGGCGTTGATGGAAATGTCGGGCGCGGGTGAGGGCGGAGAGACCTCAACACTGCAATAGAGCTGAATACAGAACACATGACGGGGCGATAATGACAAACAACGAAAAACAGGCTGAACCGGATCCGAAGCTCCTGGAGATCCTTATTTGTCCGCAGACAAAAGGCCCCTTGGTTTATGATCGTGAGAGGGGCGAAATTCTTAGCAAGAAAGCGCGTCTTGCTTACCCCATCCGCGACGGCATTCCGATTATGTTACCGGAAGAGGCCCGCGTGTTAAACGACGACGAAGTCGATAAAATTTAGGTTACTAAGTGTGCGGCTCGGCTCTTAACATCCTTAATCTTGCTGATTGCGGATGGCGCCGCAGTTTCTGAGGGGCATTGACGAATTCGTGACTTCTGGCACGCAGACTGCATTGATGGCTGTGAAGGGCTTTTTGCGCCGCATCCCGGTCTCTGCTGTTCGCGCGGAATTTATGGATTGTTAGAATATGGCCTTAGGCGTTGAGGTATTACCCGACCAGGTTCGGCCCATTGAGCCGCCGACTCTAGGCTTGCGCGCCCGCTTTTTGCAGCCACATGAAATGGCGATGATAGAATCAGACTGGCGTTCGCTTGCTGCGGAAGCCGCTGAGCCGAATCCTTATTTTTCACCCTTTATGGCGGCGCCGGCTCTTTTGCATCTCTGTGATGAGGAAAAAGTCTCTCTCGCCTGTGTTTGGGAGAGCGAGAAACTGATTGGGATTTTACCGGTGACCGAAAAACGCGGTTATGCGCATATGCCTATCAGATATCTCGAAACCTGGATCCACCCGCATTGCTTTTATGGCGCTCCTCTCGTGCGGTGCGGCGCAGAGGATCTGTTCTTTCGCACACTTTATCGTCTACTCGATCAAGCATCGACGGGGTTTGCTTTCATTCGGCTTCGATTGCTCGATGTTGATGGCCCCATGGCGCGGGCCGCGGCGCGCGTGGGAAATGAGAACGGACGGCTGATCTATGATTCCGATCGCTATGACCGTGCTCTCTTAAAAACAGACCTCTCGCACGAAACTTATCTGCTCAAGAACATCAGCAAGAGGAAGCGCAATGAACTTCAGCGCCAACGAAACCGCCTTATGGAGATCGGCGATTTAACAACGCATGCTCCGAAGACCGCTGCGCAGGTCAGTGAATGGGCGGAGCTGTTCCTTCAAATTGAACATGCGGGATGGAAGGGCGCCGTTGATGGATCGATGCTTTCGCGGCCGGCTGAAGCGATCTTCTTCCGTGACGCGATAAGCGGGGCTTATGCGGCGAACGCCCTCAATTTTTACAGGCTTGATGTCGGTGAAAAACCTATCGCCATGCAGATTAACTTTCTTCAAGGGGGCGTGGGTCACGGTTTCAAGATTTGTTTCGATGAAGGTTTCTCCAAATACTCGCCCGGCGTGTTAATGCTTATCGCTGCAACAATGGATCTGCTTTCCACCGAACAGTTTATTTCCATGGATTCTTGCTCTTCCGAAGACCATCCCATGATAAACGGTCTGTGGACTGAAAGGCGTGGAATTTCAGCCATTAACGTGAGTGCGGCGGGTGTTCAGGCCAAAGCGATGCTAAGTCTGTGTCGCATTCTGGAGGGTGCACGCGAAAACTTTCAAACAAAGATTGGGGGAAGTCCCGCAATGGGGAAAGTGCGGTGAGGTCACCTCACATGGATCTAGAGAATAATATTCTACTGAAGTTTAATTGAACCAAAATCACGCGTTTCAATATGGCCGGGGATGACGAGATTGGATCATCACCACCAAACGCCAGGGCGCAATGAGGCCCTGCAAAAGTTTTTGAGCATCGAGTAACGCCCATGCTACAGCATGTGAGCGCGGGTGAACACTCAACCTGGCGCTTGTATTATAAACCAGTATATGCTTTTCGGCTCAGACGCTGGTAAGGAATAATAATGCCACAAGAATTGATCCCTGACGCACCGGCAGACGGTCTGGTCTCCTGCGCGACCCCTGAAGATGCCGTACGTCTGTTGATGAAGCTTTATGATGATGCGCTGACCGCCACGAAGCAGCGTTTCAAGAGGTATATTGAGGGCAATCTTTTGCCTGGCGCCGAAGATGCACCGGTCTATCCATACCTTTGTGCTTCAGTCCCCCCGGAAAAGGCGACTCAAACCAGCAATCTTGCGCTAGGGCGTATCGCCGATACGAGTTTGCACGGCACAACCATCACACACCCTGCTTTGTATGCAGATTACCTGCGGTCACAAATTCGACGGATAATGGAGCGGTTTGAAGCCAAGATTTACGTTGGTCGGTCACGCACGCCAATCCCTCTTACTTTTGCGCTCGAAAAAGCAACGTCGGCGTTGACGCCAGAAAAGCGCGCAGAGTTGCCGTATTATTTTCATATGCCCAATTTGGTTGCGACAAATGATGATATTGTCGATGGCGAGATGATTCTAAAACGCAGTGGTCACTTGCCGCTTTCGTTGTTCACGGCCGAACGGATCGATTATTCGCTGTATCGTATCCAGCATTATACGGCGACGAAACCTGAATATTATCAAAATTTTGTTCTGTTTACGAATTATCAGCGGTATGTGGATGAGTTCGTTGATTATGCGAAGGCGGAAGTTGACGCCGGCCGGGCTGAAGCGTTGATCGAGCCCGGAAACCGCATCTGGCGTAAGGGGACGCCACCCGAACAGGCGGAACTTCCAAAATTGCCGCAAATGCCAGCTTATCATTTGGTCCAGTCGGAGAAGGAAGGAATAACCCTGGTCAATATTGGTGTTGGTCCTTCTAATGCAAAAACGATTACCGATCACATTGCGGTGCTGCGTCCGCATGTGTGGTTAATGATTGGCCATTGCGGCGGTCTTCGACGGTCTCAGAGACTTGGGGATTATGTGCTCGCCCACGCCTATTTGAGAGAAGACAAGGTTCTCGATGATGTGCTTCCGCCATCGGTGCCGTTGCCGACAATTGCTGAAGTGCAATTGGCGATGACGCGCGCGGTGCAAGAAGTATCACGCATTGAAGGCGTGAAATTAAAAGAACACCTGCGCACGGGTACGGTGGTGACGACAGGCGACCGAAATTGGGAACTGAGTTTTGAACTCAGCGCTGTGCGTCTTAACCAGGCCCGTGCTATCGCCATCGATATGGAGTCAGCAACGATTGCGGCGAACGGGTATCGCTATCGTGTGCCATACGGAACGCTTTTATGCGTATCTGATCGACCGCTTCATGGCGAAATCAAGATGCCTGGAATGGCGGACGCGTTCTATCAAGAGCGCGTCAGTCAGCATCTCGACATTGGCATACGCGCGATCGATCTCTTACGAGAAGAAGCTAAGGCCGGATCGCTGCATTCTCGAAAGCTCAGAAGTTTTGATGAGCCGTTTTTACGGTGAATAACTATTGCGTTCCATGCGCGATCAATTCGATCTCGTAAAGGTGCGGCCAGTTTTTACCCGTGACGAACAGCCTGTCGGTATCGGCATCATAAGCGACGCCGTTCAAAACATCCGCTTGACCCAGCGAGCGATCTTTCTCGGGAAGTAAGCCGTGTAAGTCGATTATTCCGGTTATTGCGCCAGAGCGGGGGTCGATACGGACAATAGCTTCCGTTAACCACACATTGGCGAATATCTCCCCGTTGACCCACTCCAATTCGTTGAGTTTGTCTAAGGGTTGGCCACGGAGTGTAACCGCTAATCGTCCCGACTCGGTGAGGGTTTCTGGATTCATGAACCTCAAGATTGAGGTGCCGTCACTCATAATCAACCGGGCGCCATCTTGAGTCAGTCCCCAGCCTTCACCTTCATAGGAGAAGGACTGTGTTCGGGTGAGCGTCTCGCGGTCAAAGACAAACCCCTCGCCAGCCTGCCATGTCAGCGCGATAATCGCGCCGTCCCAGTTGGTGATGCCTTCGCCGAAGTATTCATTTCGTAATTGAATGCGTTGAAGTATGGCGCCTGTTTTAAGATCGACTTTACGGACCGTCGATTGTCCGCGAAGTCCGGTGCTTTCGAAGAGCGCGCCATCGAGAAAAAACAATCCCTGCGTGAATGCCAAAGGATCGTGAGGATAGGTGTTGACGATGCGATAACCGAAATATTCGAGAGGGTCTTCGTTGCTCTCAGCGACCGCTGACGCGGACAGGAGCGCCATGAGACAAAGAATATATAGACCCGCGTGGTTCATAGCGCCTTTTCATAAATCCGGTAGGTTTTGTAGATTTTCCCACCCATTTCTGTGAGCATATTCAGCATCGACGGATTGGATTCGAGAATCCAGGATAGCTCAGTCATGACAACGCCTGCATTAATATTTGCGTCATTAACCATATCAATGATTTTATAAGCGAAAGCAACGCCGACAGGTTTTGCGTGGAGTTTACGCCTGACCCCCATGAGGGGCATGCGTGACGATTTGATCCCCTTCACTTTTAGCCGCCATAACAAGCGCGCCCAGTTGAATGGAAAAAGTTTGCCGCCAAAATCGGCAATTGCTTCATTGATGTTTGGCAACACGATACCAAAGGCGGTCGGCTCGCCATCAAAATAACAGATAGCCACATAGTTCGGATCCATCATCGGACGAAGCTCCTCAGCCATGTGCTGAGCTTGTTCATCAGTAAACGGTACAAACCCCCAGTTCCTCGACCATGCATCGTTATAAATATCAATAGATAGCTTTATATCCTCTACAAACGTTTTGGGGTTGAGATTCCGTATTGTCACTTTTGGGTTAGAAAGTATCTTGTTGACGAAGCGTTTCCTGCGGTCCGGTATAAAGTCGTGCACGGGCTTATAGGATAAGGCGTACATATCCATCGCTTTGGAATATTTTAAAGCCTCTATTTGTGATTGATAATAGGGGCGACCATGGGGCATCATAATGTACGGCGACGTGTCGAAACCATCGATCAACATCCCGCATTCTTCATTGACGGAAAAGCTATAAGGCCCGGCAATTTTCTTCATACCGCGCGCTTTTAACCAAGCTTCCGCCGTTTCTATGAGCAACTGAAAAACGGAAGCATCATTGATCGACTCGAGAAAACCAAAATGCCCTGTTTCATCTTTGTGCCTCTCAAGATGCAAGGGGTTAACGATCGCGGCGATGCGACCGGCGGGCGCGCCATCGCGATAGGCTATCCACAATTGATGCTCGGCGCCTTTCAATCCCGGATTTTTAGCGGGATCAAGTCGTTGGCCGAGTTCAAATTCTAGCGGGGCGATCCAGGCTGGATCGTCGGCGTAGATTTCTGCGGCGACGCGCATGAAGGCTCGTCGATCCTGAGGAGATGAGACAGGGAAAATTTCTATCGGGGCGGTCGGCGCCGCCGCTGCTTCGGACATTGGCCGTTCTTTCCTTCGCGGCGATCAGGCCGCGTGTCGACCGGCCGCCGATTCAATCGTTGAGCTTGATTTCCATAGTTGCACCGTCGGACGCAACATTAAAGAGCGCCTCCTCAACACGGGGTTTGCGAAACCTGATTTTTGGGTTTTTGGAAAGCCCCCATGGTTCCGAGGGCAAACCGAAGGCGCCTTTATCTAGTTTTCGGTTGGCGTTCTTGTCGTGATAGACCGCAACGGCATAGTCCCCGGCTTCAGGAACCGAGACGCAAAATTTAGTGTATGGAGCGTGCGCTGCAAATCGGACGCGCGTAGCGCGACCTGCTTTTCGCAGAAAATTTTCCTTATCATTAAGGTACAGGTCCGCAGTGATCAGACCTACGCTGCGCTTAATGTCGCTAACGACGATCCGGATCTGGTTGGGCGCCCCATTACAACTGACATGTTCAAACTCGAACATGGCATGCTCATCCTCGGCTTGTTTCGTTTTGTTTTCAGCGTCCGCCTCTCCGCTTATCGCGAACATGAACAAGGGTACCATTGCCAAGGTGAAAATGCGATTTGTCATGTCAATTTACTCCTGCAGACAGTTACTCTTCCGGATACTCTCGTCAATTCTAACGCTAACGCTTCGGATAGCGCATATAACGGTCAAGTTGAGGGCCGAATTGTGGGGTTTTTAAGCCATAGGCGAATAGGAACGCTCCTGCATAACTCATCTCAATCCAGCTTTTGTCATTCAGGCTGGCGTGGTGACTAGGGCGGACTGAAAATTTTCAGCCAGCGCTGTATATGCCTGAACAATAATATCCAGATCCTTTGTTGTGTGAGCTGCGGATACGCTTAATCTTAGAATTGATGCCGCATTAGGCGTTCCCGGTGGGATGGCCAGATTAACGTAGACGCCGTTATCCATAAGAAAATTCCATGCCAAGAACGCTGTCTGTTTATCTGGAAGACGCACAGCAATAACCGGCCCAACTGGGGCGCAGTAATCAAATCCCAATTGCTGGAATGCGCTGTGGATGCGTTTTGCGTTGGACCATAGCCGTTCGCGCAAGCTTGCATCGGCGCTAATATGCTTAAGCGTAGCGGTCGCTGCTGCAATATTCGCCGGCGATGGCGAGGCTGTAAACATGTAAGGACGGCTCGAAAAGCGAAGATATTCAAGCTCAGGGTGGTTGGATGCAACAAAGCCGCCAATTGAGCACAGGCTTTTGGAGAATGTCCCAGAGTAAAAATCAACCTGGTCCATGAGGCCTTCGGCTTCGGCGACACCTCGGCCATTCTCTCCGTAGACGCCGAAAGAATGCGCTTCGTCGAGATAAAGATAGGCGCCGTGTTTGTGGGCGACCTCGACAAATTCTTTGACCGGCGCCACATCACCAAACATTGAATACATGCCTTCAATGCAAACAAGCTTTCCTGTTATCGACGGATCAAGTCGGGAAAGGCGTTTGTCGAGGCTTTCCGGGGAATTGTGATGAAAGCGGATAGTCTGGGCGCCACTTAATTGGCAACCATCATAGAGGCAGGCGTGACTGTCAGCGTCAAGAAGAATGACGTCATTGGGGGGCTGCACGAGGGCGGCGATGGCGCCCAAATTCGCCTGATATCCGGTCGAGAATACGACGCAGTTCGAAAAGCCCAGAAACTCGGCGAGGGCGGATTCAATCTCCCTGTGTCCGGCATAAGTGCCATTCGCAAAGCGCGACCCTGTTGTGCCGGTGCCTTGTTCTTCTAGGGCGCGCTTGGCGGCGTTAATGGCGTCGTCCTCAAATGTCAGGCCGAGATAATTGTTCGTTCCCGCCAGGACGATTTCCTTACCCTTAACTATGGCGCGCATGGGCCCTTTCATTTCTTCCATCGAAACACCAAACGGATCGCGTCCCGCGCCGAGAAGCTCTTTGTATAGCGAGGCTGTCTTTTCGAATTTGTCGAACAAACTCATAATTTAGCCCTGCTCTTTTTTGATGGCGTGAATGGCGTCGACCAATTCGCCAATTGTCTTTATTTCGGACATTGTGTTGACCGGTATCGAGATATCGTAATTGTCTTCGATATCCATAACCACATCGAGTACAGAAACGCTGTCAGCCTCGAGATCCGCAATCAGCTCGGTGTCGCGTGTCAGTTTCACGCCTTTATCATTCAGCGGCTCGAGCAACGAGCAGATTTTGTGGAATACGAGGTCGTCGTCTTCCTGAATGCTGGTCATGGGGTCTGTCTCCCTATCTTAAATGCGCTCGGCCGGGCTTATAGCAAGTCTTTTTCTTGATACCAGCGAACGGTTTTTGCAAACCCTTCGTGAAGTGGTGTTGACGGCCGCCAGTCGCTTGCGCTGGTTAGCAAGGTCTCACGCGCCGCCCAGTCAGGGTGGAAAAATTCACGAACTTTGCCGGGCGTCACCATCGGCGCGCCGCCAAACATGCGCTCCACTGCTGCGGCTGGCGCGGCAAAGGCCGTCATCGCCCAGCGTGGCAGACGTAATGACGTCGCTTTGACGCCCAGGGCCGCAGCGCAGGCAGAGCCGATCTCTCCCCAGCTGTGACCGTCTGAACACTCATCGCCAACTTCATAAACCTGACCGGGCGCCGCATCAAAGGCGGCAAGAACCGCTTCGGCAAAATCGTTGACATAGAGAATGGAAGCGCGTGGCGATGGCCGTGCCGCGGGCTCGGGCGCAAAACCATTTTTCACCATTCGGAAATACGGTAATGTTGCGCTATCGCCTGGTCCGTACATGGCTGGCGCTCGCAATCCAATCCAGTTCTCACCGCATTCAGCTACAGCAATTTCACTTTCATGCTTACTCGCGGCGTAGGCGGAAAGATTTGGCGCGCGTGCGGCGAGCGAAGAGATGTGAATAAATTTGGCGCCTGCTAGAGCGGACGCCTTGGCGGCAGCGCGGGAGCCCTCGATATTGACGGCGATGAATTCTGCGTTTGTGCGCGCATGGGTCAGGCCTGCGCAGTGAATAAAAACGGATGCGCCCTCTGCGAGCCGCGCCAATTCGGTTCTATTTGAGAGAGAGCCCTCGATAATTTCAATTTCATCGAAGCGTTTCAATCGACCGGGATCGCGCGCCAACGCCCGCACGGCGAATCCTCTTTCGAGCAGGCAGTCTATGATCGCGGTTCCGACGAATCCGGTTCCGCCCGTGAGCGCAACGCGCAATGTCACACCCGCGCTTCTATGAGCGCTGGCGCAGAAGGCGTATCGACGGACTCGCTGTCGAAAGCGCCATCGACGAATTTCTGTTTCACTTTGGCGCGTGAAAGCTTGCCTGACGAAGTCAGCACCATTGAATGCGGTCTCGCCAGTACGATTTTTGCGGGAGCGCCGGATGCGTTTCGAACCACGCGAGACAGTTCCTGTTGAAGGGCTTCACGTGCGGTGTCATCCATACCGCGGCACTCGGCGACAACGACAATCTTCTCGCCGGCGCCGTCATCGATAGAAAACGCAGCAACGCCGCCTTGGCGAACGCCATCGACTTTCTCGACCGCCCACTCAATATCCTGCGGCCAGATATTGCGACCGTTTATAATAATCAGGTCTTTCACACGACCGGTGATGACGATCTGCCCATCCAGAAAATAGCCCATGTCGCCGGTGTCCAGCCATTCCCCATCGAACATCCGTTCTGAGGCTTGTGCATCGCTGAAATACCCTGACGTGACGCTCGGCCCCTTGATGAAAACCTGTCCAACGACGCGCGGATCAAGCGCCTGTTTGTGCTCCCCGCGCACTTCGATTTCATGGCCCGGCAAGGCGCGACCGCAAAGGACGAAACCGCGGCGATGCTCTGGCGAGGTGACCGCGGATGCAGGCTGCGCCACGCCCGAACGCGTGTAGTGGCGCATATCGACGTGATCGATAGTCACTTCTGCGTCGAGGTCGGTGAATGAAATCGCCAAAGTCGCTTCGGCAAGACCATAGCTGGGCAAAAAGGCGCTCGCTTTGAACCCGGCATCCGCAAATGCGTCTGAGAAAGCGTTCAGTGCATCGGCGCGCACCATGTCGCCGCCAATCCCCGCAACGCGAATGTTCGATAAGTCCAGCGAACCTGATTCAGCGCGGGCCGCGCGCTTGGCGGCAAGTTCGTAACCGAAAGAGGGGCTGTAGGTAATCGATGTCTTGTTCTCCGACATGATCCGCAACCATAAGAGCGGTCGTCGGACAAAGGCGGCAGTCGCCAAATAATCGACGGTGACTTGACCAAAAAGTGGCGCCAGGACGAATCCAATGAGCCCCATGTCGTGATACAAAGGCAACCAACATGCAGCGCGATCGTTTTCTTTGATCGCTAAGCCGTATGCAGTAATGCCCTGAAGGTTGCTCGTTACGGATTTCTGAGTGCCGATGACACCCTTTGGGGCACTCGTCGAGCCGGACGAGTATTGAATATAACAATCTTCGTCCGGACCGAACGGTTCGAAACGATCACCCGAGGGCAGCGATTTCAGGCTGTCGTAATCAAAGACCTCAACATCTGCCAGACCTTCGGCGGCTTCGGAGATAAAAGAGGTCAGTTCAGACGGCGCAACGGCAGCGGCCGCTTTGGCCCCCATGATCATCTGGCGGATCTGGACGAGATAGCCCTCTTTGCCACCCAGATTGACAGGCATCGGCATTGGGGCTGGTATCATTCCCGAATACTGGCAGGCGAAGAATAAGATCATAAAATCTGGTCCGGTCTCGGCGACCAGAGCAATTCGTGACCCGCGCTCGAAGCGCGCAGAGAGCTTCGCCGCTAATTCTTGCGCGTTTTCTCTAAGCAAAGAATATGGCAGCACCGTTTCAACTTCGCCATGGAGGCCATAAAAGTTGTATCCGGTCTCGCCCTTCGCGGCGTAATCAAGAGCCTTAGTAATCGTTGGAAACCCATCAAGAACCAAGGCAAGGTTTTGGTTCGAACTAGGAGTAGGGATTAAGGCCATCTACGCCCCCGCACTTCGCTGGGCTGAGCCCGGCTTTTTTCTATTACTCAACCGTCGTTCAAACAAACGCACCAAACAAATGCACGCTTCATGCCGCGCCTGGGCGCAGGTTCACCCAACGTTATCATGGGCGGATACAGTTCTTGAGGCCAACGGGCAAGGCATAGGGAGAAAAATGACCTTCAAGATTTGCTCTTCGATATTTCAAGATCGGGGAAACTCATGAGTTTAAGCGGCTACACCCCATACGCACTCGCTTGTTTTTGAACACTTGCGAGCTTAGGTTCGCCGGTTTCGCAGAGGAATATCTTCTCAACCGCATGACGTTTAAAGATCTTGTGCGGGCCTACATAACCGACCCTAGTATTGAGGCCTATGTCGCAACCATTGTTGTGTCGCTGGTTATCGGTATCATCGCCTTACCATCACCGTTGCGGTTTTTTATCGTGGCTGGGCCGGTCTGATGGATGGTTGGCGGTCTGTCGGGCGCGGCGGGCGCCATCACCGGCATATTGGTAATGACCTGTTTCACGGAATTTATCCATTCTGGCCAGCATTTGGCCTTCGAGCCGAAATCGAAATTCTGGAAAATCGTCAAAAAGCGCCATCTTGCTCATCATTTCCATAATGAGGACGGCAATTACGGAATCGCAGAATTTTTCTGGGACAAGCTTTGCCGTACATTTTATGCTGAGACCACCAATAAAGCACGCAGCCCGACCGCGAGAAAGCTTGGTTACACAAACGAAATCGCTGAGAAGTACCCTTGGGTGAAGGCGCTTGATGATACAGAGCCGAAAAGCACCCAGGCGATGCGCTCCAAGGCCGTTTAAAACGGCTCGGCTCGCTTCTCGATTTGTATTAATTCCACTTCAGGCGCCTGCAGGCGCAAGTTTTAGTTGATTTTGCCAAACGCCTTTGCCAATTTCCGCGCCAACATAAACGGGGGCTGGTTGAAGGGCGCGAATAGTTTGTACGTCGCCGCCATTCCAGCGATCACCTAACCATCACTCAGGAAAAACCCAAGAAAGGTATGACATGAGCTTAGGGCTTGGTTTGGTTCTCGCCGCCGGCGCACTTGCAATTTTATACGGCGGTCTGACCATTCAATCTGTGCTGTCTTTGCCGACTGGCAATGATCGCATGAAAGAAATCGCTAGCGCTATCCAAGAGGGGGCGCAGGCTTATCTTAATCGTCAATACACAACGATCGCGATCGTAGGCGTCGTCGTTTTCATCGTATTGTTAGTGGCTTTTGGCCTCAACCTGATCCCACCCGTAGGCTTTGCTATTGGCTCTATCCTTTCGGGCGCAGCGGGTTATATCGGCATGCTGGTTTCTGTGCGCGCCAATGTACGCACCACCCAGGCGGCGAGCGAAAGCCTGGGCAAGGGTCTCTCGACCGCCTTTCGGGCTGGCGCTATCACCGGCATGCTGGTGGCGGGGCTCGCGCTTTTAGGACTCGCCGGATATTACGCAATCCTGACGGGTGTCGCCGGCTATGCGCCGGAAAGCCGCGAGGTTGTGAACGGTCTCATCGCCCTGTCCCTTGGCGCATCGCTGATTTCGGTCTTCGCGCGTCTTGGCGGCGGCATCTTCACCAAAGGCGCTGATGTCGGCGGTGATTTGGTGGGCAAGGTCGAGGCCGGCATCCCTGAGGATGATCCCCGCAACCCGGCGACGATTGCTGATAATGTCGGCGACAATGTCGGCGATTGTGCTGGCATGGCCGCGGATCTTTTCGAAACCTATGTCGTTTCGATTGCGGCCACCATGGTTTTGGGTTCGATCCTGTATACGGCGAACGCTGCTCAGTTCATGATGTATCCGCTCGCGATTGCCGGCGTGTGCATCGTGACCTCGATCATCGGCACTTATGCTGTGCGATTGAGCCCGGGCTCCAAGAATATTATGGGCGCGCTTTACAAAGGTCTTGTGGTGACCGGCGTGCTGTCGCTCGCTGCGATTGGCGTTGTGACGTTCTCGATGTTTGGTTTCTCTGACCCTATCGCTCAGATGTCGTCTGGCGCTGGCTTCACTGGGCTTAGCCTCTTCTTATGCGGCGTTGTCGGGCTCGCAGTGACGGGTCTGATTGTGTGGATCACTGAATATTATACCGGGACTAATTTCCGTCCTGTACGCTCGATTGCGGCGGCTTCGGAATCTGGACATGGCACCAATGTGATCCAGGGTCTTGCGATCTCTATGGAATCCACAGCGCTTCCTGCGCTCGTGATCGTTGTCGGCATCGTGATCACTTATAATCTTGCTGGCCTCTACGGCATTGCAACGGCGGTAACGACGATGTTGGCGCTTGCCGGGATGATCGTGGCGCTCGACGCATTCGGGCCTGTAACGGATAATGCCGGCGGCATTGCTGAAATGGCTGGGCTTGAAGGCTCAGTTCGCGAAACGACTGATGCTCTCGATGCGGTCGGCAATACAACGAAAGCGGTCACGAAAGGCTATGCTATTGGTTCGGCCGGACTCGGTGCGCTTGTGTTGTTCGCAGCTTACACGGAAGACATCAAACACTTCGTTGCTCACCCCGATCAATTTCCGTGGTTTACGGATGTGGTCGTGAACTTCTCTCTGTCAAATCCGTATGTGATTTCGGGTCTGTTCATTGGCGGATTGTTGCCGTTCCTGTTTGGCGGCATCGCGATGCAAGCAGTGGGGCGAGCAGCGGCCGCTGTGGTTGAGGAAGTGCGCAAGCAGTTCCGAGAAAACCCAGGCATTATGGCTGGCACGTCGAAGCCGAATTATGGCCGTGCGGTTGATATGCTGACGCGGGCGGCGATCAAGGAAATGGTGGTGCCGTCGATGATTCCCATTCTGTCACCGATCGTTCTCTTTTTCGCCATCTTGATGGTGGCCGGGAAATCGGCAGCATTGTCTTCGCTGGGCGCCATGTTGATTGGTGTGATTTTGACAGGCCTCTTCGTTGCGCTCTCCATGACCGCTGGCGGCGGCGCATGGGATAACGCCAAGAAATATATCGAAGACGGCCATCACGGCGGCAAGGGTTCTGAAGCCCATAAAGCCGCCATTACGGGAGATACTGTAGGTGATCCGTATAAAGATACGGCCGGTCCCGCGGTAAACCCGATGATCAAGATTACCAATATTGTCGCGTTGCTTTTATTGGCCATCCTGGCAGGGTAATTGCCGAAAAGCATAATCATCACTACGAAGAAGCCTCGGCCGCTGCGCCGGGGCTTTTTTTTGGATGCGTTATGAAATTTGATGCGGTGATCTTCGATTGCGATGGGGTTCTGGTGGATTCCGAGGTGCTTGCTATCCGTGGGGAACGAAAAGCGCTCAAGGAAATGGGTCTCGAATATACGACGCCTGATTATGTTCGGCGTTTTGTCGGTCTCCACGACGGTGTTTTTATCGAACAATTGCGCATTGATTATCGCAATGCATTTGGCGCCGCGGCGCCCGATGATTTCGAAGATCGGATCACCGCCGGGCGCCGTAATGAAATGGGCGCCTTGACGGTGATCGCCGGCGCCGGTGCGGCCATGGAGGCGGCAAAGGAAAAAACCGGCGCTATCGCCGTTGCGTCATCGGCGCGTGCGCTGTTCCTTGAATCAAAACTGAAGCGCATGGGTCTTTGGGGTCACGCAGCGCCTCATATCTATTCCGCGGATTTGGTGGTGAACGGGAAACCCGCGCCGGATGTTTTTCTATATGCGGCCGATAAGCTCAGTGTTGACCCTGCACGTTGTCTTGTCCTCGAAGATAGCGAGAACGGCGTTCGCGCAGGTCGTGCTGCGGGCATGACAGTCTGGGGTTTTCTTGGCGGCGGACATGTTTACGACGGTCACGCGGAACGATTGTGCGAGGCGGGCGCGCACGACAATGTTGAGGACTTCATATCTTTTCAGCAGCGTCTTGACGCCACATGATGTGAAGCGCGATGGTCGGGTGATGAACTTTGCATCGGACAATTGGACGGGAGCGGCGCCGGAAATCCTGGATGCCGTCATGCGCGCCAGTGAGGGAACTGCCCCGTCTTATGGCAGTGATGATCTGACGAAACGCGTTGAGGCGCGGTTTTGCGAAATATTCGAGTGCGAGTGCACTGTTTATTTGGTGGCAACAGGCGGCGCAGCGAATGGGCTGTCCCTGTCGGTGATGACTCCGCCATACGGCATGGTGCTCTGCCATGAACAAAGCCATGTGCAGATGGATGAATGCGCCGGGCCGGAGTTCTTTACGGGCGGGGCTAAACTCCTTCCAATCGCCGGGCCTGGTGGAAAGCTTACGCCGGTCACAATAACTAAGGCGCTTGCCGGATTTCCTGAGCGCCCGCCCCATGGCGCGCCGGCGAATGTTCTATCGCTGACACAGGGTACGGAATGCGGCACTCTCTATTCTGTTGACGCACTAACGGCGCTGTGTGACGCCGCGCATGATGCGGGCCTGAGTGTTCATATGGACGGCGCGCGATTCGCGAACGCTGTTGCCTCCACTGGCGCGACACCAGCCGAACTCAGCTGGAAAGCTGGCGTTGACGTTCTTTGTTTCGGCGGCACCAAGAATGGCTGCCTGGCTGCAGAGGCGGTCATTTTCTTCAACAAGGCCATGGCGAAGGACTTTGAATTCCGGCGCAAACGCGCGGGACATTTATGGTCGAAGATGCGCTTCATTGCGGCGCAGTTTGACGCTTACCTTACCGACGGTCTGTGGTTAAAGCTTGCTGATCATGCGAACGCCATGGCGAAGCGGTTATCCGATGGTCTCTGCGCTATTGAAGGTGTTGAGGTTTCTTATCCGACTGAGATCAATGAGGTCTTTGCGGTCTTCCCGGATGGTGTTGCTGAAAAATTGCGCGATAATGGCGCGACTTTTTATCCATGGATAACGCCCGGTGATCCAGCGGACGGCAAAATGCACCGTCTGATTGCGTCGTTTAAAACAACGCACAATGATGTTGACGACTTTGTGGATAATGTTCGCCGTCTTCTCTAGCTGGCGTTAGTTCTCGGCGCCGCTCCACATCGACCGCGCATAATAGGCCAATAAGGCGAAAACAGCGATCAACGCGCCGAGTGACACCCAGCCGATCCATGGCTGCTCGACCATCAGGGCGCCGACGCTGACAAACGCGAAGATTGGCGCCACCATGCCTATTGCAGACGTCCAAGTGTATGTCCAGAGGCGCACAGGGCTCAGCCCAGACCCGTAATTAACAACGGTATAAGGAATAAATGGAATCATGCGGGCCAGCAGCAAGAATGGAGCGCCGTGATTTTTTATTTGCCTATCAAACCGTTCAAGAGCGGATTTTGGAAGAATGCGGTTGACGATCGGTTGACCGAGCCATCGCGCGAGGCAGAAAGCGATCAGCGCTGCGAGCATGGCGCCTGTCCATGTCAGGACGAAGCCTAGCCCTCGGCCGAACACAATACCGTTTGCGATGGCGACTGTTTCCGCGGGCAAGGGCAGGAAGGAGACAATAACCATTGCCGCGATGCCCAGTAACGGACCCTTGGCGCCCAGCTGTTCGATGAGCGCTTTATAGCGTTCGAGGTCCCATAAAAAAGACCAGAACTCTGGATCAAGAAACTCCATCGCGCCGTACATTGCTCCATCAGCTTTTACGCGCCAAAACCATCACTCACTTTTTCGCTCGGCTCTCTATCATTCATTCAACCCTATAAGATAGATAGGCGCCAGTCGGTAAATGCGCCTGTGCTGCGACGGCCAGATAATGGGGCGCGAAAGCAGCCGACGGTGTATTAGAGGTTTTCGCAATGGTCGATCCATCCCGCTGTTTCCCGGCGCATGATGGTTTCGAGAAAAGCGATCATTTCCGGCGAATCGTTCAGGCAGGGAATGGCGTCAAAGTGTTCGCCGCCGGCTGACATAAACCGCTTGCGGCCGGCGATGTCGATTTCCTCGAGGGATTCAATGCAATCCGCGACGAAGCCCGGCGTCATCACTGCGACGCGTTTCACGCCTTCACCGGCGAGGCCTTCGAGAGTGGCGTCCGTCGCCGGTTCCAGCCATTTCGCGCGCCCGAATTTCGATTGGAACGTCAGCGGCGCGAATTCCTCTGACCACCCAAGCGATTCCCGTAAGAGGCATGCGGTCGTGGTGCAATGCAAATAATACGGATCGCCTTGGTCCACATAGCGTTGGGGCAGGCCGTGAAGGGAAATCAGCACCCGTTCTGGCGTCCAGCTCAATTCAGAAAGGCGCCGTTGTGTGACCGCGGTGAGGGCGGAGATATAGCCGTCGTCGTCATAAAACGGCGGGGCGATCCTGAGCGTTGGTTGCCAGCACATCTTTTGGAGGATGCGAAAGGCTTCGTCATTCACCGTCGCCGTGGTCGTCGCTGAATATTGCGGATAGAGCGGCACGATCAAAATCCGCCGGCGCCCTTTTTTTTTGAGGGCGTCAAGACGGTCGCCTATCGATGGACTGCCATACCGCATGGCCCAGTCCACTGAGGCGCAATCGCCTAAACGGTCTGCAAGAGCTTCAGTTTGTTGGCGCGTGAAATAGCGAAGCGGTGATTCGTTTGTGTCCTCTCTCCAGATCGATTTGTAGGTGCGCGCGGTTTTGGCGGGTCGCGTATTGAGAATAATTCCGTGTAAAACGGGCAACCAAAACGCGCGAGGCAGGTCGACCACCCGTTTGTCGCTCAAAAACTCGCCAAGATAGTGGCGCACCGCGCCGGGCTCGGCAGCATCCGGTGTACCCAAATTAACCAACAATACGCCGACGCGTTTATCAGTCGTAGTCAGGCGCCCCGCGAGTCGGGTTGTAGACGGACTCGTCTGAGTTGACGGAGAGGGGTCGTCCTTCATGTGATCATCCCGATATCGGCGCGCACCGTGTGCGCAAAGCGTAGAGTCAGCAAAAATTTAGACTGACGTAACTCCATAACCGCGCTGTCATCGTAAGACAACTTAGGGCCGCAACGTCAATGTCTGCGCCTTCTGCAGCGATAACGACAACACCCCGCGACGAAAATGAAGACTGTCATAAATCTGCATAACTTTGCGGCAAGTGTGCGCCCGCACGAACAGGGGTTATGGAATGGATATCGATATTGGTCTTTGGGCCGCGGTCGGATTCGCCTTTGCCGCATACGCAGTTGTAGGCAATGATGCGTTACAGACGCTTGGAACGTTCATAAATTCAAATCGCCGGCTGCCTTGGTGGGCGCTTTATCTTTACGCCGCAATCATCCTTGTAGGGATTTTCTATTTCGGGTATTTTCAATATGCGGGCGACCCGTCCTGGGGGCGTCTGTCAAACGTAAAAAAATATCCTATTTTCGATGTTCAATGGTACCATACCATCCCACCGCTTGTGTTGTTAATCCTGACGAGATACGGCATTCCCGTCTCAACAAGCTTCATGGTGTTATCGATTTTCGCCACCGTGAGCGGCATGCAAAGCATGCTGATAAAATCACTATCCGGTTATGCGGCGGCTTTCGTCACGGGTGGCATTATTTATGTAATATTAGCGCCGACTATCGAGCGTTGGTTTCTTAAAACCGCTGATCAACAGCACGCGCCGATTTGGGTTCTCTTACAATGGATATCGACGGGCTATCTTTGGGCGGTTTGGTTGATTCAAGATTTTGCAAATATTTTTGTCTTTTTACCCAGAGGCGATGATGGCTTAGGCGCGCCGGCGTTGAACCTTCAGGAGGCTACGCTCGCTATATCTGTTATTCTTGTTTTGCTAGCCTTTACTTTCGCAAATGGCGGCGGGCCGGTACAGAGAATCTTGAAGACGAAAACGAACGTACGTGATATTCGCTCAGCGACCATCGTTGATTTTCTGTATGCGTCACTCTTATTTTATTATGCGAAGATTAACCCGATTCCGATGTCGACGACATGGGTCTTCCTAGGCCTAATCGGGGGACGGGAATTTGCAATCGCAACCATCGACAATATTCGCAGCCCTGCCTCTACGGCGAAGATTGTCGTCCTCGATGCCTTTAAGGCGTTTGTCGGGTTGGTGATTAGCGTCGGGCTGGCGGTCGGCCTGCCGCCACTCGGGGCTTATCTCGCCAATGGCGCCTTTTCCGGGTAGCAAAGAGTAAGGCGCTGTGACGCTTCAACGATCCTCCGATCTAGTCCGGTTGTCGGTGCGAATGAAGTCCGGGCCTTCAACTATGACAAAACCTTGTGCTAAAAAACCCGGATCAAAATGCGGGAGTCACATGCATCGCATATTGCTGTTGACGGAGGGATCTTATTCCGCCGCCTTTTTTAGGTCATCAAAATTGTCGGATTCCGGTTCAGACTTAGCGGCGGTTTGTAGCTTTGCGCCCGTATCTTCAGTTGGCGCCTGGCTCGTCTCATCGCTTTCTTCCAAGTCGGCTAGGGTTTCGGATTCATGCGGTTCTCCCGCCTTGGCAATTTTTTTTGCCTCTTTAGCTTCGCGGCGTTCTTCGGCTGCGCGTTTTTTTAATTCCTGTTTTGTGGGTTCGGGCGGCTCTGCTGCTTTGGCCGCGAGCGCCGCGAGACCGTCTTTGGCCTGACGCTCGACGACCAGATAATCGGTTTTACCGGTTCCGAGAACCGGGATTTCCTCAACGCTGACGATCTTTTTGGGCACTGCGAGTTCGGGCACACCGTGCGATTGCGCCCAGGCGAGCAACAGGGCGCGGTCGGCTTTAGCATAATCTGATACTAATATTATTTGTTCGCCCCTTTTCGGGTCAGGAAGGATTGCGGCTGCATGCCGGTTGTCTGGCCATACGGTGGACGCGCAGTTTTCGACGACTGTAAGCGACACCATTTCGCCGCCAATCTTGGCAAACCGTTTCATGCGACCGCGAATGGAAACATAGCCGCCGTCGTCAATGGAAACGATGTCGCCAGTATCGTGCCAGCCATCGGGTGGGGGCTTCAAAACGCCGGGTTCGTCAGGCGAAAGATACCCCTTCATGATGTTTGGGCCGCGAACATGTAATCGTCCTGCACCCTCGAGACCCTCTACCGGTTCAATTCGTGTCTCGACCCCCTGCAACATCTTCCCGACTGTGCCTGGGCGCGGGTCGCCGGGCTGATTGGCCGCAAGCACAGGAGATGCTTCAGTGACGCCGTAGCCTTCGAGGACCTCAAAGGAAAACTGTTTTTCCGCAGTCTGGCGGGTTTCATCGCGAACCCGTTCGGCGCCGCATACCGCAATCCGGAGAGAACTCATGCCGCCTTCATTGCTCGCGCGCATATATTGCTGAAGAAAAGTATCAGTCGCAAAAAGCACCGTAGAGCTTGTATCGAAGATCCGCTGGGGAATGATTTTTGTCTGAAGGGGTGACGGGTGGAATACAACAGGATAACCAGAGATAATCGGCCATAAGGCGCCAGCCGTCAGGCCATAGCAGTGAAAAGTCGGCAGCGGGTTGAAAAATATATCTGTCGGTTCAAGTTGAACATGCGCAGAAATTTGTTCGATATTGGCGAGAATGTTTGAGTGGCTGAGAACCACCCCCTTGGGGTCGCCTTCGGTGCCGGACGTAAACAGCACCACAGCTGTTTCTTCGCATTTCGGATTGCCTGCAAACAAAGTCGGGAGAAACGGTCCGGCGATCGCCATCGCCTTGTCACGCTTCAATAGATTTTCTTTGATGTCCTCGAGATAAATAATGTTTACGGCATCCGAAAGACCCGCAATGAGCTTTTCAAGACTGGCCATCTCGATGAATTTTTTTGCCGTGATAACGCGGTTGACTTGGGCCGTGCGGCAGGCCGAAATTAAATTGCGGGCGCCCGCGGTGAAGTTGAGCATGGCCGGTGTGCGGCCTCGCGTGTGGATGGCGAGAAATGAGATTACAGCGCCGGCGCCGGTCGGCAGTAACACGCCAACATTCTCTCGGCTCTCAGTCATCCGCGCGATCGGTCCGCCCAACGCATAAGCCGCCCGCGTGAGATCCTGGTAAGACATCTTGCGCCCGTCGCCGTCAATGACAGCGATTGCTTTGGCGCCTTTTCGTCGTGCGCTTTCCAGATAAGCGCTGATAACTGACCTTTTTGAGCGCCGTAAAATACGGTTCACAGGATCGCCCATAAAGACGTCCTCCTACCTTGAAACCCCCACCCCAGCAGTCCCCTTGACGAAGCTATAGGAGAGAGACGGTATTGGCAAAGGGGGGTGAAAAATTAGCTCATGCCAATCTCTTCGAGGATGGCTCTTGTCGCTGCGGCAGGGTTTTCGGCCGCGATAATGGGGCGGCCTACGACCAGATAGTCTGCGCCGGCTTTGATGGCGTCGGCGGGGGCCGCGACACGTTTTTGATCATTAACGTTGGCGCCAACCGGACGGATGCCCGGCGTTACAATTTTCAACGCGTCGCCAAAACGCGCTTTGATGGCCGCGGCCTCTCTGGCTGCGGCGATAACCCCGTCTGCGCCAGCTTCAGCGGCGAATTCGGCGCGCTTCAAAACAAGGTCTTCGATCTTCATTGAAACGCCTGAGCGGGCGAGCGATTCCTGTGTCAGGCTGGTCAGGACGGTGACCGCGAGAATTTTGAGGCGCTTGTCATCGCCGCGTCCGGCGACGGCGCCTTTCAACGCATCAGGTTCGGCGTGTACGGTCAGAAAGTCACCGCCGAGTTTTGCAACGCTCCTGACGCCGCGCTCGACCGTCGCGCCAATGTCGTGAAATTTGAAATCGAGAAAGACTTTTTTCCCCGCGGCGCTCAATCGTCTAGCGAGATCAATTCCGCCAACCGGCATGAGCTGATAGCCGATTTTGTAAAATACACCGTCGTCGCCCAACGATTTGATAAGGGTCTCGGCCTCTTCGGTTGTGGGAAGGTCGAGGGCGATGATCAGTTTTTTGCGCGCATCAGCCATCGCGGGACCTTCCGACGTGGACAAACTCTCCGCTCATCCCGGCGAAAGCCGGGATCCAGGCTGAGTCAGAACTGGATCCCGGCTTTCGCTGGGATGAGCGGGAGTGGGATGCGTGCGGCATCGTTTGACTTCCTGTTCTTCAATCGGCTCGCGCGGCAGTCTTGCCTTTGACGCCGCGATTCTCCCCCGACCGCAACCTCGACCGCCCCGCCATCTTCACTGCAGGCTGTTTCGCGCCGGGCGCCGCCGATTTATCCCTAAACTGACAGATATCAGAAATTTCGCAACGCCAGCATTCTGGCGTCCTCGCCTTGCAGACATAGCGCCCGTGCAGGATCAACCAGTGATGGGCGTGCTGAAGATATTCAGAGGGTATGATTTTTTCTAAACCCAGTTCAACGATCAGCGGCGTCTTACCGGGAGCCAGACCCGTCCGGTTTGAAACACGGAAAATATGCGTATCGACAGCGATCGTAGGTTGGCCGAAGGCGACATTCATAACGACATTCGCTGTCTTGCGTCCGACACCCGGCAGTTTCTCAAGGCTGTCACGGTCTTGCGGCACCTGACCGTTATACTCGTCGATCAACATTTGCGAGAGCGCAATGACGTTCTTCGCCTTGTTGCGCCACAGACCGATGGTTTTGATATGCTCGCCGAGTTTTTGCTCCCCCAGGGCGATCATTTTTTTTGGCGTGTCAGCGACGGGAAAGAGTTTCGCTGTCGCCTTGTTGACCCCGACATCCGTTGCCTGCGCCGATAGCGCCACGGCGACCACCAGCGTATAGGGATCGCGATAGGAGAGCTCAGTCGTCGGCGCCGGGTCGATGCGGCTGAGCATTTCAAAAAGGCGCGCAGCGTCTTCCCGGGTCAGTTTACGCGGCATGGAATCTCCGGCCCGATTGGTTTGAGGACCTTAATGACACCGGCACAGATCAACCGCCCGTCCTGCATGTCGCGCGAAGCTGCCAAAGGGTGGTCTATAATGCTAGTTATTGCCGATCTCATCGGCCGCGTCTTTCAGATCATCCGCGGCGCGATCAATCGCCTCGCCCAGCGTCTTGGGTTCTCGATTCTGCTCGTAGATAATATAGCCAACAATCGCAAGAGCGGCGACGATAAGTCCGATGATGATCGGGCTGAGCTTCGATCCGCCGGGGGGTCCTTCAGGCATCGTATCCTCCCTTTTTACGCGCCGGCCCGCACATTTACTCGCCGCCGCGTCAACCTATGTTACATTAGTCTGAAGCAGGACGCACACTCTAAAATGCGCCG
>JAJFFW010000029.1 GCA_021776435.1 Parvularculaceae bacterium | reverse complement strand
CGCAGCATCACTTGCTGCCGATCGCGGACGGAAACCATATTTACAACTTGTTCTTCATTTCCAATAAAGCGTGCGGCGATGGCTTGCGCATTCGCGGCCTGAACGGCGGAGGAGACTGATCCGCGCAAGACAACGTTATCGTTCAATGCTTCGGCGGTTATGCGTGTCTCCGGCATCAACCTGCCAAGCAACGCTGTCAGGGCGTCAAGGTCACGCTCAACCTGAATTTCCAGATTTAGTATTTGTCGGCCTTCAGCATCGAAGAAAAATGCGTTTGTCTCTCCGACTTCGAGTCCGAGCAAATAAACGCGCCGCGGCGAACGCACAACGGCATCGACGATCGAAGGTTGCGATACTAAAACATCAACGGTGGAACGTGGGAGATCAACAATCGCTGCTTTATTCAATGGCAAAACGATACTCTTGGAAACGCTGCTATTCCCTCCCACATCGATGTGAACCGCCTCAATCCCTCGTTGAGCGGAAGCGGATGTTGTCGCGAAGGCGGCCAACATTGCGATAGCGAATGTAGTAACGAGCTGTTTCATCCTATCCCCCTGGCGGCGCGGCATCTTACGATTGGCCATATCTGATGACCCTTACGTCTGTTGAGCGCTTGTCTTTCGACTGCATTTCCCCTTCGGGCTTGAATACACTGCGTAAAGCGAGACTCAGCGTGCCGAAAGAACGTGCTGTTACGAAAGCTTCTGCATTTTTTGGTGACAATTCGAGTGTAACGCTCGCGCCTTCAATATAAGGCGCCTCTTGGTTCTCGGCGTACACTGTATCAATTGCCAACACGCGCACCTCTTCAAAAAGAGTGCGTGTCTTCAATTGGCTATCGCCATCATCTTCGGTATGAAAAATATCCACGCGGTCACCGGGAAGAATGAATCCTCCCGATGCAGTCTCCGGAGTCACTCGCATCGTCACTGCACGCATGCCGGGCGCAAGGATCGCCGCCATCAGACCTGCATCACCAGGACGGACCAGCTTTGCTTCAATGATCGGCTCCCCGACAACGATCAATGTTCGAGCCACGGCTTCGACCAATTGTTCTCGCGTGGATTCGTTCTGGTCTGTGAGAAATGAGTCCTGGATTGCTTTTTTGGGCCAGGCGACCCAATCTACGTCTTCCGGAGAAAGGCGCTCTCCTCGCTGAAACTCTCTATTAGCGATGAGCACGCGAACAGTTTCTTCTCTCACGGGTTCAACAATCTGGATGGGGCCATCTTTTTCAGATGCGTTACTCATGATGAGGAAGAACGCACCACCGCCGGCAACCAGGGCAATACCCAAACCTACTGTTATACGGCCTACACTCATCTCGTACCTGCCTAACTTTCCGAGCTCAACGTGTGCTCTGGCGACATCCACCCATCTTCGTAGAAACTTATCAAAACTACGTTAACTCACTTTGTTAACCGCCAAACGCCAATTGGAAGAAGGGTGTTTCAGAAAAACTAAGAAGTCCGCCCACTGCAATCGCCACCGCATATGGGATTTCTTTTTTATTTTGATGAAGACGCATTAACCATTGCGCTTGCGCATAGACCGGCAGCAATGGCGTATTGCGGAACAGGAGCAATACGAATGCTAAAAAGGCGCCTGAGAGCGTCGTATAAACAAGATAGATTGGAAGCCCTGCAAGACCAATCCAGGGTGCGCTTGCCGCGAACAGCTTAGCATCGCCGGCTCCGAGCACTTTCGTTGCGAAGAGGGCAAATCCAATAACAAGGGCGGCGCCAGCCAGCGCACACCCTTGTATAATCAACACCACAGGTGCGCCAAGCGCTACCCCGGCGGCGGGGTAAGCCACGATAAGAATAATCGAAGCCCAATTGGGTATTTTGAATTCGTATATGTCATTTACGGCCGCTATGAGCAAAGCAGCTGGAAAGACTGATAACGCTAAATAGGCGAGCATGATTGGGACTCCGGCCAATTTCCGCCATACCCTATGTTCATCCCTCTTAATGTTTAGTTAGACATAAATGAAAAAAAGGAGGCGTTTGCCTCCTTTCTTTCTAGCCGGCTGAGCCGGTTATTTTTACGGGCTACTACGGTGTAGTGGCGCCGGTGAGTTCCGTATCAACAGCATCAAACGTATCGCTCAGGCTACCGCCAACCGCTTTAACAGCAGCGATAATAGCAACAGCGATAAGTGCGGCGATCAGACCATATTCTATGGCAGTTGCACCGTCTTCGTCTTCCACGAAACGATTCATTAAAGCTTTCATGAGTCGACTCCTGCTTACTCTACACTTGCATCGCCGAACGGGTACATAACCCATTCAGTCGCAACAACAATGCTTCATACCGTTTAAAAAAGTCTGAAGACGCGATACATTAAATATATTTGTTCGCTTACGGACTTTATAGTTAATAAATAGTGAAATTATTCAGCAAGGTGATTTAAACGATCAATATCATTAATTATAAGGCCAGGATATTCACGTCGCGCAACACCGTCTTGTATAATTTGCGCAACAGCGCTTGCCGCTATAGATTCCTCGACATTAGCTTTTCCCGCCAATTCTCGGTGTTTTGGCATCTGAGAAACGCGCCAAACTCCCGCCACCGCATCACGCTTCACAAACGACATCAGCGCCGCGTAAACACGCTGCTCTGGCGCAGATGATCTGTCCATCGTCTCAAATCGAGTCTTTGATAATGTTTCTGCGAAATACTGCATTAAATTACGTGATAATGATGGACGTTGTGACACAATCTCTCTGAACGGTTGTGCGTAGAACACTATTAATGCGACGTCAGTCTCGGCGGTAAGTGTGATTTGATTCAGTGCGTCCGCGCATTTGTCACAGATCGAAGTTTCCATACCAAATACCGCGCCCTTTTCGACGTCGTCGATACGCATAGCGCCGCTTTGGTGATCGATAAATGCGACCTTTAAACTACCGGAAAGGATCAGATAGAAATCCTGCGCATCATACTGCCCTAGTGTAAAAACCGGCTCACCCGCGCAATACGTACGTTTTTCGGCGGTATCAGCGACAGCCGCCAGCACAGCAGGCGGCAAACCCTGAAAGGGCGATGCAGTGGAAATCAAATCAATCAATTCGGTTCCAAGGGCATTTTCTTCACCGCTATCAGCCATGTTGACAGTCTCTTCCGAGTTTGACGTTGCCCCGAGGGGCGTCACTGACATCGCGATCTCTAAGGACTCAATGTGCCACAAGATGACTTAAGGGGCGGTAAAGGAATCAATTTGAATGGTTATCCGCTTGCAGATAATGGAGCCACATCGCGTTAAGCCTTCGTTGACCCATATCGTTTAGCTTCAACCATCCAACGAAGGGAAATCACGCTCATGCGTTCGATCATCGTCGCCCTAGTATTATCGGTTTCTGTCGCGCCATCAGCGTTTGCGGAACAAGTTTGGCTTACCATGGATCAGGTTCGTCCATTTAAGCTCAATACGCCAGCCAGCAGCATCATCGTTGGCAATCCCGGCATCGCAGATGTTAAAGTTCACGATGAAAACAGAATCTTTTTGTTTGGCAAGGCGCCTGGTTTAACCAATATCTTTATCTTGGATGATGAAGGGGAAACCCTTCAAAATCTGATGATCCGTGTCAGAACACCAAGCACAGATATGCTCGTTTTCCACCGTGGCGCCAAACAAACAACTTATAATTGCACCACGCATTGTGAGCCTACAATTACCGTTGGCGACTCACCCGAGAGCTTTGAAGGCGTATTACAGCAGGTCGACACCAAGGCTTCTCAAGCTGCAGGTATCAACTAACGCATTAAAGATGTACCTATAAATGACGTTTACTGACCATGAGAAGAACCCTTTGTAGGGTTCTTTTTATTAGCAAATCATGTTGATCAGCGAAGCGTTTGTTCGAAATTGTAAATCCTTGGGCGCTCTTGTGGGCGCAAATTATCGCGACACCAACCATCAATTTCTTGAGCGACAGAATCATTCGGTGAGATTCCATCGATCAATACGATGTGGGCAATAAGACGATTGACTCCATCTAGCGATCTATCGACCCGTATGGAGCAGTTGGAAACCTTCTGGTACTGGCGGATCGTATCGGCCACCGCGTCTGGGAAAATGTTCACTGCACCGATTTGAATGGCGCCGTCACGGCGCCCGGCAAGGCGAAATCCACGCTCACCATCCCAATTCAGTAGGTCCATCGGCGCAATCACTCTCTCGCCGCCTCCCGGAAGGTGCCTGGCGAGGTCGTCACCTTCCCGGCGCCAATGATCAAACAACACGAATGTTTCGGTTGGCGAATCCCGCCAGCCGATGAGACCTGTTTCCGTAGACCCATAGAGTTCGCGCATAGCGCCAAACCCCGCCTTGCGCATTTCGATCGCGAGTTCTGGCGGCATAGTTTCACCGAAAATGACACCCATGGCGTTGTCGGGAGCAGAAAGTCCCTCACGTATCATATACCGCCACAAAGTCGGTGTTGCGACTAAAGCATCTCCAAATGAGAGCGCTGAGGATAACGATTCTGGCGCCATGCCTCGAGCATCGACGACATCGATCCGCTGTACATTCGGCATTACTACGGTTAACTCAAAGCCAAGCAGGCTGTGGGGCGAAATCAACGATAACAGACGTCTACGACCATATAGAAGGTTTGCCGCCGATGCTGCGTCTTGAAATATCTCGTCCGCAGCATGAATGATAGTTGCCTCTTCACCAATGCGCCTTGCTGGAGTGAAAACAAGCTTTGTAAGCTCTTCACCAATCGCTCGCTCTATCGCATTCGCCCAATCGGCTAAACGTTCTGCTCGCACCGGCTCGAGAAAATCAGGTGCGAGTCCAAAGAAAAGTGATCCTCTACGCGCGCAGGCGATACGTTCCGGGCCGGAGAGATCAAGCCCACCTGACCCTAATGCCGTTTCTACTGTCCAAGAAGCGATTGTCAGAAAGTCTTTGTGCTTCTTAAAGCTACACGCGAGTTCATCGGCCGCAAGTGCGCCAAGGACACGCCCGACTTGTTCGCATGCTATCGAAAAGGCCTTCATCGATCCCCCCTAAAAGCAACAAGATCATTCCTCAAGGCGCCTGCGTAACACGATTGTAGGAAATCGAGCAGAGGCGATACGGTGGAAGCACGCTCATCGCCAAGTCGGGCTCCAATGACGCCGATCAAGCTATTGGTCAGGAATAGCGTTTTTCCCATCAATTCTTCAGTCGCGACCGGACGTTCTTCGATAGCAATCCCTTCACGCAGGGCCGCAGAAATGATGACGCCGCGAACAACGCCTGGCAAAACGCCCTCCTCAACCGGCGGCGTGATGATGTCGCCTCCATCCTCAATGATAAATAAGTTGGCGGCGGAAGCGCAGGCAACGCGTCCATGCTCGTTGAGCATGATGGCCTCGTCAGCGCCTTCCCGTGCGGCTTCATTACGGGCGAGGACATTGTCCAGATAATTGAGGGTCTTGAATCTAGAAGAGGTTGCGCGTGAAAACCGCCGCGTCGCACAAATTACCAACCGCAATTCGGAGGCCGGCGCCCTTGCTTTGGTTATGGTCAGAAGGCGCGTTGGCCTCTGCTCACCTGCAGGAGGCGCAACGAGACCGCGCTGGCCGGAACCGCGCGTAACCGTAAGACGTGCTGCGGCCCGGCCCTTATTAAGATTATTACGCATGGCGAGGTCGGCAATGACCTTTGCGATAAAGTCCACCCCTATATCTGCGTTTATGCCCAGCTCATTCAGGCCGCCTTGAAGGCGGGCCGAATGCGCGTTGAGGAAGGCCGGGCGACCATCCTCAACATAAAGAGTTTCAAACAGACCATCGCCCAACAGAAACCCCCGATCACGCGGATCAATCGACGGCCCTTCCTCAACAAACGCGTCATTTAACCAGATCATCACGCCGCACTCCTTCGCCGTGCTGACGCGACAAAATTCTTTATCATTCCAGGTCCATAGGGGGTCAGCAGTGACTCAGGGTGGAATTGAACGCCAAACCAGGGTGCATTTCTATGACGAACCGCCATCAGTTCATCTTCCTCGCTCCATGCACAGGCGATCAAATCCGATCCGGCCGGTAACTCGGATATAAGTGAATGATAGCGCCCCACGACAATCGATGGGGGGAGCCCTTGAAACAACGCTCGCCCATCATGACGGATCAAACTCGCTTCGCCGTGAAGGGGTTGTTTTGCGCGCGTCGTATTCCCGCCGAAAGCCTCAACGAGGCATTGATGTCCGAGGCAAACGCCGAGCAATGGCGTTGTCGTAGGGAGGCAGGAAATGAGGTCTAGCGAGACGCCAGCGTCTTTCGGTCTCTTTGGACCCGGGGACAAGATCACGCCCATCGGATCAAGTGCGACAAGCTCCTTTGCGCTGGCGGTGTCATTGCGAACGACTTTCGTTGTATATCCGGCCTCGCGGACGTAACGGGCAAGATTGTGAACAAAAGAATCGTAATTATCGATGATGAGGATCATGGTCTCGCATCCTCTTGAAAGCCAAGGATTTTCAGCATCGTCTGAGCCTTTACGAGTGTTTCCTCATACTCCGCTTGAGGATCAGATCGTAACGTAACGCCGCCCCCTACTGGACACACAATCTGTGTATTAGCTCCTTTATTTTCGATAATCATTGTGCGTATCGCTACTGAAAATTCGGCGACTCCATCATCACCAATATATCCTATGGCGCCGCAATAAGGGCCGCGTCCCACACCTTCAAATTCAGAGATTGCTTTCATGGCTTGTACTTTCGGAGCTCCCGTGACTGAACCGCATGGGAAAAGCGCCGTCAACGCATCAATTGGGTCTAGACCGTCCCGCAAGACGCCCCCCACACGTGAGACAAGATGATAAACGCGCGCGAGAGGCAAGAGTGCACATATTTCTTCCTCCTTCACGGATCCATTACAACAAATGCGCGATAAATCATTGCGCGTCAGATCGGTTATCATAATGTTTTCAGCTCGATCCTTTGGGTCTGAGAGTAATTCACTGGCAAACGCCTCATCACTCTGCGTATCAACACCGCGCGGACGGGTTCCTTTAATCGGTTCGGCCAGAATACGCCAACGCCCGTCTCCAATTGCGCTAATTGAGAATAATCGTTCAGGAGAGTTTGAAATGACGGTTCCCTCCCTATACTGAAGTAATGCGCAAAACAAAGCATCGCTTTGTTTCACTATCGATCCGAAAGACTCGACGGCCGAGACAGGGTCTTTTGTACGCACCTCGAGTCGTTGAGAGAGGTTTGCTTGAAAAAACTCACCGTCACGAATGCGCTCAACGATTTCCGCCACTGCGGCCTGATAACTTTCGGCGCTAAAGTTGGACCGTAGGCGGTCAAACTGTGGCGCAGAAGCTTTCACGGGATCGCGGGCATCCACCAAGGAGCTTTTCAGAGCCTCAGCAGCGCCTTCATCATGAGCGCAAAGAAATGCACGTTCGTTTGCATTATCGAATAGGACCGCAGCGTCATAGGCAGCGAAATTCATATCGGGAAGAGCGAACGGTGAGACAGGCCCCTGAGCCGTAGGCTCAAGAACTGCTCCCATCTCGTAACCGACATAACCGACGAGGCCGGTAAAAAATGGCGCCCCAACATCACATAATTTTCGAAGCACAGAGCGTTCTCGATGCAAAGCTCGCAGCGCCTCAAAAGGCGTCGCCGTCACATCATCTCCGTCTAAAAGGGTGCGGCCCGCCTGTACGCTGAGCAGTCGTGACGGATGCGCAACAAGGATCGACCAACCAGAATTGGCGGCATGCTCACCAGCGTGCAGCAGATGCGCATGAGCACACCCGGCCAGCGGCGCGAAAGCAGCCAGTGGGCTGTTCCAAGCAAGCTCTTCTTTTATCATTCGGCGTTCCATCGCAAACTCGTCAGACGGCTAGAGCAAAATGCGATACATACGACTCCCACATTTTCCTCTCGTTTCAAGTCGTCGCGCCGTTTAACGCGAAAACCGTTGAACACTTTTCGCTTGGCGCTCTAGCTCAAATCAGCAAATCGGTATAGCGCCATTCACAATGTAAATGGAGACGCTAGATGTCCGATAGATATAAACTCGGTGGGCAAACGCGCACGTTTACAGGGCTCGGGCTTGCCGTATTGATCGGTTTCGTCGCCTATGTCGGGCGCGGCGTTCTGATACCATTCGTCGTCGCCGGGTTCTTGTGTTTTCTCATTTTCACGCTGAAGGAAAACGTCAAGAGAATTCCTCTCGTTGGACGGTTTTTACCGACCTGGCTCAGCTATTTGTTTGCATTTGCCCTCATAATTTCCGGGTTCATCCTTTTTGCCGAAATCATCAAATCAAATGTTGAGTCTTTAATCAACGCAGCACCGCTTTATGAAGCGCGGCTCCGTGAGCTTACCCAAGACGCTCTTCAATGGCTTGGAAGCGTGTCCTTCTTGCCCGATGACCTCGTCGGCGGGGTCGACCAGTTGCGGCGATGGGCGCTATCCATGATCAACCCTTTACTATCAGAAATCGGTGGCTCGACGCGAGCGCTCACATCGAACTTCGTGACGATCTTCCTTTATACCGCGTTTATGATGATCGAACGTGGAAGAATCTTCAACAAAATCGATATGTTAAGCTCAAATGAACTAGGCCGGAAGGCCGTCAACGAAACCATTGAAGATATCGGCGCCATGGTTCGCCAATACATAACCGTTAAAACCACAACAAACCTAATCACAGCGACAATCAGTTACATCATCCTACGGATTGTCGGGATTGATTTTCCTGGTTTTTGGGCGCTTTTAATCTTTGTAATGAATTTTATTCCCATTGTCGGTGCAATTAGCGCAATCAGCTTACCTGTCGTCCTTGCTCTCATTCAACCTGAGGGCGGTGGGGTAAAAACAGCCTCTCTGGCCCTTGGTCTGCTGGTCGGCGCTGAACAAATTATGAGCTCGGTCATAGAGCCGCGCCTGATCGGACGTTCCTTGAACCTAAGCCCGCTCGTCATTTTACTCTCTCTGGCCGTCTGGGGTTCGCTCTGGGGTTTCGCCGGCATGCTGCTTTCGGTGCCGATCACTGTCACCGTCATGATCATTTTAACGCAGTTCCCGTCAACACGGCCAATTGCGATCCTGCTTTCTGACAATGGGCAAGTCGCCGAGATCAAACATCCCCGCTCACAGTCACAAACAAAATGAGACACTCACCAGCGACAGTTTCCAACTTGCAAACAACCTGTGTGTGAAAATTTGCAATTTTAAGGCATTTCTAAGGTCTTCAGGCAACGAACCGTTGAATCGCATCGCTGGATGTCCCTATGACGCGAAAATGTGGCGTTCGGCCAGAACTTTGCCGATAATTGCAGCGACCGCTTCGGCCTCTTCGCGTCGCCCGGACCCTTTGCGCCAGGCAATTCCAATTTTCCGAACTGGGACGGGCCCTTCAAACGGAATGGTTACCAGGCCGGCGCTTTTTGCCAGGCCAGAGCGTACCGCCAATTCCGGCAATAATGTTGCGCCGAGGCCGCTTCGCGCCATCTGAGTGAGTGTAAAAAGACTGGTGCCGCCAAAGGTCGCAACAGTCGCCGTATTTCTCAACTTACACGCTTCGATCGCATGCTCTCGCAGGCAATGCCCATCTTCAAGCAATAAGAGTTCGGTACGGTTGAGGTCTTTGAGTTTTAAAGATTTTCGCGACGCCATCGAATGTTCGGGCGCGCAAGCAAACCAGAATGGGTCCTCGCTGAGATCAATCGATTCAATCCCGCGAATGTCATACGGAAACGCCAGCAACGCCGCATCAATCAGCCCCGAATGGAGGCGATCCGCAAGCGCCGCCGTCAGATCTTCACGAAGATAAAGTTGAAGCCGCGGATAGGTCTCCTGAAAAAGCTTTGTCGCTTGTGGCAGCACAAAAGGCGAGATTGTCGGAATTACTCCCAGGCGAAAAGCGCCCGTGAGGGGCTCCACACCCTTGGCGGCGCGGGAGAGGTCCTCGCTCATCGCCAGAATGGCTTCGGCGCGCTCAACAACCTCTTCCCCCGCTGGCGTCAGAGAAAAAGATCGCGTTGAACGGTCAATCAATTGCTGACCCAGCAGACCTTCCAGCTGTTTAATTGCTGACGACAACGTCGACTGTGAAACCAGACAATCTTCTGCAGCACGTGAAAACGACTCGCGCCGGACCAATGCAATAAAGAACTGAAGTTGGCGCAATGTCGGAAGTGGGGTCATAGCATCATATTATAATCGATATTATCGATAAGGTGGAGTGGCATAATCTATTTGTTTAATTATCAAGGCTCTCTATTTTTCGCGCTGCTACGCCAAAGGACGGCGCGAAACAGATACTTTCATCAAACCCAAAAGGAGAGCCCAGATGCTCGGTGTCGGAGACAAACTTCCCGACTTTTCCATTGTCGGTGTAAAACCCGGCTTCAACGCTCATGAAGAAAATGGCGAATCGGCATTCGAAACCATCACGCAAGACAGTTTTCCGGGGAAGTGGAAAATCATTTATTTCTACCCGAAAGACTTCACCTTCGTTTGCCCGACGGAAATTGCCGAGTTCGGTCGCCTTGCAAAAGAATTTGAAGGCCGCGATGCGGTCGTCATGGGCGGCTCAACGGACAATGAATTTTGCAAACTTGCATGGCGGCGCGACCATCCAGATCTCGACCGGCATCCAGCGTGGCAATTCGCCGATACGACCGGCGCACTCGTTGACGGGCTTGGCGTTCGGGCGCCGGAAGGGGTCGCTTACCGCACAACTTTAATTGTCGATCAACACAATGTCATCCAGCATGTTTACATGAATAATCTGAGTGTTGGCCGCAACCCACAAGATACATTACGCGTTCTCGACGCGCTGCAAACGAATGGGCTTTGCCCCTGCAACAGAGAGATCGGCGGCGAAACGCTCTAACGGCGAATGCTTCATCGCAATACTACGCTAAAATCATTCTTCAGCCTTTAGATCGAGGCTTATAGGCGGTGATTTTGATTTCAACGATGCCGGCGTCCGGCCAAAGCCGGTCGATGTCGATCACCGTCCAGGCCGGATAAGGCTCATCGACATGTGCTTTTTCACTTCGATAAAAACTTCGCCATGACCGCGTAAATCGGTGTGAAACGAGGTCATGTCTACGACATCTCCCCAGCTGGCGCCGGCGGCTTCGAGTACGGTCGCTAAGCGGTCGAAGGCACGTACAAACGATGCTTCCAGCACCTCGGGGGTTGCTTCCACAAGATCGCCGTTCTCGTCCTTAGGAAGCCACGCAACGATGCCGGAGACAAAAATATAATCACCGGCGCGCACCGCCGGGCTGTACTGGAACCCCTCAAGCACGCGCTCCATGTCATCGGGAACAATGGCTTCTATGGCGTCTTCTTTCGCCGCAGCGAGCGGTGAGGTGGCGAAAATAAGTATCAAGAAAACAACAAAGGTTTTCATTTTTTAGCTCCGTGCTTGCGTGATCGGCGCCTGATGAACGCCTTCAAATCCAGTCTGCAGCCGGCGTTTGACTGCTAGGAGATTGCCTTGGCCAGCGCAGTGAGGCAAGCACTGAGCCAAGCAACAGGAACGAAACCATGACAGAATTCGAAGAACGCACGATCGACATCAGCGGCGGAATTAAGATGCGATATCGCCGATATCCCGGCGGCGATATGACCCCGGTGATCTGCATTCACGGCTTAACGCGCAATGCCAGTGACTTTGAGGACGTCGCCCCACTTATCAGCGCCCGCACCCAAGACCGTGGACGAGATGTGTATGTGGTTTCACTTCGAGGGCGCGGAACGTCTGACCGGGACCCTAACGTTCATAATTATCATCCCTTCGTCTATCGCGACGATATTTTGGCGCTTCTCGACAAAGAAGGCATTGATGCTGCGATTTTTGTAGGCACGTCCCTTGGCGGCATCGTCTCGATGCTGGTCAATGAGAAAGCTGGCGACCGCGTCGCTGGCGTCGTTCTCAATGATATCGGCCCGGACCTCGCCCCTGAAGGATTAGCCAGAATCGCCGGTTATGTGGGTGGCTCGGGATCAGTTGACTCAATCGAGAACGCCGCCTTGGCCATTCGGGCGATCAATGCCGTCGCCTTCCCGGACGCAACTGATGAAGACTGGCTTAAATTCGCGCGACGCACATTCCGACAACGAGAAGATGGCGCATGGGAGCTCGATTACGATCCAGGGATCGCGCGCCCCTTTAACGAAGGCGACCATACGCCGGATCTCTGGGCTGCCTTTATGAGCCTAACGGCAAAACCTACATTGCTCATCAACGGCGAGCTGAGTGATCTTTTAACACCCGCGATCGTCGATAAGATGCGCGCCGCACACCCCGCGCTTCTCTATTGCCCAGTGGCGCGCGTGGGACACGCGCCAATGCTCACAGAACCGGAATCCGTTCGTGCGATTCACAGCTTCCTTGCAGCGTTTTGATTAGGGAGCAGCGTGAATACCGCATTCTGTCTTGGCCGCTCCACGCCACCGCCCGGTGCGCTGATCTTCTCCGTCAGCAACCGGGTGCGTACATGGCCAGCAGCCAATAGACGGGAACCCCTGCGCGATCAGCGGATGCGCAGGCAGGCGATGTCGGCGATCATAGGCGTCAACGTCTTCTTTGGACCAACCAACAATCGGATTCACTTTGATATGCGACCCGGACGCTTCAAACACGGGTAGAGTTAACCGCTGGCCGCCGTGGAACTGCTTTCGCCCTGTAATCCAGGCATCAAAACCCTGAAGGGCGGCTTGGAGTGGTTCGACCTTACGCAAGGTGCAGCAAGCGTCGGCGTCGTGGCGCCAGAGACCGCCGTCGCTATCGCGTTCGATAAGTGCGTCGGCAGCAGGGCGAATATCGCGCACATTCGTCAACCCGAGCAGGTTGGCAAGACGATTTCGGTAACCGAGTGTTTGCGAAAAATGCTTTCCGGTTTCCAGAAAGATGACTGGCGTTGACCGATCAACGGCCGCGACCAGATGCAACAGCGCCGCCGACTCCGATCCGAAAGAAGAAACGAGAGCGATCCGCCCCGGAAACTGCTCTTTAATCGCGATACGAAGTGTTTCTAACTCATCAACACTGGCCGCGCGCATCGACAACCGCCTTGCGCGAACATCTAAACTGTCTTCGTGAGACTCTTCATCCGTATCCGGGCGAAGCAGATTAATAACAGACGCTGCCATCGAAACCCCTTCCCTCGCCTATTCGGCCGCAACTGCGCGTTGAGCGCGCTGGCGCCATACCGGTAATGCCGCATCGGCTGCAGGTTGATAAACATGCGAGAAATCAAGAAGAGCCTGATTGTAAAAACCGGATTTTGACGTTTCCATTTCAAATGCGTCAAATCCGCAACGCACCATAAAGGCAATCTGATCACGTAAAATTTCGCCGCGTGCGCGAATTTTCCCGCCATACCCAAAACGTTCGCGAAGTATTCTTGCTTGAGAATAAGCGCGCCCATCCTTGAATGTCGGGAACTCCAGCACCACGGCAGCGAATGCGTTCACCTCATGCCCCACATCTTCAGCCGGGGCGTCATTCGGTAAAACCAGCGCAGACACCCCAGCTTCAGGCTGCGCGCCCCCGCGCCACACAACCAGCGAGATCTCCTCGCAGGGCGTAGTATCAACGCGGATGAGTTTCCCTTCAACGAGTTCAAGCATTGGCATAAAGGGCCTCCTTAAACGGACCGGGACCGAGGCGACGATAAGCATCAAGAAACCGCTCGCCGTCATTGCGTTCTCCGCGGTAGAAATCGACAAGCCGTTCGACCGCGTCGACGACCTCGCCCGAAGACAGACCCCGCCCTACAATATCGCCAAGACATGCGTCTTCCGCCGCTGAGCCCCCAAGCGTCACCTGATAAAATTCCTCGCCTTTTTTATCGACGCCGAGAATGCCGATATGACCCACATGGTGGTGACCACACGCATTAATGCATCCGGAGATTTTTACTTTGATCTCGCCCAAATTTTCCTGCACATCAAAATCAGCGAAGCGTTCAGAAATGCGCTGGGCGATGGGGATCGAGCGGGTGTTCGCAAGGGTGCAATAATCCAGCCCCGGGCAGGCGATGATATCGCTCACAAGGCCGATATTTGCGGTGGCGAGATCGTGTTGCTTTAAGGTCGTCCAAACCGCGAAAAGGTTATCTTTTTTAACGTGCGGCAAACAGAGGTTTTGCTCATGCGTGACGCGGATCTCGTCGAAGGAATAACGCTCGGCGAGGTCGGCTGCCGCTTCCATCTGGGCATCCGTCGCATCGCCCGGAACGCCGCCGATTGGTTTGAGCGAGATGTTGACGATGGCGTAGCCGGGCTGTTTATGCGCCGCCGTATTGACCCTGACCCAACGGGCAAACCCGTCATCTGACTGAATGCTTTCTTTCAACGACGCGCTTTCATGAGGAAGCCGCTCAAAGACTGGCGGCGAAAAATAAACTCGGATGCGGTCGATCTCGCATACTGGAAGGTCGAGATCTGAACCTTTGATCAAAGCCCATTCCTGTTCAACCTGTTCGCGGAACCGATCGACCCCCTCAGCGTTGACAAGGATTTTTATACGCGCTTTGTATTTGTTATCGCGTCGGCCGTAGAGATTATAAACCCGCAAAATCGCCTCAAGGTAAGAAAGCAAGTGCTTCTTGGGTAGAAACTCTCGTATCGTCGGTCCAATAATCGGTGTACGGCCAAGCCCGCCGCCGACAATCACCTCGAAACCGACCTCACCCGTCAGACTTTTGTGAAGTCGTAATCCAATATCATGAACACGAACTGCTGCGCGATCATGATCACTCGCGGTCACGGCAATTTTGAATTTGCGCGGCAGAAAAGAAAATTCTGGGTGAAGGGTTGACCACTGACGAATGATTTCGCACCACGGTCGCGGATCTTCTATCTCCTCAGCCGTGGCCCCGGCATATTGATCCGAAGTTACATTGCGGATGCAATTGCCGGACGTTTGAATAGCGTGCATTTCCACCGTTGAGAGTCCGTCAAGAATATCCGGAACATCGACAAGCGCTGGCCAATTATATTGAACGTTCTGACGTGTCGTGAAGTGGGCGTACCCTTTGTCATATTTTCGGGCGATGTGAGCGAGCTTGCGGAGTTGCTTTGATGAGAGCGTTCCATAAGGAATCGCAACGCGCAGCATGTAAGCGTGCAATTGAAGATAGAGGCCGTTCATCAGGCGAAGAGGTTTGAATTCGTCTTCGCTAAGCTCCCCTGAAAGGCGACGCTCTACTTGACCGCGAAACTGTTTCACTCGGTCGTAAACAATAGCCGCATCGAATTCGTCATATCGATACATTAACCGTTCTCCGCTTGTTTGCCGAGATCGGTTCTTATTGTTGGACCAGAATTGCGGATTGTTTCTCGCAGCGCTTCACGTCCGGATGGATATCCATCTGTATGCACCTCAATTAGATAAGCATCTGCAAATTCTATCGCGCTCGCGCCAAGTGAAGCGAGAGCATTCTCAGCTTCAATGTTCTCAAAAATTGCAGCGTTCACGAGCCGCTCTGTCCACGCCCCATCAGGGGCAAGATACACAACGCGACCATCCGCCAGCCGGTTCGCTGTTACGGCCTTCATGCCGATAACCTTTCTTGCCCGATGAATGCCTCGAGTTTTTCACCGTTTGCAAAACGAGCGACCTCGCCGATGATTAAAAGGGCGGGCCCCTTAACATCCCCGTTTGAAATGAGCGCACCGAGTTCGCCGAGCACACCAGAAAGAATTTTCTGATCGGCGCAAGCGCCGTTCTCGATGACAGCGACCGGTGTCGATGCAACGCGTCCGTGGCGAATCAACTGCTCCGCAATACGAGGCGCAGACGAAACACCCATATAAACAACCAGTGTATTTTTAAGCGCTGCGAGCGCAGACCAATCCAGTTTCGGATCAACGCCGTCTTTTGTATGACCCGTCACAAAAGTGACCGCCTGGGAATAATCTCTGTGCGTGAGCGGTATGCCCGCCGCCGCCGCGCAACCCGTTGCCGCAGTGACCCCGGGCGTCACAAAAGCCGCAATCCCTGCAGTATGCAGCGCATCCAGCTCTTCGCCGCCGCGCCCAAAGATGAACGGATCGCCGCCTTTAAGGCGTATGACTTTCTTTCCCTCACGGGCAAAGGATATCATCCGCGCTTCAATATCACTTTGAGGCATGGCGTGGTTCGATTTCGCCTTGCCCACATAAATGCGTTCAGCATCGCGGCGCGCAAGGGTCAGGACTTCTTTATTGACCAACCGGTCATAAAGAATAACATCCGCCTCCTGAAGGAGCCGGTAAGCTCGCAATGTGAGAAGCTCTGGATCACCAGGTCCGGCGCCGACGATGTGAACCTCACCCAGCGATGAGTTGACGCCAGTGCGGTTGACGGCGGCCAACATGTCTTCACGCGCCCGCCTATCGTCCCCAGATAGAACGCTCGCTGCAATTGGCCCATCAAAGAAACGCTCCCAAAACTGTCTGCGCATTGCTGGGGCGCGTTTTGCTTTCACCGCCTCGCGAAACGAACGGGCAAAGGCCGAAAGCGCGCCGATACGCGCAGGCAATAACGCTTCGATACGGGTGCGAAGAGCACGCGTCAGAACTGGCGATCCACCACCCGTGGAGACAGCGACAACAACCTCACCCCGGTCAATGATGGCCGGTGTGATGAAGTCTGAAAGCGCCTGATTATCAACAACATTAACAAAGGCGCCTTGGCGGCGTGCGGCGGCAGCAAGCGTAACCGCCTGATCGCTATCGCAGACCGCTATCACCACCAGCACGGCGCCGGCAAAATCGTTTTCAACTGCGACCCGTTCCAGAAAACCCGCATTGTCGCCAAACTCAGCCTTCATTGACGGCTCGATATGCGGCGCAACGATCAATAGGTCAGCGCCCGCATCACGCAACAGTCGGGCTTTGGAGCAAGCAGGCGCTCCGCTACCGACAATGACCGCCCGCTTATCAAGCAGATCTAGAAAGATGGGGAAATTCCGCATAATTGATAGTTTTTCTACTTTAATTTCATACTGAGAACGCACGACTGCGCCAATTTCACTGATAAAATAGAAAGAACGGGCTACGATACAAGCGACTATTTTTTTGCCTATGAGTAGAAATTCTATCTCATATGAAACACAGCCCGACATCCCTAGGAAATCTCTTATTTCTCATATTTATAATGAAAATAATTCCTATCCTGAGATCGCCCATCTCGACAAAACGGTGAATCAGCAGTAGATAAACTATATGAAACGATTACCGCCCCTCAACGCCCTTCGTGTATTTGAAGTCGCTGCCCGACATTTAAGTTTTACTAAAGCTTCGGAAGAGCTGAATGTGACCCCCGGCGCGATAAGTCAGCAGATTAAAGCACTGGAAGAGTTCCTAGGGGCGCCTGTTTTCCGCCGACAAAAACGCGCATTATTATTGACCGATGAGGCTCAAGCCAGCCTGCCCGTGCTCCGTGACGCATTCGACAAGCTTTCCGAGGCGAGCGACATCCTGGCGCAAAGGGCTGATAGCGGGCGTTTAACAGTCTCTGTTGCGCCGTCATTCGCATCAAAATGGCTTGTTCCGCGCCTGGACCGCTTTCACGACCTTCATCCGGAGATTGATGTCTGGGTTTCGGCCGATATGGATATTGTCGACTTTGCCGCCGATGATGTGGATATGGCGATCCGTTACGGTGCTGGAGATTATCCCGGGTTAGCGGTCAGCCATTTGTTGGCCGAGACAATTGTCCCTGTATGCAGCCCACGCCTGCTCATCGGCGATAATCCCCTAAAGTCGCCTAAAGACCTGATACACCATACGCTTTTGCACGATGGCAGCCCGGATAAGGACGAAAGTTGCCCGACCTGGCCAATGTGGTTGAAGGCGGCGGGTCTTCCAGAACTCGACGGAACACGAGGACCGAAATTCAACCAATCCAGCTTGGTGATCGAAGCCGCAGTTGCGGGCAAAGGGGTTGCCCTTGCCAAATCCGCCCTGGCGCTGGCGGACCTGGAAGCAGCGCGGTTGGTCATTCCTTTTGATGTGACCACGCCGACTGAATTCGCTTATTATATTGTAAACCCGCCATCGAAGGCGTCATCAGTTGCGGTGAGAGCATTTTCCGCCTGGTTACTGGCAGAGGCGGCCACAGCCCCCGATGCAACTAATCTTGGTCCCGCGGGCATCGCAGCATAATTTCGGTTTTGCTCTTGGATTATGAATGAACCCGCGTCGCTTGGGGTCGACGCGGGTTCAGAAGGCCTTTGGGGGAGAATAAGGCCTCCAGTAATGGCCTCATTCACTATCCAGGCGAAAGATGCAAGTGGTTGCACGGTATACTTTCCTGGTTTCACACGATTGTGAATTTGAAAACGAAGAATTGCCATTGCAACTTCCGAGAAGTTAACGACCGACTAAAATCCTTTATGTTTTATGGGGCCTAAGTCACGCATGCTGATCCCCCACCTGAGGGATGAGCGATAATTACTTGGCTAGGTGATAAAATATCAAGTCGTTGTGATTGCAACGACTTGATATTTTATCACTGGCTCATGCGCCCGCCTATAGGTCGCAAAAGCCAGAACCTAAAGTCTTGCCTTGGGTGTCGCCACATCTCGCCCCGCAATTTGATCAAGACAATCAGCGACCGCCTCAAACACCAAAAGGGTCGATGCGTGGCGCTGTGGATAATCACGGATCGACAAGAGCACAGCTAAATCAAGCCAGCGTTTGCTTGTTGGCGGCGCGGCGCCTTCTTTGAGCATCGCACGCATTTCATCGCGCAACCGATAGAGTTCATCCGGGGTGGCGCCAATGATGTTTTGTGCGAGCAGCGACGCCGCCGCCTGCCCTAAAGCACAGGCCCTCGCCGCCATGCCAAAATCAGCGACACAGCCCTTCTCGAGTTTCAAATCAACTTCTATTTCGGAGCCGCAAACCCGGCTCACCTTTTTTGATGATGCATCAGGTGATGGAAGTCGCCGGGCGGGCGGAATAGCCGCCGCCGCTTCAAGAATTTTGCCGCTGTAAAGTGCGCTGATCATACAGGCAATATGCGAAGCTCTGTGAGTACATAGGCAATAAAGCACTCGAACGAGAGTTCCTTCACGTATCCAATGCCAACGCTTTTTGTGATCGTCGTAATCACTGCCTCCTTCTCACATCACTGCCTGAACGGGCCGATTGGCAGGACTTTGGCCCAACCTTTAGTGCATAACAACAGATCCACGAGTAATGAAAAGGCTCGGCGACAGCGCATGGGTGATCACTGTCACCGTCGACGCCAACTCACCCCATCAGGGCCGTCCTCGATAACAACGCCGCGAGACGCAAGATCATCGCGAATTGCATCGGAACGCGCGAAATCTTTTGATTTTCGTGCTGCGGTGCGATCAGCGATGAGTCGCTCAATCTCCTCCACCGCCGGCCCACCGCCAGTCCCCATCTTGAACCAGTCCGATGGGTTAGCCGTGAAAAACCCCATGAGCCGACCCGCCGCAAGCAGGGCCCCTTTCATCTCTGCCCGCTTGTCGTCAGGGGCATTTCCAACCTCTTCACGAAATTGATGAAGGGCGGCAAACGCGTCCGGTGTGTTGAGGTCATCACTAAGCGCACTCAAAACAGACTCCGGGGGCGCAACGGGCGCAGCCTCAACATCAGACAGCTCATTCAATGTGCGATAGAACCTGTCCAGTTGCCGCTTTGACTGAACAAGCAGCTCTTCTTTCCATTCCAGTGGTTGGCGATATTGAGCCGATAACAACGCCCATCGAATGGCTTCACCCGGCCACGCCTTCAACAGGTCATGGGCGAGCACAACATTACCGAGAGATTTCGACATTTTATCCGCGCCCATGCGCAAAAAGCCATTATGAAGCCAATATCGCGCCAATGGCGCACCGCCATGTGCGCAGACCGACTGGGCGATTTCGTTCTCATGATGCGGAAAACGAAGATCTTGCCCGCCGCCATGAATGTCGATTGTTGGTCCGAAATTTTTCTCGATCATCGCCGAACATTCGAGATGCCAACCGGGCCGGCCGCATCCCCAAGGGCTATCCCAACCCGGTTCGTCATCTTTGGCCGGTTTCCATAACACAAAATCAGCGGCGTTCTTTTTATATGGCGCCACTTCGACACGAGCGCCCGCGATCATCTCATCATGGTTAACCCGAGAAAGCGTTCCGTATTCTGTGTATTTATCGATTGCGAATAAGACATGACCTTCCGCCACATAGGCGACGTCTTGCGCAATCAACTTTTCCATTAGCGCTATCATTTCGCCGATATGGCCGGTGGCTGTCGGCTCTATCGTTGGCGGTAAGGCGCCCAGGCCCGCCATGTCTTCACGATAGATTCTCGAAAATCTCTGAGTAATTTCCTCAATTGATTTGCCGGATTCGGCGGCTGCCTTAATAATCTTGTCGTCGATATCAGTGATGTTGCGCGCGTAAACGACAGCCTCTTCGCCGTACTCATGGCGCAACGCCCGGTACAGCAGATCAAAGACAACGACCGGGCGCGCATTGCCGATATGAGCATAGGAATAGACCGTTGGTCCACACACATACATGGTCACACGATTGGGGTCTGCGGGTGTAAAGGGGCGTTTTTCGCCCGCCATCGTATCGTGCAGGGTTAGTGGCATTGGTTTCGTTTTCCGCATGTCTTCGAGCCGTCTTGCTAATCACCGGCGCCGAAAGGCGCAAGAGACGGAATCGTCACGCGGATTTGGCGGAAATGTGATTATTCCAAATTACATAATATTTTCAATGCATTACCAGTTTACACGGACAACCACCTTCGGTCTTTTCCGATGATTGAAGCGTTTAGGTATTGGGCTTTGCGAGATCATTCTCTATGTTCACGGGAGACGATAGCCTCGCATCTCTTCCTGAGAACCGCGAATTTGTAATCGCTCTTGAACGATAGGACAGGCCCATGAACGCCATTGCCTTCGACTCAATCGCGCACGTCCACTCTCCTGAGGACGAAATTCTTTCGCCACGCCCCAGCCGGGCGGAAGCGGAAGCCGCCGTTCGCACCCTGATCGGTTGGGCGGGCGACGACCCCACCCGCGAAGGTCTGATCGACACGCCCTCGCGGGTCGTAAAAGCCTTCGAGGAATGGTTCGCTGGTTATGATGAAGACCCCGAAGAAGTGCTCGCGCGCACCTTCCAAGACGTTGAGGGGTATGACGACATCGTACTTCTCAAGGGCATTCGCCTTGAATCCTATTGCGAACATCACATGGCGCCGATAATCGGTTCAGCGCATGTCGCATACCTGCCAACGGATAAGGTTGTCGGCATCTCAAAACTGGCGCGCCTCGTTGATGTCTTCGCCAAACGGTTACAAGTGCAAGAAAAGCTGACTGCGCAGATCGCTGATACCCTTGAACGGGTTCTTCAGCCTCGCGGTGTGGCGGTGTTGATCGAAGCCGAACATCAATGCATGTCTACACGCGGCGTTCACCGACCCCATGTGGACACGATCACAACGCGTTTCACTGGCGCGTTCAAGGATGATCCCAAACTTGAAGATCGGTTTCTGCGGCTTATACGGTCATAGTGTTGCGCCGCGCGCTTGCGGCGAGCGCCTTGGCCCAGTCAACATACAGGCGCGGGAGTGCGGCTGATGACAGGTTTTGAGAACAGAGAACAGTTTGAGGGCGTGATCGAGGAAACGACGCTCTTTGCGCCACGGTTCAACGCCGAAGGGTTGATCCCTGCTGTCGCGCTCGATGCAAATGACGGCCGGCTGTTAATGCTTGCCTATATGAATGCTGAGGCGCTGTCGAAGACGATTGCAACGGGCGAGGCGTGGTACTGGTCACGCTCGCGCGAAGAACTTTGGCGCAAAGGCGCAGACTCTGGAAATACCCAGCGTGTCCTCGAAATTCGCACGGATTGTGATCAGGACGCAATCGAGCTCATCGTCGAACAAACTGGCCCCGCCTGTCACACAAATCGAAGATCGTGCTTTTACCGAACCGTTCGCCTGACAGGCGCCGTCGCCCGGCTTGTGTTCGAGGATTGCTCTCCGCGAGACCAAGAGTGACGGCGCCAGCGCTTAGCATTCTTGTTGACGCCGATGCCTGCCCTGTAAAGGAGGAGGTTTATAAGGTCGCCTTCCGCCACAAGGCGCCTGTCGCCATTGTCGCCAACAGCTATATGCGTCTGCCGAACCACCCGCTTATTTCACAGACCGTTGTAAGCGATGGCTTTGACGCCGCCGACGATTATATCGCCGAACAGGCGCATAAGCGATCGATCGTGATTACGGCCGATATTCTGTTAGCGGATAGGTGCATCAAGGCGGGGGCAACGGTTATATCGCCCAACGGGAAACCGTTCACGCGAGATTCGATTGGCGGCGCGATTGCGACCCGCGCGATAATGGCGGATCTCCGCGGTGGCGGCGATGCTGTCGGCGGGCCGCCGCCCTTTTCCAAGGCCGATCGATCCCGCTTCCTTTCCGCTCTGGATGAAGCGCTGGTACGCCTGAAGCAAAATGGCTCGTGTTAGAGAGCGGGGATAAAAGTGTGCAAAGATTTTTGTTTTAAACGGCGAACCTCTTATTTACTATAGCAAAATGAGTGAGTTGCATTCATCGTATTTTGCTCTCGCCAACTCGGAGCCGCAGCCTTTTTCAAGCTGTTCTTTACTCCGAATCCCTTTACGTTCCTGTCAGTCGCGTAGGCTTGGCAATATTTGTGGGCATGTCTGAAAAAAGGCGTCCGTTCACAAAACTACCGTTAACTATCTTGGTTCAGCCCTATTTCGGCCTTTCCTTTTCGCGAAACATTCGGTCGGGCAGAATAACAGGGCGATGATCCCCAGGCCGTTGAGTTGAGTAGCCATTTTTCACTCACCACGTGGGATCCCGCGTGACCAATACGGGAGGGCGTTTCATGGAAGAGTGGAGTCTCAACGACAAAGCATTCGGCGTCATAAGCGCCGGCGCGCCATTGGTCGCTTTTGTGTGTACAGCGAGTTTTTACCAGATCCTCTCTAATATAGATGGAGCGGCGACCGGTCTCGAAGCCGCAAACTACATTTATTTTGGACTTTGCACGGCATATTTTTCCGTGATGGTGATATTCGGGATCTGGAATCTTTCGAGCCTGGTCAATCAATTTGAACAGGGCGAGAAAATATCCCACCGTCAGCGCTTCTTATTCTTAGCCCTCGCCGCAATTGGCGCCGCAAATATTTTCATTGCATCGATCGTCTGATTTTCGCTCTCCAGCGTTTTTCACCGCCCCTGCAGATGACACAAACACAAAAGCCTATTGACATCGATTAGTTATTTAGCTAAATGACTACTCATGAGCAGTGTTTTTAAAGCCCTATCCGATCCGACCCGGCGCCGCGTTCTGGAATTATTGCGTCAGCAGGCCATGAGCGCCGGCGAATTGGCGGAACATTTTGAGTTTTCAAAACCAACCATGTCGGCGCATTTCGCCGTCCTGAAAGAAGCGGGCCTCGTTGAGGCGGAAAAACACGGAAAACAAGTGATCTACCGGCTGAAGATGTCGGTATTGGAGGATGCGCTCTTGGGGTTCGCAAAAACATTCGGTTTGAGCGTTCAGCCGGAAGTTGCGGGCGCCGACTTGACCAGTTCGAAGGAGAAAACAAAATCATGATGACCCATAAACGCTTTCACACAATCATCGCTATGCTGACTTTGCTTGTTGCGGGCCTTTCCGTCACGAACTGGTATTTCAAGCCCGAAAACGCTTCCACTTGGGCGATTGGGTTGGCGGCAATGCCTGTAATCTGGGCGATAGTGACCATTATAATCCGCTTGCGTCCCCTGACATCTTATAGTGAAGCTGAGCGGCGCTTCTTTACAGCTTCGGTCTTTGTTGCGGGACTGATGTTAGCGGGCGCGCAGGGTTTGAAACTCACCGATACGCTCGGGGATTTTGATATGAATTTTCTCGATCGTGTTTGGGGCGTCGCGATCGGCGCGGTGCTCGTCATCATGGGGAACATCATGCCGAAGATATTAGGACCATTGTCGGCAAAACGCTGCTCGCCATCTGCAACGCAATCCATACAGCGATTTTCCGGGTGGAGTTTTGTGCTGGCGGGGCTGGCCTGGATAATGGCGTGGGCGGTGTTGCCCGTAACGCAAGCCAACACCGTCGCCATGGTGTCTGTTGCGTCGAGCGTAGTGCTCGTAATGCTTCGCTGCACGTGGGCTTTAGCCACCTCTCGGCGCACATAACCGCAATAACGACGAGACATGATCATCCCGTTTTAACCCTGTAGCATCGGGCGATAAATCAGGATCGCCCGATGCTATAGTTTTCTTTGTGGTCGCGCCGGTTTTGCGAAAAACCGGACCTCATCCTGAGCTTGTCGAAGGGCCACTTTTTCGCCCGCCGCCCTACCCCATGCCGCCAACGCCGGCGATGCGTTGATGCTTTTTCTTGTCGTTTGCGTTCGTCCAGAGGGCAAGATAAATCCAGGCAATATGAAATGACAGGCCTGCAAAAAATACGAAGATTCCCGGAAGAGGACCAATTGCCATCCGGTTGAAAAGTTGATCTATATTTTCCAACGGCTCCGGATGAATAGCGACCTTACTAAAATAAGCGACTGCCTGAAAACTGAAGATCCACATATAATTGCGCCGGATGCGCCGCCCCATCGCCCGCCAGAAACCGATATGATATTGCGGTGTCAGGTAATCGTTAGCCAGAACATCCTGCCATTCGCCTGGTTCGGGTTTGCGTGATTGAAAAAGCATCGGCGCATAGAAATGGGTTTCCATCCATCGCGCCCGGGCGCGCCAGACATTAAAATACCGATAGCGGCGAGATTCTAGAATCAGAAACATGCCAATCAGCAGTCCCACAAGCAACAGAGGCAAAGCCGAAGCGCCTGGGGATGCGAAACTGATCGACATCGCGATGCCGAGCGACACCACCGACCAGTTTGTTGTCGTATCAAGACGCGTGCGCCATATCGTTGAACGATAGACCTCACCGCGATAAAGATGCGCAAGAGCACCAATCGCAGCTGCGTCGAACTCGTTGCCTGTGCCGCCAGGGGGGCTTTTCCAGTTTTTCCAGTCTTCGGTCACATCCGACAGTTTGGCTGAGTTCGCCCATCGATGACAAGGCTCTCCTCTGCGTGGATGACAGAGGCGTCACCGCGAGCTATGGGCGTATGTTGAGGAGTTTCCATGACTATAAGTTCCCCCGCAGATCGGGATGTAACATACGGGCAGGTTTTGCGTCTCGCCTGGCCCGCTTCTGTGGCGGCGTCGGTGACGCCCCTTTTAGGCGCTGTCGATGTGTGGGCCTTGGCGCGCTCTGATCGACCGCTCGACATTGCGGCGGTGGGATTAGCGTCAGTTATTTTCTCTTTGGCCTATTGGACCTTTGGATTTCTCCGGATGAGCGTGGTCGGGTTGACCGCACAGGCGGCTGGAGCAGGCGATGAATCTGGCGCACGCACAAGCCTCGCTCATGGGGCTGCGCTTGGCGCGTTGATCGGGTTCGCGCTTGTCCTTTTGCAGGCGCCGATTGGCGCGGCCTCCTTCGAGCTTTTGAGCCTCGGCTCGGGCGCAAGCACACAGACGTTTCAAGCGGCAGAGGATTATTTCTCAATACGCATCTGGGGCGCGCCATTTGCGTTAGCAACCTATGTCTGTTTTGGCTGGTTGACGGCGCGGGGGCGTACGGATTATTTAATGATCGCAAGCCTATTCATCACATCGCTCAATATCGCCTTGGATTACTGGTTCGTGACAGAATTCGGCTGGGGCGCCAAAGGCGTTGCCGCTGGCACACTGATTGCTGAAATCGCCGGGTTTTTCGTCTGCGCCGGATTCGTGGCGGCGGTCTCGCACGCCCATGGCGGCGTTTTCGCCTTTTGGAGCCGCCGAGCGATTGTCGATCCGAAAGGGCTGCGGCGAACGCTACAAGTCAATCGCGACATATTCATCCGCACACTCTTGCTCGCCTTTTGTTTTGCCTGGTTCGTGCAGCGCGGCGGCGCCTTTGGTGACATAACACTCGCGTCCAATCAGATTTTGCTTCAACTGTTTTTACTCACAGGCCTTGCGCTTGACGGCACGGCGATTGCCGCGGAGACGTTGGTGGGCCGCGCCGTCGGATTGCGCGATAGATCCCTCGGTCTGGCCCGCTATCAATCCGCAGTGAGGCGCACATTCCTGATTGGTGGCGCAGCGGCCCTATTTTTTGTTGCGCTTTACGGGCTCTATGGCGGCGTGCTTGTGCGTTTTCTGACCCCTGAAGGCGCCATACGAGAAACGACCATGATTTACCTTCCCTGGGTTGTCGTCAGCCCCCTGATCGTTGTTATCGGTTTCCAGCTAGACGGTATTTTTATCGGCGCGACCCGCGCCAGGGAAATGCGCAACGGCATGATCGTCTCGACCGCAATCTATGTGCCGGCGACGATTCTGTTCGCCGGAAATAGCGGTAATCACGGTTTGTGGGCGGCGTTTTTGCTTTATTTCATTATGAGAGCGGTGACACTTGCAGTCTATATGCCGCGTATCCGGAAAGGATTTGAGGCGTAACAATAAGACTGCATTGACTCCGAACTCATGCAACATGCACAGCGCTTCACTTCTCCCCGATGGGGAGAAGGAATTTATGTCATCACCACATGGGTTCCTGTCAATGCAGCTTAGTATAGCAGGACGTTAGCGGCATTCGGCGCCGACAGCTTCGCCGATTGACGAAAAACCGTCCGCTTCGAGAAATTCCGGCAATTTCCTCAGTATACGCGCAGCTAGGCCCGGCCCCTGATAAACCATCCCCGTATACAGTTGCACCAGCGCGCCGCCAGCGAGGATTTTCTGATAAGCCTCGCGCCCGGAGGACACGCCACCAACGGCGATGATCGGCGCCGCACCCTTCAACGCGCCGTAAAATTCTCGAACAAGAACCGTAGACGGATGAAATAAAGGCGCCCCGGAAAGTCCCCCGGCCTCTTTCGCATGCGTACTTTTTAGCAACGTCGAACGTGTCACTGTCGTATTTGAAATGATCAGCCCGTCGATCCCAGTGGTGCAAACCGCATCGACAATATCCGTCTTCTCCGCATCTGTCAGGTCTGGTGCAATTTTCAGGAATATTGGCGCAGATGTGACGCAAGAATCACGTGCAGTGAAAACGCGATCCATAAGCTCCAGTAGAGACGCCTTTGATTGAAGCGTGCGCAGCCCGGGTGTGTTCGGTGAAGATATATTAATCGTATAGAAATCAACAAGACCATCGAGCTGGCGTAGGCAAACAGCATAATCTTCAGCGCGGTCCAGGCTGTCTTTATTCGCGCCGAGATTGGCGCCGACGACTCCGCGTCGAGGGCGTGAAGAGAGTCGCGCGACAATCGCGTCCAACCCTTCATTATTAAACCCATACCGATTAATGACTGCACGATCCTTGCGTAATCGGAATACACGCGGTCCGGGATTGCCAGATTGTGGACGCGGCGTAACAGCGCCAATCTCGACAAACCCGAATCCGAGACCAAGCATTGGGTTGGGAACTTCGGCGTTTTTATCAAAGCCAGCGGCGAGACCCAGTGGATTTATAAATTTTATTCCTGCAACCGATGTTTCAAGGCGCGGATCGCACATCCGGTTTAAGGCTGGAGCCACCCCCGACCCCATAATCTTGATTGTAAGCCGGTGCGCTTTTTCGGGTTCGAGCAGAGTCATTCCTCTCGCACCAGCGTCAGCGAGAAAAAGGGGCAATCTCATACTAGGTTTTCACCGAAGGAGAAGGAACCATCATCGTTTTCAATCAGCATGATGACCTGGCGAACATGCGTGGAAGAAAGCTCGCTAAAGAGATGCGGAAATTCCTCGCCATCGCGGCCGAGTGCAGGTTCGAATTTCACGGCATCCGCAATTTTCGAAAACGGAATTTCAAGGGCCAGAAGATTAATTTGCCCAGCGTAATGCCGCTTCGCCGTCTCGAGGGTCTGCGCACGCTTAGACAGGTGCATGAAGCCGTCTCGTCTATCATGTTCACTATATGCGACGACACCATTCACGACGGCCGTGGCCCACGCGTCACAGGCGAGTATCTTGTAGACGAAATCAGGGAATCTATCGTCAGGCATAGGTTCATTCGCCTAATACGAACTGCTGATCAGGTCCAGTCCGTACGCGCAATAATCAAGACCATTCGTCAATGAATGCGCGTTCTGCTTTTGGTCCTTTGGCGATCGCCGCTTCCAAACCTTTAGCGCGCGATTGTAAAGCACGCTCGAATGCATCGCGTGGCTCACCTCTGGAAGCAACATCCAACGCAAAGAGGGCGTCTTCGCGCCAGTCAGGATTAGACGCCGCTAGAAGCCTGAGCGCACATTCATACGCGATCGCGATGTTATTGGGGTCTGTCGTTTGAGCAGCAACAAATTGAATCCGCCCGAGTTGCGGATCGGACCCGAAAATACCGGATCCACCTTTTCGGGCCACCTCCAAATGCCAGCCTGCGGACATGGATAATGTCCATGCACCGTCCGGATCCAGCAGCAAAGCCGCATCAATTTCATCGCGCGCGCGCTTAGCCATCCCGAGCATAAAGGCCCGCCAAGTCGCCATGCGCGAACCCCGCTGAGCGAGGCTGATAGCAGCTTGAAGATGACCTTCAACAAGCTTCGGATCGACGGCAATCGCCGCCTCTGCATACTCATATGCTCGTTTGAATGTTTTTCGCGAGTCTTTGTCATCTACAGTGAGATACCCCCCCGCATTCAATGCGCGGGCTGCGAGAGCGAGATTCTCTGCCCCGCCAACGGCGGAAGCGGTCTCGGCAGCGACTTCATATGCGCCTTCGGAGAAAAGCCGTAACGCTTCTCCGTCAACCTCTGCGCCGGCCGAGGCGGTAACAAACCAGAAGATTAAGGTTAGAAAAGCCAAACGCATCATTGAATTCCCGATACAAGCAAGAACTAGCATTGATCCTAATCACTGCTATGTCACTGCGCTATGACAATCTAGTGGATTTCCGCCCCTGGCAAACCAGTTCGCCCATTAAAATATGCACAGCGCCCGATTTGCGCCGACCGTGCTCTGGACATCAAGCGGCGAAGCATCGCTAACATAGCGCCATGAAATGGGCGCAAATCCTTTTTGGCCTCACTGTCGCCGCAGGCGCAGGCGTTGGCGCACATGTCGTTGGGTTAGATGAAGCCATCGTTTGGACCATCGCCATCACCACTCTCACGGCGGTCTGGTGGGTGGGCGAAGCGCTGCCCATCCCGGCTACGTCACTAGTCCCCTTCGCACTTTTCCCTTTGGCTGGCGTTCTAGATCAACGCCAAGCTGCAGCCGCCCTTGGAAGCTATGTCATCATACTATTGATGGCCTCGTTTATGTTATCGAAATCACTTGAGAAATCTGGCGCACACGAACGTCTCGCCCTTTACATGATCAACCTGGTCGGCCTCTCGGGCAGGCGGTTGGTGCTCGGGTTTATGTTCACAGCCGCACTCCTTTCAATGTGGATTTCCAACACCGCGACAACATTGATGTTAGCGACAATGGCCCTTGCGATTCTTTCAAAATCTGACAACCAGAAACTTGCCATTCCACTCTTACTCGGGATCGCTTATGCCGCCTCGCTTGGCGGTACAGCGACGTTAATAGGCACCCCGCCAAACCTGATTTTTGCCGACGCTTATTTCCAAACAACCGGTGTCGAATTTAGCTTTACGCGCTGGATTTCAATCGGTCTGCCAATCGTCGCGCTCGGTGTGCCAATCATCGGATTGTGGCTGACGCGATCAATGGGCGGTGTGAAAGCGCCGGAACTCAGCGATCCCGGCCCGTGGAGTAAGGCCGAAGCCCGCACACTTTGGGTATTTGCCGGAGCAATTGTTTTGTGGATAACACGCAATGAACCCTTTGGCGGTTGGTCGGAACTCACAGGCATCGATCAGGCTGGCGATTCTACGATCGCCGTCCTCGCAGTCATTGTCATGTTCCTCGTGCCCAATGGCAAGGGCGGCGCACTCCTCGACTGGAAATCAGCGAGCAATATTCCGTGGGGCATGCTGCTTTTATTTGCAGGCGGCATTTGCATCGCCACCGCGTTTCGCGAAAGCGGATTGGCGGACCTTATCGGCGTTCTGCTTAAGGGGCTCGCCGATGCGCCCGTCCCATTGATGATATTATCCGTATGTCTATCAGTCACGTTTTTGACCGAGATCACCTCAAACACCGCAACAGCAAATTTGCTGATGCCGATTCTGGCGGCGACTGCCGCCGGTATTGGCGTCACTCCGGAACTGTTGATGATCCCCGCCGTTATTTCAGCGTCGTGCGCCTTCATGCTGCCGGTCGCGACCGCGCCCAATGCGATTATTTATAGCACTGGACGAGTCACCATGGG
>JAJFFW010000028.1 GCA_021776435.1 Parvularculaceae bacterium | reverse complement strand
CGCGCACGTGATGGCGCCTTGAAGATCGACGAGATGCAGGGCGGCACCTTCACTATAACCAATGGTGGAGTGTATGGCTCACTGATGTCGACGCCGATTTTGAATGCGCCGCAATCCGGCATACTTGGCATGCATCGTATTGAACAACGTCCTGTCGCAATTGACGGACAAGTCGTTGTGCGCCCGATGATGTATCTGGCTCTTTCTTATGACCACCGTGTCGTTGACGGCAAAGGGGCGGTTATGTTCCTTGTGCGGGTTAAAGAAAACCTCGAAGATCCGCAGCGGTTGTTGCTGGACTTGTAAGGAATTTACTGATTTTCGCGGGTGGAGTAAGTTGCCTCCGCAAAATGAGGGAGGCATTCATGATCAAACCATCCTGGCTTTTCTGGACTATATCAGTTTTGGCGTTGCTCTGGGGCGCTTTTGGTGTTTTTGACTTCTACATGACGCTGACCGGTAATGAGAAATATCTGAAAGACTTTCCACCCGAGATGATTGGATGGATTCAAAGCTTTCCTGCTTGGAGAATATTTCTATGGGGGCTCGGCGTGTTTACGGCTTTAGCGGGCCCGATCTTGATGCTGAGAAGAATGTCCGCCGCCGTCCTTGTATTGTGGATCGGCATAGCGGCCTTGCTGGTCGGTTTTGTGGGGCATGATCTGCTTATGGCGGATGGCCTAAAATATTACGGACAAGCAGGCATGATTGGATCGATTATTATTGTGACGATTTCTTTGGCAATTGCTTTATATGCCAGCCATGCGAAGAAAAAAGGCTACCTTTCCTGACAAGAGTGTCGCAAGTCATGCATCACCAAAATTTGGTCGCACGACTAGTTTACAAAAACAACCTAGACTGAGGAACTTATGGCTGACAGATTTGACATCATCATCATCGGCGCGGGGCCGGGCGGATACAATGCGGCGATCCGCGCGGGCCAGCTTGGTCTCAAGGTTGCGTGTATCGAGAAACGCGAGACCAAAACGCTTGGCGGGACCTGCCTGAATGTCGGTTGTATTCCTTCGAAAGCATTACTTCATGCATCCGAACTTTATGAGACTGCTGGTACAAAATTTGAAAAACTTGGTATCAAGACCACCGGTCTTAAGGTTGATCTTAATGCCATGCTCGCCCAAAAGGATGACGCTGTTGACGGCCTGACAAAAGGGATCGCCTTCTTGTTTAAGAAGAACAAGGTGGAGAGCTTTTTCGGCGCCGGCGAAATTATCGCGTCTGAGAAAGTGCGGGTGACCAGCGATAATGGTGACGTCAAAGATCTTGATACAAGACACATCATCATCGCGACGGGGTCAGAGGTGACGCCGCTCCCGGGTGTCACGATCGACGAAGACCGGATCGTATCCTCGACTGGCGCGCTGTCCCTGTCATCGGTTCCCAAACACCTCGTCGTTGTCGGCGGCGGTGTGATTGGACTTGAGCTCGGCTCCGTGTGGCGGCGTCTCGGGGCCGAAGTCACGGTCGTTGAATTTCTCGACCGCCTCTTGCCAGGGATGGATGGTGAGATTTCGAAAAACTTTCACCGTATCCTGAAAAAACAAGGCATGAAATTTAAACTGTCTTCCAAGGTGACCGGCGTTCAATCCTTGAAAACCAAGGTGAAAGTTTCTGTTGAACCTGCCGCTGGCGGCGACAGCGAGGAAATTGATGCGGATGCAATCTTGGTCGCGATTGGACGACGCCCGCACACCAATGGTCTTGGCCTTGAGACCGTTGGCGTAAAGACGGATAAACACGGCTTCATCTTGACCGACCATTTCCGCACCAATGTTGAAGGTATTTGGGCGGTCGGTGATTGTATTCACGGGCCGATGCTCGCCCACAAGGCCGAGGATGACGGCGTTGCCTGTGTCGAATTGATTGCCGGCAAACCAGGACACGTGAATTACGATGCGGTGCCGGGTGTGGTCTATACCGCTCCGGAAGTCGCTAGCGTCGGTAAGACCGAAGAAGAGCTGAAACAGGCTGGCGTCGCTTACAAGGTTGGAAAGTTTTCGTTCGCCGCGAACAGCCGCGCCAGAACCAATCACGAGACGGATGGTTTTGTAAAAGTCCTGGCGGACGCCGAGACAGACCGTGTTCTTGGTGTGCACATGATCGGCGCCAGCGTTAGCGAGATGATTGCTGAGGCAGTGAGCGTGATCGAATTTGGCGGCGCGTCTGAAGATATCGCCCGCACCTGCCACGCACACCCGACCCGGTCCGAAGCCCTGCGACAGGCCGCCATGGGCGTCGAAGGCTGGACCATGCAGTCTTGATGTGGCGTTAACTCGGCAATGAGGACTTTCCGATGACGCTGACCCTGCCGGACCTGATAGGCTTTATCGGTGTCGGCTTTATTGTCGGCACGTATTTTCTGTCTCAAATCGGACGAATGGAGACATCGCGGCCACTCTATCCAGCGCTGAATGGTTTTGGTGCGGGGTTGATTTTGTTCTCACTGGTCTTTGCATTCAATGCGGCGTCGGTCGTGGTCGAGGCGTTCTGGCTGGTCATTTCATTGATCGGTCTTACCCGGGCGCTACGGCGCAAATGACCCGACCGACGCACATAAACTTGCAAGCACTGGATTTTATACGAAAATCTAGCTTAGAGTGCGCGCCAGACCGCGCCCGGGAGGGGCGCGACTAAGGGGTTATCAGAGCGCGGCGGCTGGATTGGCGGCCCGCCTAAGGGAGATTTTATGAGCGACGCGACAGCAGCGCCGTCTGGCGACACATCGTTTTTTGGGCATCCGCGAGGATTGGCGATTCTATTTCTGACAGAAATGTGGGAGCGCTTTTCCTATTACGGCATGCGCGGTCTTTTGATTCTTTATCTGACGCAGCATTTCCTGTTTTCAGATGAACGATCGGCATTGATGTATGGCGCCTATACGGCGCTGGTTTATGTCATGACGCTCATCGGCGGATCGCTTGCAGATAAATATTTGGGCCAACGCAAAGCGGTGACTTTCGGCGCCATCCTGCTTGTGATGGGGCATTTCGGCATGGCTTTTGAGGGGGAAGGGTCGAGGCAAGACATCACTTTCGAAAATCAAACTGTGGAATTACAGTCTGAAGGGCGAGGTGATCGTCAGAAGCTTTATGTTGATTATCAAGGGGCGAAACAGCTCATCAAATTTGATGCTGCAAACATGCTTCTTGTCGTCGACGACAAAGGTACGCCCAAGGACGAAGCGGATGATGTCGTTCTTACGACTATCGCTGACGGTGCTTACGAAGTCAGTGAAGCGGTGCGTGATCCACTTTACGTCAATATACTCTATCTCTCTTTGGCGTTGATCATCGCAGGCGTTGGTTATCTCAAAGCCAATATCTCAACCATAGTCGGCGCGCTTTACAAACTGGAGGACCCCCGACGCGATTCAGGTTTTACGCTCTTTTATATGGGTATCAATCTTGGTTCGTTTTTGTCCTCTATTTTCTGTGGTTTTCTGGGTATCGTATATGGCTGGAAATATGGATTTGGCCTTGCCGGTTTTGGGATGCTTGCAGGGTTACTGGTTTTCATCTGGGGGCAAAAATATCTCGATGGTCATGCTGAGCCGCCGGATCCAGAGAAGCTGAAACAGCGTGTGCTTGGTCCAATCAATGTGGAAATGGCGAGCTATCTGGCAGGTCTTGGTATCATTGCGGTTTCCATGCTGTTTGTGATGAATGCACATCTTATCCCGGATGGTTTCGTGCTCATGCTCGGTATTGGTGTGTTCATTTTCCTGATCAGTTACACCGTTGTGAAGCTTCGGGGAGATGAGCGCAGCCGTATGTTCGCAGCGATTTACTTTGTGCTCGCACAGATCCCATTCTGGGCGTTGTTTGAGCAGGCCGGGTCATCGCTGAATCTCTTCACGGACCGCCTGGTGGATAAAACCATTCTCGGCTGGTCGGTGCCAGCGCCCGTATTCCAGTCATTGAATGCAGGGTTCATCTTTATCTTTGCTCCGATTATCGCATGGATGTGGATTGCCCTGGCCAAGAAAAACAGAGAGCCCTCGACGCCCGTAAAATTCGCCTTCGGTGTTTTCGGCGTTGGGCTTGGCTTCCTTGCTCTGGTGGGTGGTATCAAAGCGAGCGGGAGTGGATTAACTGCGGTTTATTTCATCTTCCTGATCTACTGGATACACACCATGGCTGAGTTGATGCTTTCGCCGGTTGGCTTGTCCGCTGTTACAAAACTGGCTCCAGCGCGAGTCGTCGGAATGGCGATGGGCTCTTGGTTTCTCTATTCTGGCCTGTCCAATTATCTCGCAGGGGTAATCGCTCGCGGGACAGGAGCTGAGACGATCGGGGGTCAATTGACGAATGTCGCTGCGGCTAAGGCGACTTATGCGACTGTTTATACAAATGTCGCCCTGGTTGCGATGGCCATTGGCGTCGGCATGTTGATCATCTCACCGATTATTAAATGGCTTATGCGTCTCGACACGCTCAAAGGCGATCCAAGTCACGCTCTCGCGGGAGAGGCCGAACTGGGCCAACCGGGCGCCGGCGGCATACATCCGCCTCAAAAAACGTAAGCGTAGGCAGACCATCTGCACTTCTAACGCCGTCGCTTTCCATGCGCCGTATTAATAAACGCAAAACCCCCGGCGATCGTTTCACCGGGGGTTTTGCGTTTATAGGTGATTAATCATCCGATTTATTCCTAACCGATTATTCACCCTCATGTGGTTTTGTATGACTGTTCGGATAGGGGAGCTTTGATTTAACGGGATATTAATGCGGTGATGAAGGAACACAATCACACTCTTTCTCGCCGCTTTGATCATTTACAAAGCGGCATCCGTGTTCTGCACCTCTGCTTGGCTCTTGCTGCGCTTCTGCTATTTTTAGCCTCGTCAGATGTGGCGCCTATGACCGCAGTTCTGACACTGGCGCCGATTTTTATCATTTTGATCCTGCGCGACCGTGAGCGCCATAAGGCTATGGATGAAGCGTCCATCAAGCCGTCAAAGCCAGCGTTTTTTATGAGTAATAGCTGGAAAGTAGGACTTTTATTCTCAGCTTATGTTGGAATAACATCTGTCATTCTTTACCTGGCGGGGGGTGAAAGCTTTTTAGCGCCGCTGATTTTGTGGACTGGCCTAGTGGGATTCGGTTTCGGTGTGCTGTCCGGCCCCAATACCCCGCATGCCCCCCTCCATGTTGCTTTGGCGGCTGCTCCACTTGCGATCAGTTTGGCGATCTTTGGCTCTGCGATCGAGAGTATCTTGTCTGCGATGATGATCGTACTTGCCGTTTTCACGGTTTTCACAGTGCAGGAATTTGGTGCGCTTTTGACATCGCTAAAATCCAGCCGGCGCAATGAAGAGGTTCTGAAACAGGCTGCGGAACGAAAGCTTCGCAAATTTCTCGAAACCGCTTCTGATTGGGCTTGGCAGACGGATGAAGAACATCGGTTTATTTATTTATCGCCGAACTTTGAAGAGTTGTCAGGACTCCGGCGTGAAGAGCTTTTGGGGAAGACACGGCGAGAAGCGCTGTTCGGGGATCATCCGACGGTGGCTGATAGCGCCGTATTGGAAATGGAAAAACTGACGGAGCAAAGAGCACCGATCCAAGACATCGAAGTGAAATTTAATCTGCCCTCCGGCGAGGCGCGCTGGCGTGTTATTAAGGGCTATCCGGAATATACTGACGAAGGGGTCTTTGTCGGTTATTGGGGATGGGCGATTGACGTTACGGAAAAAGTAGAAATAAGGGCTCGGCTTGAGCGTTATAATCAGGCTCTTGAGCGTAAAGTTGCATTACGCACCCGCAAGCTTGAAGAACATGCCGAGGAACTCAGAGTCGCCAAGGACGTTGCAGAACGGGCTAGTCGAACGAAGACAGAATTTATCCAGAATATCAGCCATGAATTCCGCACACCTCTCCACGTTATTCTTGGCTATGCAGAAATGTTATTAGTGAAAGCAGACGATGAATTTTGTGATCTGGACCCTTTCGAGGCCGCTAATGAAATCAATGAGGCGGGGCGAGGTCTTTTACGGCTTATCAATAACGTGATTGCCTTTTCCATTATGGATGATGAAACGATCGAAATCGACACCGATTGTGTTGATGCGGATGATCTCATCACAGCAGTTATCGCGGATCATGCTAATAATGCTGAAAAAGGAAATGTTCGCTTTTTACCATTCAAACAATCAAAGATACGATTGCAAGCAGATTACGCCAAACTCAGTGGGGCATTGAGTGAAATTGTTCGCAATGCCGTTGGGTTTTCACCGGCAAATGGAAAAATTGAAGTGCGTGCATTCACTGATGACCGTGGAATTGTCATCGAGGTTCTCGATGAAGGGGATGGCCCGTCAAGAGAGATGCAAACGTCTGCTTTTGATCCATTTCAAATTGGGTCCGTAGATACTCGCACGAAAACGCGACAAGGCGCGGGGATGGGGCTCGCTATTGCTTCGCGGAAAATCAAAGCGCACGGCGGTGAGATTGAAATCGGATTGCGTGAACAAGGCGGTGCGAGGGTGGCTATTCATTTGCCGCCCGAACGACTTGTGGGCGCCCCTGAACGCTCGATGCTATAGCTTACGCAAATTGAAAACCACTCTTCGAGAGAGATCAATCAAACAAGACGTTGAGCGGAATCTTTAAGAAAGGCGTTTCTCCAATGCCTTCAACAATTCCGTGGCCAACTGAGAAAGTGTGTCGTCACGAGCCCCCATGACGATGATTCGATCCCCGGCTTGAGCCTGATTGGTAAGAAAGCTGCCACATTTTTTGCGGTCAGAAAAATAAAAGGCAGATCGCCCACGGCTCGTAACAGCTTCAGTAATGGCATTGCTCGAAACGGCGCGATCAACTGTGCCCCCATAATAGACCGGGTCGGACATCACCAGGATGTCATCTGGCAACAGATGAGTTGAAAACGTCTCGACGAAACTCTCTCTCATCAGTTTTAAAGGCCCGAATCCATGAGGTTGGAACAGTATCAGGAGTCGTCCGGGAAAATCGTGCAGTGAGGAAAGCGTTGCGGCTATTTTATCCGGGTTATGCGCGAAGTCGTCGATAATGGTGATTCCGTTGGCCTCTCCGACCATTTCGAGGCGACGTTTGATCCCACTAAAGTCTTCAAGCGCTGTTGCGGCTTCCGACAGTGATACGCCAAGGGCGCAAACGGCCGCTATTGCGGCGAGGGCGTTAGCGACATTATGGCGTCCAGGCATTTTGAGTTTGATCGTCTCTGGTTGGTTGGACTTCTTGTCTTTAACGATGAAGGAAATCCCGTTCTGCATAGGAGTGATGTCGGTTGCCAGGAAATCTGCGCCTTGATCTTTGAGACTATAGGTCAGAGCCTTGATCAGATTGGCGGCGATCGCGGCGGTCTCAGCATTATCCAAATTCAAGACCGCTGTCTTAGATTTTGTAATGAAGTCATTGAACAAAGTTCGAAGCTCTTCCAACGATTTATGATCGAGAGAGATGTTATTGAGCACCGCGACGTCAGGTTTGAACATGGCGATGGAGCCATCGCTCTCATCGACTTCGCTGACGAATATGTTTTCGTCGCCCACCACTGCGCTGGCAAACGGCGCTTGCGCGGAGACGAAGTTCTTCATAACGGCGCCGTTCATCACCGTCGGATTATGTCCTGTGTTATGGAGAATCCATCCGATCATGCCAGTGGTCGTTGACTTACCGCTCGTGCCTGCAACACCGATCCCGCACGGCGCCGCGTTGAAGAGATGAGCCAACATGTCCGCACGTGTGATGCGAGTCGCCCCGACCGCCATTGCCGCTGCAATATCAGGTACTGTATTCTCAATCGCGGCTGAGGCGATGAGAACTTGATTCGCGCTCGTAATCCCGATTCCATCCTGGGGCCAAAGCGTGATACCTTTCGCTCGAAGAAAATCGAATTTTGACGCCGTTCGCCCTTGATCGAGAGAACGGTCGGAGCCTTCAACACAGTAGCCCCGAGCTTTCAGGATCAGCGCCAGGGGCAACATACCGCTGCCGCCGATTCCACAAAAGAAATAGCATTTACTTTCATTCATACATCGAGGGCTATAACCGGAATAAGCAAATAACAAGTCAAGGGTTCAAAGAGGCGGTTTTATGGGTCGAAAGAAAACCACGATAGCCGTAGTGGCGCCCGGCGGATCCATAAAGTCGGCCACGTCAGCAAAGCTTAATGCACTTGTCTCCAGGCTTTATCCTGAGGGTTCGGTTGATCTTCGCTTTGCACCCCAGTGCTTTCTGTCATGCGGGCATTTTGCCGGTAGCGATTCGGAACGCAGTTTAGCGTTTCTCGAGACCGCCAATGACCCCGAAATTGACGCGGTCTGGTTCGGTCGCGGCGGATATGGAGCCTGCAGATTGGATGAGAATCTGTTCGCGGGGTTGAACGATGCGGCGCGGCGAAAAGTTTATTTAGGGTATTCCGACGCAGGAATACTGCTTGCCAGATTATATCGTGAGGGAATTGGTAAGCCGGTGCATGGCCCGATGGTTGCTGATATTGACAGGAAGGGCGGCGAAGAATCGGCGGCGCGTGCTCTGAGGTTTCTGGTCGGTCGTCGGGAAGAAACACTGGAACCATCTGTACAGACAGGTGTTAACGCTGTCGCTTTCAATATCACCATTTTAAGCCACTTGATTGGAACGGCCTGGATGCCGGATCTATCGGGACATGTGTTGATGCTGGAGGAAGTGGCTGAATATATGTATCGGATCGATCGGTCGCTCTTTCAGATCACATCGAGTCGTGAACTCCGTAATGTCGCCGGGATCAGGCTCGGCCGATGCAGCGAAGTACCGGAGAATGATCCGGAATTCGGCCAGTCAGAAGAAGACATTACGAAGTTCTGGTGCGCGAGAAATGGAATACCGTATCTTGGCCGCGCGGATATCGGCCATGATACCGCAAACAAAATCGTACCCTTTGGCCTGCCGCCGCGATTATAGCGGCAGGTGATTGACGAGCTTAGCGACGAGTGTGTAGCTGTGGTTTGTTATTCTCCAAAACTACCTGCTGGGCCGGGGAAAACCACGGGGCTTTCAGCGCCATTTTTGGCTACGGAAGCGACGCCGAAATAATAATTATCAATCACCACATTTTCAAGCGTGTACTGATCAACGTTCCCGACAAATCGACTCATGGTCCATTGCGATTCGTCAGTTAGGCGCCAGTAAATACGGTACCCGGCGAGATTTTTGGCTTGCTTACCTTCCGGGCGGCTCCATTTCAGGGTTGTCGACCGCGAGACAGCGCCTTCTATTTCTACATTTGCAGGGAAGGGAGGCGCGCTGGCCATGGAGGCAAGTGAAACAACATTGAGCGCCGTGAGCTTTCTCGCATAGTCAAAATTGACGCCCTCTATGACGTCGCCATAATCAATGCCATTCTCTGTGCGAATGTCCTGATGTTGGCGATTATAATTTTCATGGGTTTCCATTATTCTCACACCGGGCATACCCACTTCGTTAAATGGACGGTGATGACCGCCGCGCCGGAACCGATCAAGCCGGTAAATCATCATCACGTCGAGATTAGGGATGTATCGATCCGCTAACCGATCGATGTATCGCGCTAGATTACGTGAAGGGCTGTCCACTTCTCCGCCTGTGAAACGGCGAAAACGTGCTTCTTCTTCCGATTCAACAACCCGCGTTCCTTCGGAAAAAACGCGTGCTGTTGAATTGTCGATCACGCCATCGACCCCTTCGATATTGCCGATCATATCATTGTTGAGAACAGCCTTTACGCGCCAGCCATGTTTGAGCGCGTATTTGGCTAGGATTTCCCCGCCAAAAAGGCCCTGTTCCTCTCCCGATAGACCAGCATAGACGATGGTGCCGGCGAATTTTTCTTTTGATAAAACTCTTGCTGCTTCAATAACGCCCGCAAGGCCCGAGGCGTTGTCGTTTGCGCCAGGGCTGTCCGATGTTCCGTCAAGGGCGTCGGAAACGCGGCTGTCGATATCGCCGCTCATCAACACCATACGGTCTGGATCGAATCGCCCTCGCTGAATGGCAATTACATTGACGATCTCCGTGCGGTTGGGGATTCGTGACTCACCTTCAACAAAATCACTAACGTACAAAACCTCCAAACAGCCGCCGCATTCTTTTGAAATTGATTCGAATTCTGATTTCACCCACCGTCGAGCTGCGCCGATGCCGCGTGTTTCGGATGCGGTTTCAGACAAGGTATGACGCGTGCCGAAGCCAACTAAAGCACTGATATCGGATTGGATTCTATCCGCGGAGACGTCGCTTCCAAGGTGATGCATCAAACCATCCGCGTCTTGTGCGCTGACGGCGCATGGCAATGACAGTATTGCTGCGAATGCGAAAGAAGCGAGTTTGTTCATGAGGTTCTCCGAGTTGATGCCGGTCAGGCTGGTCTACAAAAACTGCTAAAGTTCGCCAATTATGGCCTAATAATGGCGGAAGTCGAACATTACCGTAAAGGCGATGCGTTGCGGCAACAACGTTAACCTAATATTGACTTGAGGGATGAAAATACCCAAAAATTGCTGTATCTCCGCCGGTAAACCGGTTAGGAGAAAATGAATTCTCTAGGTCGCACGAATTTGCTGCGCGCGCTCGCGGCCCATTTTTAGGAGGGGAACATGAAATTGAAAAAGACCTTGTTGGTCACCACGACGGCTCTTGGGGTGGTTTTTGGACTGACCACGGCTGCCACCGCATATGAAGGCCTTTATGGCGCGATCGGCGCTGGCCTTTCCTATATGCAAGAAGATCCGGATTTTGAAGCCAACTCCGGTCCGCTTCTTTTCGATAGTGATGCTGACTTTGATAATGGAATCGGCGTTTTTTCGGCGCTTGGTTACGCGTATGGTAATGGTTGGCGTACGGAGTTAGAGTTATCATATCGAAATAATGACCTCCGTTTTCTGTCAGGTGACGGCCTCGGATTTAGCGGTTTTCCAGCAACGACTATTAGTGGTGATACGAAAACCTATGCTCTGATGGCCAATTTAATTCGTGACGTTCACATATTTGGTGACGGCTTTGTGCCCTATCTCGGCGCTGGTGTCGGGGGGGCGATCGTTGACCCAAGTTTCGTCGGTTCGAATCCAGGATTTTCGGGCGGGCCTGCGACGATTTCGAATAATGATGAAAGAACAACATTTGCTTACCAGGGTATTGCGGGGGTCGCCATCGGACTTGCAGAAAATTTAGCGTTAGATCTTTCCTATCGCTACTTCAGCACCCTCAATGGAAATCACAGCGGCGCCTTTAACGGTTCTCCCGCAACTTTCCGGTCAGAATATCACAATCATTCTGTTTTCGCGGGCTTGCGTTGGAATTTCGGTTCTGCGGGCCCGGCTCCAGTTGCCGTTCAATATAAAGATTGTTGGGACGGTTCTAGTGTCCCGGTTTCGACTGAGTGCCCTGCGCAATTGGTGGAGCAGTCAGCAGCAACGCCAGACCCGATTGGTTTCACGGTTTATTTTGATTACGATAAATCAAACCTGACGCCAGAGGCTTCGAACCTTGTTGCTGAAGCTTCAGCGCGTGCGCTTGCCAATGACATTGATACAGTTGTCGTTGAGGGCAATGCGGACCGGTCTGGCGGGTCGGCTTACAACCAAACATTGTCCTTGCGTCGCGCTAATATCGTTCGTGATGCGCTTATCGCTAATGGCGTTCCGGCGGAAATGATTCGCTCCGAAGCGTATGGTGAAGAAAATCCAGCGAAGCCGACAGCGGACGGTGTGCGTGAGCCACTGAACCGTCGTTCGGAAGTAACAATTCGCTTCGAGTAG
>JAJFFW010000027.1 GCA_021776435.1 Parvularculaceae bacterium | reverse complement strand
CCGCGCGGCGTCGGCGGGATTTTCTATGACCGCCATGACAGCGGCGACTGGGAGGCCGATTTCGCCTTCACGCGCGATGTCGGGCGGGCTTTTCTCGATAGTTACCCGGCGCTGGTCGCCAACCGCATGAACACGCCGTGGACTTCTGGCGAGCGCGAGGAACAGCTCATCCGGCGCGGGCGCTACGCCGAATATAATCTGTTATATGATCGCGGCACCCAGTTCGGCCTCAGGACCGGCGGCAATGTCGAGGCGATCCTGTCCTCCCTGCCGCCGGAAGCGAAATGGCCATAGGGCGCAGGCGGATCGATTGGTTCTAACGCCAAGCTGCATTGGCAAAAACCATGCTTGCGATACCGTAAGTTCCTTCTCCCCTTCGGGGAGAAGGTGGGCCGAAGGCCCGGATGAGGGGGTAGAGGAGTTAGTGAAATACTCTGGCTCCTCTTCCCCCTCATCCGGAATTTTCTCCTTAATTGTCCGCTTTCGCGGACGGAGCAAATTCCGACCTCTCCCCGAAGGGGAGAGGTGAACATCCGTATGTGCTGCATGCGTCGCAATCAATGCGCCCCGGTATAATTTGAAAGAACCGCCATCCCGGATCTGCGCAGCGACACTTCGTGTCGCAGCACACGGGATGGGCCGCAAACGCCTTTCCGCTTAAACCGGCGCACGGTGATAGACGCCGCCGAGTGTCGGGACTGGAACGCGTGTTGTTTTCGGATAACTCAATGGTAATTTCTTCAAACTTCTGACAGCCAGATAAGCAAAGCACTCGGCTTCCAGATCATCCCCGCGCCAGCCCACATCTTCAGCACTTAGGATCGAAGTGTTTAACGCCTTTTCCAAGGCTTCCATGAGGGCCGGATTATGCCTTCCGCCACCACAAACAATCCAATCGTCGGGTTTCTCTGGCAGAAACGTCTCGCTGACGCGGACACAAGCCGCCGTGAAAGCAGTCAGTGTCGCGGCTCCATCGACCGTTGATAGCGGCAAGACCGGATCGAGTTTAAAATCATATCGATCAAGAGATTTCGGCGGTTTGCGGCGTAGATAAGGCAACAATAACATCGTCCGTAAAATATCAGTATGCACGACCCCCTGTCGCGCCAGAGCGCCATCCTTGTCCATGCCTTGGCCGGTTTTCATCTCAACCCATTCATCGACAAGGCCATTACCCGGCCCGCAGTCAAAAGCGAGCAGATCCATTTCCTGTCCATTCCTGGGAACGAAGGTGATATTGGCGACCCCGCCGACATTAAGAATGCAGATATTCCTGTCAGGCGCATACGCACGCACCAATGCGCCATGATAAACAGGCGCCAACGGCGCGCCCTCCCCTCGTGCAGCGATGTCGGCCATCCGAAAGTCACTGACAACATCGATTCCCGTTTCCTCAGACAACACAGCCCCATCCCCGATCTGCCATGTCCGCCCCTGTTCCATCGGTTCTCGAGCCGGTCGATGCAATATCGTCTGGCCGTGAAACCCAATCACATCGACGTCTTTTCGTTTCAATCCCGCCTTCTCAAGCAAAGTCTCCACCGCGTTTACATTCGCAAGCGTGACTTCTCCCGCCGCTTTGCCAATATCAGCGGCGCCATCGCGCCCCTCAAGGGCGGCTTTAATTGCCCGGCGGATCCAGACCTTGAGATCGCGGTCATAGGGTATGTGGAGCGCTGGGCCCGTTTCTATCACATCGCGCCCGTCAGTTTTGAGGATCGCAGCGTCGATACCGTCAAGCGAGGTGCCGCTCATGAGACCGATGGCAGTCAATATTCTGGTCATGCAATTCCTTATCACGCGCTTCGCGCCAGTGGGGTTGTTTTGAACTTGCTTACATTATCGCCGCAAACTCGGATTAGGAACTTCAAAACCAAAACCACTCAAGATTCAAAAAATTTCCAGAGTCGCGTCGATTCCGCCGTCCCCAGCAGTGCGTGCTGCAAATCTGCACGAACTATGGAATCGTGACCCTGGTTGGAAATCACCGTCACCCATGTTACGGCGAAGCTTGGCCCAACCTATGCGGCCAACCCCGTTGAGGATATGATGACAGATCCGGTTAAGAATAACTTTAAGTCCGACTTTTTGCGTGTGCTCTCCGAGCGCGGCTTCATCCATCAGTGCACCAATATGGAGACGCTTGACGAACGCGCCGCGAAGGAAACCTTGAGCGCCTATATCGGCTTTGACGCGACCGCGAAGAGCCTGCATGCTGGCAGCCTTATCCAGATCATGATGCTTTACTGGTTTCAACAGACCGGGCATCGACCCATCGCCCTTATGGGCGGCGGCACCACCAAAATCGGTGATCCATCAGGCAAGGATGAACAGCGTAAGCTGCTCACCACCGACGACATTAACGCCAACATCGCTTCTATCAAAGGTGTTTTCGAACGCTTCCTCGCTTTCGGCGACGGCGCCAACGAAGCGTTGATGGTCAATAACGCCGACTGGCTCGACAAGCTCGGCTATGTCGAATTTCTGCGCGATTATGGGGTTCATTTTACTATCAATCGTATGCTGACGTTCGACAGTGTGAAACTGCGACTGGATCGAGAAAGCCCGCTGTCGTTTCTCGAGTTCAACTATATGCTCATGCAGGCCTATGATTTCCATGAATTGCTGAACCGATATGATTGCGCGCTGCAAATGGGTGGCTCAGATCAGTGGGGCAATATTATCAATGGAGTCGAATTGTGCCGCCGCAAGGACGCCACTGAAGTATTTGGGCTGACAACACCGCTTCTGGCGACGGCTTCGGGCAAGAAGATGGGAAAAACCGAATCTGGCGCCGTCTGGCTCAATGCTGATATGTTTTCGCCTTATGACTATTGGCAATATTGGCGCAACACCGAGGACGCAGATGTTGGTATGATGCTGGCGCGCTTCACAACATTGCCTATGGATGAGGTGCGTCGCCTTTCCAAACTGGGTGGCGCGGAAATCAATGACGCAAAAAAAATCCTGGCGACAGAAGCAACGGCGCTTCTCCACGGCCGTGATAATGCTATGCGCGCGGAAGTAACTGCACGCGAAACGTTTGAATGCGGTGGGCTTGGCGATGATTTGCCAACGATAATGTTGACCACTGCTGCGTTGAATGCAGGCGCCCCAATGCTCGATCAATTTATCGCTGCCGGTCTTTGCTCCTCGAAAGGAGAAGCGCGGCGTCACATCAAGGCGGGTGCATTAAAAATCAATGATATATCAATTATGGAGGAACGTGTGCTGACAAGCCAAGACCTTCAAGATGGCGCCATCAAACTTTCTATCGGTAAAAAGAAACACGCGCTCATTCGCTCGCACTGAAAAGCGTATTATTTGTCTTCAGCCGCGCTTTGATCGGCGCCTTCGATTTCCGCCGGTGGACCTTCCGACGATGGCTCTTTCGCCTCTCCACCATTTTGACGTATGGGTTCAAAAATGCGGCGCAGAACACCCGGCGTCAGCGCCGACAGCGGGTTGACGAACACGGTCGGCGCATCAGCCGTGCCGCTCACCTGATAGGAAATAGCTACGATCCCCTCACCTTTTCGATTGATAAAAAGGTCACCCAATCCAGGTATTTTCCCTAGTACGGAGTTCACTTTATAAGCCGGCGCAACGGCGCCGTTCAGTTTTATCCCGCCCTCTTCCGCTGCTGCAATTTCTCCTTGACCTGTAATGCCGACTGATGGCCCTGTCGCCCGGGCATCGAAAAGTCTGAATACTCCGTCAGCAAAATTAAAATCGGCATAAGCCGTATCCAAAGCGATCCCGTCACCGTTGAGTAAGTCAGCAAGCCCGTTAAACGATCCTGCTGCGAAGATACGTGTAAGAAGTGACGCATTCACTACACGTAAATTCCGCGCCTCGATTACGCCCGCCACTCCCTTTGTTTTTTCATCATTTAGCCATACCTCCATCACGCCTTCGCCGCCCTTAATCGACGCAATACCGAAAATACCGCCCATCAACGCTCCGATATCATCCGTACGCGCTATAATATTTTGAGTCGACGTTTCTCCATCCCCCATCTGATCCAATGAAACTGAGATCGGCAGATTTTCGGTGTTCAAAGCCGAGAATTCAATTTTCTGCAGGCGCTCCTTGTCACGCCAGAAATCCAGACTGGCATCCATGAGTTCAACACCAGAGCGCAAACCAAGACGGTCGATCCGCGTATTTAGGATCAGTCCAGCCCCCCAATCGAAGCCTTCCCTCTCGCCAGTGTGCGATTGTCGACTGTCTGTAAAAGTTTCCACAATTGTGGATACATCAAGATATTTTCCGGTGAGAGCGACATTAAGCGCATCTGCGCCGCTCCGATTCACCGATAACGATAAATCCGCCTTGTCGTCTAACTCCAAACGATTAAAGTCAGCCCGCTGAATGGCGCCCTCGGAGTCAAAGGCGATCGCACCGTCGATGTTAACACCATGACCAACAAGGTTGAGATTGCTGATATCAACACCTTTTTCATCGATTGAAAGATTGAGGAAACCGACAGCGGGAAATCCTTGAGGTTTGCGCCATCCGACCAAGTCAAAGGTAATGGCGGCGTCACGAAAATCTGCGTTGATTTGCAAATCTTCTATAGCATTTATTGCGCCAAGCACTTTCGCTTCGAATCGTACAGGGCCGCGCAAAAACTGCCGTGTCGGCACACCAAATACATCCCCTGTTGAACTATCAACCTCACCCTTCGCTTCGAATTTTGATGGCCCATCTTCATCATAAAAGTTCTCCGTCCACAGAAATTCGATAGGTGAGCCGCCGAGTTTCGCATCGCCTTTTACGGACATTTTCCGCGTTTCAAGATTTACCTGACCGGCCGCTTCGGTCAGGTCGGCTGCGGCATAAAACTCACTGAGAGAAAGGTTTTCAAATGTCGCCGTGCCTTTGTATTCATATTCTTCCTTTGATACATTCCGCCTGTTAGGACGCATAATTTCGATACGCGCCTGTGCGTCTCCAGAAAATTGAGCAGGGTCGAAATTGACCTTATCCAGTAGAGATAATGGTTTTTCATTCAATATGGTCAACATTTCACCGGCATCACCAGCAGCTTGAAAACGAATATAGGTGGGCAGCCATTTTGGGATTAAAATCGGGAATTCGACTTCACCCTCGCTGAGGACGACCGGCCCCGCTCGCGCATTTTGCACATCTAACTTGAACGAGTTTCCTCGCAAAACGCCATGCCCTGCTGCTTGCGTGATAGGTGTCATGCCTTGAATATAATGCGCGACGATATCAGAAACATCGAAGGAGAGCATCAACGACTCGTCTGGCAAACCGCCAGCATCGCTCACGGCGCCCGGCGCCAGGTCCATCGCAAAAACAAGGTTCGAGAATCGAGCGCGTTCGAGACGCGATTCAATCCAATCGCGCGCCCCCATGGCCAAACTGAGCGGCCAGATCCGAAGTAAGCGTTTAGGATCGAGCTCGCCGTTTAGGCTAATATCCGCCTTCACGCCCGGCGAAGCCCTGCGTCCTTCGCTGTTAGACTCTGGTGCGGAATATTCCATTACCCCGGTCAACGCCACATCCAAAAATTTTGCCGAAAACGATCCGAGGGTAAGCCTTCCTGTCGAGACGTCATAGCCACCTGTCGTCGCAGCCATATCGATCGGCAATGGCGCCGGTAGCACACCTTTCGTATCTACAATTAAATCCCTCGCAGTGAGGTCGAAAGTCACGTGCGTTGGCGATGAAAGTCCGGCTTCAAACCCCAGCATGACAGAACCGGAAACATCACCGATATTTCCAGCCACATCGTAGGCAAGGCGTTCCACTTCAAACCGATTGCGCAATGGATCAAATTCGGCCGCAACATCGACATAACCAACGGGACCAGAAAATTCACCAATTGATAACACGCCACCTTCAGCACGGCCGTCGAACCGCGAAGACAACACTTGGCCCGCGTCTGAAAATGCAAATGATGCTGAACCAGTGATAGGGGCAGTCATCACACGCGCTTTTTCGCCGTAAAAGATAGCAAGCAGGTCGCCGAAGGGGATGTTTTCACCATCTAACGTAACCGAAACAACACCACTCTCTTCAGTATATTGCGCACTCAGGTCAACGAACGCAGAACGCCCCGACCATTGAAAAACGCTCTCCGCACGAGCCGAATACCCATCATTGATACGCAGGATTTCAACATTAGCGTCTGGGGCAATCCAAGTGCGTTTTGAAACCTCATCCACAAAAGTGATTGCAGCGCCCGACAGAGCGGCTCGCTCAAACGCAACGTGAAATATATTTCCACCAGTTAGTGTACGGATAAGCTTATTGCGGCTCGCTCCATCATCGGCTCTGTTTTTTACCTTTTCTTCGCCACTCGCAAGGCGGCGTACGATACGAATTTCAGGATCTTCAACTATAATCTGGCGCGGGCCCGTAATACCTTTGAAAAAATCCCCCGGAGCAAAAGCAATACTCACACGCGGGACGAGCGCTTTCCGCTGGCCGTCCGGCCCAGAAACGTCAATTCCTGAAAGCACCAGCGCATATTCCCCGGACCCTGACCCGCGAGAAAGCACCAAATTCTCGATTTCACTCTGGTAGCCGGGACCGAGACTGCGACTGATTGCGAATTCGGCGCTTGGAACGAATATATTGAGTGAGACCGGGCCCTGCTCCAAACGCCAGAAACTGAAAACCACGAAAGCGGCGCTGGCTGCAACTGCAGCGCCGAGAATCTCCAGGAAAATGAAGCAGGCTTTCGCCAAACGCCTTTTCATACCGCAATACGCCTGTTGTCGGAAACTCACCGACTCCTTCGCTCCATCATCGCCAGAGAACGTTTGTCCTAGTTTCCCTTAAAAAGCCGTTCAAGCGCAATCGCGAACCGCCCGGCTTCTTTCACTTTTGTGAAACCCGGATAGGATGCGCACAGCAAGACCCATCCATGATCAGGAGAAGTTAGTGGATAAAGCACTGGAGATTGGAAGCAAGGCGCCATCCTTCTCATTGCCGTCAGACGGCGAAGGATCGATAAATCTCAAGGATTTTAAGGGTGAAAAGGTCATTTTGTATTTTTACCCAAAAGACGACACTGCCGGCTGCACCAAAGAGGCGATCGAATTCACGAAGAACATCACCAAGTTCAAGCGAGCTGGCGCGCATATCATAGGGGTTTCAAAAGACAGCATCGCAAAGCACAAGAATTTCAAGGAAAAACACGCCCTCAAAGTCATGCTTGCCTCCGACGAAACCGGCGAGATGGTAAAAAAATACGGTGTCTGGACCGAAAAAAGCATGTACGGCCGTAAATATATGGGGATCGAACGCACCACTTTTCTGATCGACGAAAAGGGCGCCATTCGCCGAATCTGGCGCAAAGTGCGTGTTTCAGGCCACGTTGATGAGGTCCTTGCAGAGGTGAAGGGGCTTTGAACCAGCAAGCTAGCGACAGTTTTGAATCGCTGGCTCCTTACGATCCATAGAGCCCGAAGGCTACAACCACAGATATCTCAGCGTGACTATTGATCGCACCCTCGTTGCTGTTCGAAGCGCGCGGACTCGACATCATGCATGACCTGAATGTGTCCCTTAAGGACACAGGCGATAATGAAGGCGCCACGGTGTTAAACGCTCTTTATTTAGAAGAAATCAGCCATGTATTGACCAGAAGCCATTGAATCTATTCCGTTTGCCCACTCGTACGCCGGATATTCGAACGAGGTTCATAAAATTTTTGGCACGCGTTTCTAAAATTGGCTGTAGCTACAGATCACCCATATAGAGCACCTTCGCTCGAGTGGCCCATGAAGCTCATCGGTGAACGCAAATACAATTTGCGCGGGCTTTTCGCCCTTAAACGATTAACAAATTGTGAAAAACAGGGTTACTTCATCACATAACAGTTGCGAAATCTTCAGAGATACGCTGCTATATATTCAGGGGCGTTAGCGTATCACGTGAGTGGCGCGTAAAAGGGGCGTAGTTGGATGAGCCGCAAGTCCGGCCAAATTAGAAGGATTATCAGTCGCTTTTTTAAAGAGCGGCAGATTTATCATCGCAGTGATGGCGTCGTTCATTTCATTTCGATGTCGACCAAGACACAAATTGCCTTGGCGACAGTCGTGGTTGGCGCTTTGTTATGGATTGCTTATGCCTCGGTAAACGTTGTTTTCAAAGAACAAATTATCGTCGCCAAGGAACGCGATTTCCGCGTTATGGAAACAACGTTCTCAAAGCGCATCAACGATGCTCAACTGGCCTATGATGATGTAAATTCGCTACTCTACACCGTTCAACGGGAATCAGATTCGGCCATGGCAGAGCTTTCTGGCCGCCACCATATGTTAAAGAACATGGTGGATCGCAAGGCGACGATCGATCAAGGCCTCGAAACGCTGTCCACCGGCCTAGCCCAAGCGGGGTCGCCAAGCGGCCAACAGCCAGTCAATGGCAATCGCATGATGATAGACGTCGCGCCAGGCGAACCTACCCCGCGCCAGTCACGAATGTCACTTTTACAACGGGAAGCAATGCTGGAAGCCGCTACGCGACGTGTTCAACTGCCGGATTCCAGCCCTGCAGCGAATGCCATCACCCATATGGAAGACGCCGCAGCCGGGCTCTATGCAGAACAGGTGTTGTTGCTGGCCGCGCTTGAGGAGAAAGCCTCTGCTAAAGCAGAAGAATTACGACTGATCATCAAAAGCATTGGTGTCGGCACAGAGAGTTTATTTGTACCTGCTAAAGTGTCAAATATGGTCTTGGCGCAGGGCGGACCATTTATTGAAGTCGATGATGTAAACGGCGACTCCACTAAGTTTTTTCAGCGCGCTAATCGTGCGATCGCCGCGCTTGATGAATTAGCGGCGATGGAAACACTCGTCGAACACATTCCGTTGTCCTCACCGCTGACAGTCAGTCGTCGGTTCACCAGTGGATTTGGAGTCCGACGCGACCCCATTAACGGTCGCCGATCAAACCATCTTGGAATTGATTTCGCCGCAGCGTGGGGATCGCCTATCTCAGCGACCGCTTCAGGTGTTGTAAAATTTTCCGGGCAACGAGCAGGTTTTGGGCGCACGGTCGAAATTGATCACGGCAACGGTTTTGTAACCCGATACGCCCATATGAAAAAGACATCGGTCAAAAAGGGGCAAAAAGTGAAGCTTCACGAAAAAGTAGGTGAGCTTGGTTCGAGTGGTCGCTCAACTGGACCTCATGTTCACTACGAAATTCTGTTCAAAGGACGCGCCAGCAACCCCCGTAAATTTATCGAGGCAGGTAGATATGTTTTCGAAAGCTAAACAAAAACAAACCCCAGATAAGAAATCACACAACTCCGAACCGCCGAAAGAATTGACTTCGGCTCACGCGTCGCAAACTCCATCCAAAAGGTCGAGTCCCATGAAATCAGCAGGCGTCCCGTCTTTAATTTCCACGGATGTTGTCATGAAGGGCAACATCAACTCCAGCGGTGAAGTGCAGTTTGATGGATCGCTGGAAGGCGACATCAGGGCGTCCTGCTTGATCATCGGCGAAAAAGCTATCGTCAATGGCGAGGTAATCTGCGAAACGGTGACTGTCAGGGGTAAAGTCGACGGCGGCATTCGCGCCAAATCGGTATCGCTTGCTTCGACTGCACATATCCACGGAAACATCCTCCATAGCTCACTTTCAGTGGAAACCGGCGCTCACTTTGAAGGCAATTGTCGGCATTCTGACGACCCGTTGTCAGAAGCTGCGGCAAAAGATTTTAGACGCGCCCGGCCGGTTGGCGGCGCACCTACGCCAGGCCCGAAGCCAACGACGTCAGCGACAGACATTGATGTTGATGACCTGAGTGGCGCCAACGCGCCGGTGCAAGAAACATCGTCTTTCCTTAATCAGAGCCGCTCGCCTTTAAGATAATCCCAGACGAGTCATTCGGTAAGACGCCCCAGAATGGACATTCAGGGGCGTTTTTCGTGAAAATTGTGACGAGAAGCGCTTACCCGGTGACGCGATGGGCCAGAGCGGCGGTCATGAAAGCATCAAGGTCACCATCAAGTACGTCGTCAGGACTGGGGCTTTCAACCCGTGTGCGCAAATCCTTCACCATCTGATAAGGCTGCATTACGTAAGACCGGATCTGATGTCCCCAGCCAATATCGGTCTTTTGAGCATTAGCAGCCTGCGTCGTCTCTTCACGTTTTTGAAGTTCAAGTTCGTAAAGGCGTGCGCGTAATAGTTTCCATGAAGTCGCACGATTCTTATGCTGAGAGCGTTCGTTCTGACATTGGACGACAATCCCGGTCGGCAGGTGTGTGATCCGCACAGCCGAATCTGTCGTATTGACATGCTGGCCGCCCGCACCTGAAGCCCTGAATGTATCTACACGACATTCGCTCTCATTGACTTCAATCTCAATATTATCATCAACAACGGGATAGACCCAAACTGATGCGAACGACGTGTGCCGGCGTGCATTTGAATCAAATGGTGAAATTCGCACCAACCGATGAACGCCGGACTCGGTTTTCAACCAACCGTACGCATTATGTCCTTTGATCTGTATTGTCGCTGATTTAATACCGGCTTCGTCACCTGGTTGCTCTTCAATAACTTCCGTTTTAAAACCGTGTCTTTGCGCCCAACGCATATACATACGCAACAGCATCGACGCCCAGTCATTCGATTCCGTGCCACCGGCTCCAGGGTGAATTTCAACGAAGCAATCATTACTATCAGCTTCTCCCGACAATAGCGCTTCAGTCTCCGCCCTACCGGTCTTAGCCTTTAACGATAACAATAACCCTTGCGCCTCATCCATGCTCGGCCCGTCGCTGTCTTCCCAAGCAAGTTCAGCCAGACCATACACATCATCCAGTTCAGATTGCGCTTCCACGATGTAGGTAATCTGCGAATCCAGAGCCGTGCGCTCTTGCATGAGCTTTTGAGCCGCGTCCGGATCATCCCATAGCTTAGGGTTTTCTGCCTGAGTGTTCAGCTCAATCAGTCTCTTTTGGGCTTTATCCCAGTCAAAGACGCCTCCTCAGCAGTTCGAGAGACTGCTTGATTTCATTGGCTAGCGCAGCAATTTCTGCACGCATAATGACAACTCCAAGAAATTATATGTAATCGGACTGTGTCCGTTTTTTCGATCACTAATGCCGATATGCCCCTGCCCGATGTTTTAGTAAAGAGGGTCAAGCGCGTCGTCAGAAATTTCGACTGTCCCTGGGCGCTTAGGCGCCGCACTCAAGGGGTCAAGAGACAATTCATCCGCTGACAACCGATCTCCGATAATATCATCGGCCTTAAAGGCTTCAAGAATAACATTGCTGTCACCCGGCGCCGCAGGTCGCCCAGTTTTTGCATCAACGCGCACCAACCTGATGCCAGACGGCACACGGAATGGTATGCCCGCGACGTCATTTAACGCTTCGACCATAAAGTCAGCGAAAATCGGCGCTGCGACTTTACCGCCAGCCTCCCCCTGACCAAGAGTCTGAGGCATATCGAATCCGACATAAACGCCGGCGGCAAGGTCCGGTGAAAACCCGACAAACCAGGCATCTTTATACTCATTGGTCGTGCCAGTTTTCCCGGCGAGTGGTTTATTGGTCGCACGGCGAACGGCTGATCCGGTGCCGCGGGTTACGACACCTTCTAATATCGACGTAACTTGATAGGCCGTACGTGGGTCCATGACTTGCTCGCGCAAATCGATAAGTTGCGGCTCAGATTGCTGGGCCCAAATATCGACATTGCATGACTGACACAGCCGCGCATCGCGTTTGTAAATCGTTTTCCCTGTCCGGTCCTGAACCCGATCAATGATCAGCGGCTCAATGCGTTTGCCGCCATTAACAAAAATGGAATAAGCCGCAGTAATCCTCATCAGCGTCGTCTCGCCAGACCCTAATGAGATAGCAAGTTCGCGTGGCAAACGATCAGAAAGGTTGAAACGTTTGATATATTCGATAATCCGGCCAATGCCGAGATCCTGAGCAAGACGCGCTGTCATGGTATTGCGTGATTGTTCAACGCCAAGGCGCAATGTGCTCTCACCGTAAAAGCGACCCTCTACATAATTGCCTGGCTTCCACCAGCTATCAACGCCTGGCGCAACAAACGGCGCATCAAGCACGAGGGATGAAGGCGTATAACCACTGTCCAGTGCAGCCGAATAAACAAATGGCTTGAAGGTCGATCCTGGCTGGCGGTGCGCCTGAATGGCGCGATTGAATTCCGAAAGCTGGAACGAAAACCCGCCGACCATCGCAAGCACGCGCCCGGTATGTGGGTCGAGCGCAATAAGACCGCCATTGGCTGCGGGCGCCTGTCGAAGTGCGTAAACACCGTCGGTCTCGGTTGGCGCCACATAGATGACGTCTCCCGGGTTCAAGGGGTCATCGCCTGACGTAAATTCATCGCCGATTGTGTTCGCGTCGATATATGGACGCGCCCATGAAAGAAGCTCGAACGGGATAATACCCTCACTACCGTCTGAAAAGCCAACACGTGTCTCGGTCTCACCTGGAGCAAGAACGACGGCTGGTCGCCACGGCGCTAGATCCTCAGTAAGCGTACGGTTGCTAAAAAGTTGCTTTTCTAACTCGGCGAATTCGGCAACCCAATCACCATTTATCTCAAACGTTCCAAGCGGGCCACGCCAGCCGTGACGAAGGTCATATTCCACAAGCCACTTGCGCAGCACTTCTCCCGCCACTTTTTGCAAAGTTGGATCAAGGCTTGTACGAACAGCAAGCCCGCCATCATAAAGCGCATCTGTACCGTAAAGGTCAGCGATTTGTTTGCGTACTTCCTCGGCAAAATATTCTGAAGCCCAATCACGTGCGCCAAGCGGCTGCGCCAATTGGGCTCCGAGAGGGGCCGCGATCGCATTCTCTGCTTCCACCTGCGTAATCCGACCGTCTTCAAGCATGCGCCCGACAACCCAATTGCGACGCGAAACTGCACGATCGAGGTGATCAATCGGATGGTAATTGCTTGGTCCTTTGGTAATCGCCGCGAGATAAGCCGCCTCTGCGACGGTGAGATCTTCAAGCGCTTTATCAAAATAATTCAACGCCGCCGCCGCCACCCCATAGGAACGGTTACCGAGATAAATCTCATTCAGATACAGCTCAAGGATGTGATCCTTGGTGAACGCGGACTCCATGCGCCGCGCGATCAGCATTTCCCTCAACTTTCTCTCGATCCGCTGCTCACTCGAAAGAAGAAAGTTCTTTGCGACCTGTTGTGTTATCGTCGAGCCGCCTTCAAGTCGACGACCACGGAGAATATTGCCGATATTTGAAATTTGCGCGCGAATGACACCTTTCGCGTCGATGCCAGTGTGCTCATAAAAGGATTTATCTTCAGCCGAAACGAATGCGTATTTTACGGAATCTGGTATCGCCTGGATGGGAACAAATAATCGCCGCTCTCGGGCAAACTCTGCGACGAGCGTTCCGTCTCCCGCATAAACCCGCGTCGATACCGGTGGGGCGTATTCTGCTAACGCCTGATAATCAGGCAAGTCTTGGCTCAGCTTGTTGAGATACCAACCCGAATAGCCAGCCGCTCCGATGAGTGCGATCGCCCCCGCAGCAAAAAGAAAACCAAAAAATTTCAAGATACCGGGAACACGCCAACCCTGTTTTGACACATCGTCATGGCGCATATCGAACCCTTGGGGTCGTTCAGTTCGCTCCGCAAATAAAGCGCTATCGATCTCACGAGGCGCATCGTACTCAGAAGGATCGCCCATCGAATAAGCGGTTTGATCGTCTTGTTTAATTTGATTGCTGGTTAAATGCAGCTCGTCTTCTGGGACGCTCTCTGGATCAACAGAGAGGGGGAATTCTTCTTCTGACATCGCACCGGAGGCGTTGTCTTGAGTAGTCTCTAAATAAACATCACCTTCAACCTCAGTATCCAGGGCATCGCTGAATTCACTATCCAAGTCATCGCCGAAATTGACTGTTGGTCGACCAGCTTCAGCTCGTTCCTCGGCAAAATCATCGGTAAAAATAACTTTGTCGAAATTGTCGTCCTCACTATCATCAGATAACGGCAATTCGTCGCGATCATCATCACCATAGTCACTGGAGCCATCGCCGATGGTTTCTTGATCAATATCTTTCGCCCGTCGCCTTTCGTGCGGATAATCAACATCGTCTTCGTCAGTCAAACGAATTTCAGGCTCATCTTTGGGTTGATCTTTATCACTCATCTGCCGAAGCCGTTTTCCACTCAAACCACATTGAACGCACGGACCACAGGCCCCTGCGTTCTCTCAACACCGTATTATCTCATAAATTCGTCAACAGCGAGGCGGAAACACCTCTTAATTCTTCCTCACATTAGGAAATCGCAGACTTAATTGGTGGCCATAGATTGGCGGGCGGCATGACGAGCCAACGTTTTGGGATCAGCAAAATAAAGATCAATAGCCCCCGCCACAGCGGTCAGGGAACGATTCCGCCATTTTGCGGAAGTGAGATTTTTCTCATCTTTCTTGTTGGAAATAAACGCCAGCTCTAACAACACCGCCGGGACGTCAGGGGCAAGCAGCACCCGGTAATCCGCCGTCCGGTGCGAGTTGTTTAAGAGTGGAGTGACACCGCTCAGGTTTTGAATTAAGAATTCAGAGAATTTCGACGACTCGGTCATCGTATCGCGCTGCGCCAAGTCGAAAAGAATCCCGCTTACTTCTGGCTCTTTATCAGCGATTTTGATGTTAAAGAACTGATAATCACCCTTGGATAGCGCTTCGCGGGCGGAACGCTTCGTACCCTTATCAGAAAGCGTGTAAACCGAGCTTCCATGCACGTCCGGGTTGCTGTTTGCATCCGCATGTATGGAAATGAACAGATCCGCTTTCGCTTTCCTGGCGATCTCCGATCGCTTCTCCAGCGCAAGCTTTGCGTCGCTCTCGCGTGTCAGAACGACCTGATACCGTTGGCTTGCTTTCAGTAACTCGGCAAGCTCCAACGCAGCGGCCAGCGTGATATCTTTTTCATTCGCGCCCTTCTGGCCATGAGCGCCAGGATCGCCGCCACCGTGACCAGCATCGATAACAACGACTGGGCGATGCTGCGCCGCGATCGTAACCGAGCGTTTGGCGGGCTTAGGTTTGACCTCAGGCGACAGCTCGGCCCGTTCAGCAGGAGATGTGGCATCTTCGATGACAGCAGCAAGGCCCTGGAATGGATTGGGCAGGCTAGCGACAAATGCTTTTTTATCAGCCGTTATGAGATCGATCACCAAACGATGTTTCTTAATCTCACCAGAGGGTGGCAGCATGAAAGCTTTATCGATTTTGGCCGTTTTCCTCAATTCAAGGACAAACCGAGCGGACATTCGACCCGAGGGCGCGTAACGATAGAGAGCAATATGGCCCTCACCGGGTAAGTCCTTTAATCCTTCAGCGCCGACCGAAAGAGTGTCAAAGTCGACGATCAGGCGACCCAAACCTTCCTCGTCGCCGGAAACTCGCCACTTTGTATCTCCGTCAAGATCAAACACTATGCGGGTTTTATTAGCGCTGGGACCGAATCTCAGGGTCAACAGCTCCGCGGCAAAGGCCTGACCAGTGCTGCTCAAATTCAGCATAGCGGCCACCAGCGCCATTCCAGCGAGGACCGTACAGAATCTGATATAAGACATTAAACGTGTCATTCCTTACCCGAGAATAGCAAATATAGCCGGTCGTCCCACTGGATCCGACATCTTTTTTCAATCAACGTTAATTCGACGTTAATCATTCACGTACTTTTGCATGAAACACTGAGTCGTTAGGCTAAAGGACCACTTTTCTTTTCTTTCGTGGTCAGGCATGATCCAAAATTATGGTTGCAGCACAGCTTCTAAGGGGCTTAATGCAAGCCATAACAGAATTCTGAATTCGCAACGTGAATAGCTTGTGAATTCACTGTAAGATTTCCGAGCGATCAAATTGATGCGATTCGCACCGGGATAGACGTCGGCAGCTCCTTCAGCCGGCCCGCGCCCCCCAATGTGGCGGCGCGAGGAGTAAGCCCGGCGCTTAAGGCGCCGACCCAACAACCCGTTGGCCTCGGCCGACGCCATAACAACCCTCGCCGATGATGCAGGACGCGCAAATGAGAAGAACGAACACCCGCTTCACAGCGGCGTGCGCCTTAGCGCCCGCAGATCGACGACGAAACATAGCCGGCGCAGCGGTCAACGCCCTGCGTCGCGGAGCTTTTATCAATGACAAAGAGAATGCTGATCGACGCGGCCCACCAGGAAGAAATCCGCGTTGCACTCATAGATGGGACCAAAGTCGAGGATTACGACTTCGAATCTGCTTCCCGCAAACCGCTTAGAGGCAATATATACTTAGCCCGTGTCACGCGGGTGGAGCCATCTCTCCAAGCCGCTTTCGTAGAATATGGCGGAAACCGTCACGGTTTTCTCGCCTTTAATGAAATTCATCCTGATTATTATCAGATCCCGGTATCGGACCGCGAAATTTTACAAGCTGCCGAGGCCGAAGAAGCGTCCCTGGGTGCTGAGCTTGAACTTGCTCGCAACGGTGACGATGACGACGATGATGAATTCGACCCAGAGGTCACTGACGTCGAAGACGACGATTCCGACCCCGAAAACGATCAACCCGCCTCGGTGAACCGAGTGCACACTGTGCACGACGCAGAGTCGGACGATCAGGACGCATCAGCAGATGCAATAAAATCTGAGGACGACGAGGCCGAAGAAGGCCACGAAGAAAGCCGTAGCCAAGATCCTGAAGACGAGCCGCTGGACGATGAACCGCCAAGTGAATCCCGTGACAAAATTGCGGAAATGGCATCTGAACCGGCAAATGAAATTTCGACCTCAACTGAATTCGGCGAAGAAAGTGACGACTTAGAACACTTTGATAACGTCGATGATCCAGAAACGCTCGTTACGCAAAACGATGCATCAAGCGATGTGAGCGAAGAAGACGAAGAAGACGAAGAAGATAGCAAGGTTGAAACGCACACCAAAGACAGAGAGCCTAGCAACGCGAAAAAGCAGTCCCACAAAGCGGACCTGCTGGAGCGTTATCGCGAAGCCCGTCGCAAGCGGGCCCGACTGATCCGCAATTACAAAATTCAAGAAGTGGTCAAACGTCGACAAATTCTTCTCATACAGGTTGTCAAAGAAGAACGCGGCAACAAAGGAGCGGCGTTGACGACCTATATTTCACTCGCCGGTCGTTATTGCGTTTTGATGCCAAACACTGCGCGTGGTGGCGGTATATCCCGCAAAATTCCAATCGCGTCGGACCGGCGCAGATTGAAAAAAGTTGTCGAAGGCCTCGATGTGCCACAGGGCATGGGGCTGATTATTCGTACAGCGGGAGCAAAACGAACAAAAGCAGAGATAAAACGCGATTATGAATACCTTCTGCGGCTTTGGGAAAACATTCGAGCACTAACATTAGAGTCAATTGCGCCGAGCCTCATTTATGAAGAGGCCAGCCTAATTAAGCGCGCTATTCGCGACCTCTACGACAAAGATATTTCCCAAGTTCTTGTGGAAGGCGACGCAGGTTATCGTGAAGCAAAAGACTTCATGAAAATGCTGATGCCTTCGCATGCAAAAAACGTTCAGCCTTACAAGGAGAAAAGCCCTCTATTCCTGAAATATGGCGTCGAAAGCCAGCTCGATGCGATGTACCAACCGACGGTGCGCCTAAAATCAGGAGGGTATCTCGTTATCCACCAGACCGAGGCTTTGATCGCGATCGATGTTAACTCAGGCAAGGCGACGCGCGAACGTAATATTGAACTCACAGCATTAAAAACGAATATCGAAGCCGCCCATGAAGCGGCCCGCCAATGTCGCATGCGTGACCTGGCGGGTCTCATCGTCATTGACTTCATCGATATGGAAGAACCGAAGAACAATCGCACCGTTGAACGTAAGCTTAAAGAAGCGCTCAAGGTTGACCGCGCCCGTTTGCAGGCTGGCCGCATTTCCAGCTTCGGTCTCCTCGAAATGTCACGTCAACGCAGGCGATCCGGAATCATCGATGGCACAACACATACCTGCCCGACCTGCGCCGGCGCCGGGGTTGTACGTTCCTTTGATATGGCGGCGTTACGGATTCTGCGCGCTATTGAAGGTGAAGCGCTGGCTGGCAAAGCTGGCGTCATCACGGTCCGGGCGTCCTTCGACGTTGCGTTCTTTATCCTCAATCACAAACGCGATTGGCTAAAACGCATCGAGGATGATTACGGAGTTACGGTTGAACTTGCAGCGGACGAAACCAAGGCAGGAGATCTCTACGATATTGAGAAACGGGGCGTCCCGCGCGAGATCGTAGAAGACAAATCGGTTGTGCGCGCTGATCAACCAGACATAGTCGATGATCCGAAAGACCAAACCGAACCATCCGTCGAAGAGGTTGTAGAAGCTGACAGCGAAGAAGTGCCCGGCGTTCGGAAAAAACGTCGTCGCAGGAGACGTCGGCGTGAAGAGCCCTCTCCTGTTGATGATGTCGCTGCTTCCGAAACAGAGAGCGCCGAAACTATCGAAAGTAAGATTACAGGTGGCGAAGGGGCGGATGGCGCTACGGTCGAACTTGACGAAGATGGCAAACCTAAACGCCGGCGGCGACGCGGACGGCGTGGCGGACGGCGTAATCGTCGCGGCGATGAAAACCCCACAGGAGAAGAGCAGACAAGGGTTGAATCGGGCTCAGGCGCTTCAACTGAGGAAAAGGATACCCCCATATCGCCCCCCAAAAAGAACGGCGTAGATGCCATCGATGACGGGGAAAAAGAAATCGCAATTGATCGGGAGAAAGTTCAAGATTTGCTGCCGACCAGCAATGCCTTAAGCTCGACACCACCAGCAAAACCCGTTGCCGCTAAGAAAGCGACAAAATCTCACCCGGAAAACTCGACCGGCTCTGAACCGCCTAAGACACTAATACCGGCTAAAGCGCCTGATGTTGAAGCACCGCCGGAAAGCGAAACCCCCTCGCGGAAAGGCTGGTGGCAGCGTGCTTTGGGCGGTTGACGACGGATTGATCGCCGTTTTGCTTTAAAAATCAGCCGATCGTCACAATTCCGGCGCCTGCATCAACAAATATCGCATTTGGCTCGCCTAATGGTTACACTCGAAAATGGCAACGGCGCGACTGGAGCAGATTGGTGAGCGTGAAAAAAAACCTGGCCGTTCTGGCGGCCTCAATCATAGCCCTGTCGGGGCCCGCACACGCGCAGATAAACGTACTCCGCGACGCTGAAATCGAGCAATGGATCAAAGATTACGCCCATCCCTTGTACAGCGCAGCTGGCATCGAGCCAGAGAGAGTCAATATCCTTTTGATCGGTGATCCGACACCGAACGCCTTCGCCGGTGGATTGAATATGGGCCTTCACACCGGCCTTATTACTATGGCCGACACGCCAAACCAGATCGAAGGCGTCATTGCACACGAAACCGGCCACATGTCCGGGGGACATAGCGCACGTTCGGCTGAAGCTTACGCCAAGGCCACGCGGCCAATGCTTCTTAGCGTGCTGCTCGCCGCCGGCGCCGTCGCAGCCGGCGCCCCTGAAGCAGGCATTGGCCTCTTAGGACTGGGTCAAAATATTGGTCTGGCGAACGCCCTTAAATATAGTCGCGGACAAGAAGCCAGCGCCGATCAGGCGGCCGTTACGTTTCTGGACAAAGTCGGGCATTCCGGACAGGGCTTGAGCGAATTTTTCGGTAAGCTAAGAAACCAACAGCTCATCACCGGACGCCGAATTAATCCCTACATGCAGAGCCACCCTCTGGCCAATCAGCGAATCACCGCTCTCGAAAAACGTGTAACCGCCTCTCCATTTTACGCTGTAAAGGACTCTGAGGACGAGATTTTCCGCCTGAAGATGATCCAAGCGAAGATTAACGGCTTTCTTCAGGAAGCGCATGTCACGCTCAGACAATACCCTCTCTCCGATCAGTCTGAACCGGCTCGATATGCCCGCGCTGTCGCCTATTATCGCAGCGCTGACATTGAAAAAGCGCAACGGGAGATCAACCGCCTGATCGAATGGGATCCTGAAAATCCTTATTTCTTTGAGCTCAAAGGTCAGATGCTATTTGAATTTGGTCATATAGAGGAATCGCTCACTCCGCACCGCAGGTCTGTTGAACTGGCGCCATCGAAAGCGCTCCTACATGTCAATCTCGGTCGCGCACTGATCGCAACCGAAGACACTGAAAACTATAGTGAAGCCGTAAAAGAACTTAAATACGCCCTGTTACTAGAACCGACCAACGGATTTGGCTGGTTCGAGCTTGCCCGCGCTTATGGAGGGCTCGGGCAAGAATACCTTGCTAATCTTGCTACTGCGGAATCCCGCTACCAGGCCGGCTCACCGAGTGAAGCGAACCAGTTTGCAAGGCGCGCCCTCCCCGGTTTGAAAAAAGGCACCCCGGAGTGGCGCCAGGCATCCGATATCATCATTGCGACAAACCCGGAGGGTGTAGAAGCGCCATTACTACCGAGCGCTGACGATGAAACTGAATCGCGGCCACGAAAACAACGAAAAACGGGCGATCCGCAGGGGGAAGTTCCAGATCCAGTGTGATCACACTTCGGCAAGCTATTTACATTCAGTGCGAGATCACTTCACTGACGAAAAAGTTATGAGTATTTGAGGAGTTGAAAATGAGAATCAAATTTTTAATTGGCGCAGCACTTATCGGCGCATTGATTCTAGGGGCGATCGTATCAGGGTACAGTGTCGCCCAAACATCGCCCAACGGTCAGTTTTCTGAAAAGCAAGAAGACGAAATTCGCGTTATCGTAAGGGAATACCTTCTCGATAATCCGGAAGTCATAATTGAGGCAGTCAACGTATACGCACAACGCGAACGCGAAGCTGAAATCGCCCAGGCCGAAACAGCGGCAAAAGCAAACATTTCTACCCTACTTGATGAAAAGAATGGCTTTGTCACGGGAGCCAAACCGGCGAACGCTAAAGTCGCTGTTGTTGAGTTTTTTGATTACCATTGTGGGTTTTGCAAGACGGCTGCCGGACTGGTCCAGGAAATGACAAGAAATGACCCCGAGGTAAAAGTCGTCTTTCGCGATTTTCCAATCTTAAAGCCAGAGTCAGTATATGCCGCCGAAATTGCGCTTGCTGCACGCAAGCAAGGGAAATATGGAAAACTCCATTTTGCTTTGATGAATACGCAAGGCACCCTCACCAAGGAGCGGATTCGTTCAATCGCAAAGAGTAACGGCCTAGACTTCGCAGCGCTGGAAAAAGCGCGTACGGACCCCTCTATTCCCACAACAATTAATGAAACACACCGCATCGCATCCGAGATGGGCGTCGATGGCACACCTGCATTCATCGTCGCAGCTGTTGATGGAAGTTACTTAAAGGTGATTACCGGCAATCGACAACCTGACCTCTTGGCTGCAATTGAGGAAGCCAAAGGGTCATATGACGCTGATTAACAAGCGCAACACATGAATAGCGGACCGGCGAGCGAGCTTTATTTATATTAGACCCGCTAACGGCGACGAGGGGTCGGCGTAGCGTTTTTTAGGCATACGCCCGGCGAGATAGGACTGACGGCCCGCGATCACAGCATGTTTCATCGCGCTCGCCATCATTATCGGATCTTTCGCCTCGGCGATCGCGGTGTTCATAAGAACGCCGTCACAACCAAGCTCCATCGCGATCGCAGCATCAGAAGCAACACCAACACCAGCATCAACGATGACGGGTACGTTGGATTGCTCAACAATAAGCCGGATGTTAACCGGGTTGATAATCCCCAGCCCCGACCCGATCAGTGAGCCCAATGGCATGATCGCGCAACACCCCGCATCTTCAAGCTTGCGCGCATAAACAGGATCATCCGAACAATAGACCATCACCTGAAAACCCTCCTCGATAAGAAGTTTTGCCGCACGCAAAGTTTCTTCCATCTCGGGATAGAGCGTCTTTTGATCCGATAAAACTTCGAGCTTTACGAGATCCCACCCGCCGGCTTCACGCGCCAGGCGAAGGGTGCGGATCGCATCTTCCGCCGTGAAACAGCCCGCCGTATTCGGCAAATAGACGTATTTTTCGGGATCGAGATAATCGACCAGCATGGGTTTGTCGCGATCGGTCAAATTGACGCGCCGCACTGCGACTGTGATCATTTCAACGCCCGCTGCTTCAGCCGCTTGGGCATTTTCGGCATAGGTCTTGTACTTGCCCGTGCCAATGATGAGACGAGATGAAAATTTGCGTCCGGCGATTTCCAAACCTTGGTCTGCCATCGTGCTTCCCTGTCTTTAGGTTTACCAGATTGGTGAGGCGCACACTCCTCCCCCATTCGTCAATGCTTGTTTTGTCTCCTCCATGACGCGTATCGTTTCAAGGGAAAATTAGAAAATCGGGAGAAACCTATATGCTGCGCGCGACATTACTGATTGCATGCGCCTTTTTGGCGATTGGCGTCACAGCCTGCCGAAATGATGGAGCACCCCCGCTGCCTTCCTATTATGACAATAGCGACCGAGATGATGTCCTTAGTGGGGGCGTTAGGATGATCCCCATCTCTACGCCAGCGGGCGAATTTAAAGTCTGGACAAAGCGCGTCGGTAATAACCCAACCATGAAGGTTCTCCTGCTGCATGGAGGTCCCTCGATGACCCACGAATATTTCGAGGCAATGGATTCCTATTTCCCCGGCGCCGGCATCGAATATTACTTCTATGACCAACTTGGCAGCGCACGTAGCGACCAACCCGACAATGATGCCTTGTGGACGACCGAACGATTCGTCGATGAAGTTGAGCAAGTCCGCATAGCTCTGGGACTCAACAAAGATAATTTTTGCCTGCTTGGACATTCCTGGGGCGGAATTCTCGCCATGGAATATACCCTGGCTCATCAAGATAAGATGAAGTGCGTTATTATCTCAAATATGATGGCAAGCATTCCAGATTATAATCAGTACGCAGCCTTAGTCCTCGCAGACCGCCTCGATCCTCAGGCGCTGGCCGAAATCCGCGCGATGGAGGCGGCGGAAGACTTCGACAACCCTCGTTATATGGAACTTTTGATTCCCGAGCATTACGAACGCCACGTACTGCGCATGCCATACGCACAATGGCCCGAACCGGTAACCCGCTCTTTAAACAACGTGAACGCCCATATTTACGTGCTCATGCAGGGGCCGAGCGAATTTGGCGCACGTGGTCGCCTTGCTGAATGGGACCGGACGCAGGATCTTAATAAGATCAATATTCCCACACTCACCATCGGCGGGCGCTGGGACACCATGGATCCTGAACACATGAATTGGATGGCGAACGAAGTCCAACACGGTCGCTATCTGGCAACCGAGGGCAGCCACATGGCGATGTATGATGATCAGGAGACCTATATGGCGGGCGTCATCAAATTCCTGAAGGATGTCGACAGCGGCGTGTTCTGACCGGGTGATCGGACGCCATGCCAGTTTCGTCATCCCGCGCGCGGCGCAGCAGCATTACATGCTGCTGCGCCTCCGGGATGGCGGTCCAGCCGAAGCCGGCGCCACCCCACGAAAAATTTCACAATGTCAAAGAGCGCATGACCTTGCCCCGCCCGCAGACGGTGGACCATCGCCCTAATATAAGACCGTGCGGAAGGTGTCGGATAACTATCCCCGCACTTTTTGGCTTCGCCTTGAATATGCTTGTGTTTCGGCGCCGCGGCGCGAGTGAATTCTGGCGCCGCGTTGCTCAGCCGCCGCCAACGAATTGCACGATTTCGATCTGATCGCCGTCGGCGAGCAGCGTCACCGCGTAGGCTGATTTCGGCACAATCGCCAGATTACGTTCAATGGCTATTTTTCTGGGCTCCAAGGCAAGGGTGGTCACAAGCGCAGCGACGCTTACGGGCCCCTCAAAATGCCGATTCTGGCCATTGATCTTGATTTCCATGAAATTTCAACGCCTTCCAAGTTGCGCCGTGCTTAATTCCCTTCGTATATGTAAGATATTGTAACGTCGCAAGAAAGCGTGCGGGAGCATTTATGGATAAGCCGGTCGCGTATATCTTAAACGGCCCCAACCTAAATCTTCTGGGCTCACGTGAGCCTGCAATTTATGGAAATGAGAGCCTCGCGGATATAGAGGTTTCAACTCGTAACAGGGCTTCCGAGCTGGGGTTGAGCCTTGTTTTCCGGCAATCGAACAGCGAAGGCGCAATAGTCGACTGGGTGCAGGAAGCACATTCCAAGGCAGCCGGGTTGATTATCAATCCCGGGGCTTACACGCATACCTCTATAGCTATTCACGATGCTTTAATTGCAGCGGCCCTACCGAAAATTGAAATTCATTTGTCTAACATCCACGCCCGTGAGGCTTTCAGGCGAAAATCTTTAACGGCATCAGCCGTTGACGGGCTCATAATCGGTTTTGGCGCCGCCGGATACGGCTTAGCGCTTGAAGCTTTGAGGAACTTGATTGATAAGCGCGGCTAAAGCGGTCCATTAGCATCAATCACAAACAACAGGCGAATCCGATCAATGTCTGGAACTGAGAATAATAGCGAACACACTCTTGAGGCGGCCTGGATTCGGGAACTCGCAGAGATCCTTCACGAGACCGGCTTGACCGAAGTAGAAATCGAAAAGAACAAAATCCGGCTCAGAGTCTCACGTCAGGGTGGCACTCCCGCAATTCACGCGATTGCCGCGGCGCCGATTCATGCTCGACCCGCTGTAGCTCCGGTTGTAGCCCCTATAGCAACTCCGACCGCCGATCATCCAGGCACTGTGAAATCCCCCATGGTTGGCACCGTTTATCTCTCTCCATCTCCTGATGCCGAGACGTTTGTGAATGAAGGCGACACAGTTTCGGAAGGTCAAACTTTGTTGATCGTTGAGGCGATGAAGACAATGAATCCGATCACTGCCCTTCGCTCCGGCGTCGTGAAATCCATTCTCGTCGCCGACGCCCAGCCCGTTGAATATGACGAACCTTTATTAATCCTCGAATAAAACCCTCTATTCCAGCTCGCGCCTACGGAACCCAAATGTTCGAAAAAGTCCTTATCGCCAATCGTGGTGAAATTGCCCTCCGTATCCATCGCGCCTGTAAGGAATTGGGCGTCTCAACGGTTGCTGTTCATTCAACAGCAGATGCAACCGCCATGCATGTGCGTCTTGCCGATGAAAGCGTGTGTATAGGCCCACCCGCCCCAAAAGATAGTTACCTCAATATACCAGCAATCATTTCAGCAGCGGAAATCACAGGGGCCGACGCAATCCATCCCGGTTATGGATTTCTATCTGAAAACGCGCGCTTCGCTGACATTGTCGCCGCCCATAATATCACGTTCATTGGTCCGCAAGCTGAGCACATCCGCGTGATGGGTGATAAAATCGCAGCAAAAACTGCGATCGCAGATGTTGGAATTCCTCTTGTTCCCGGGTCAGACGGAGCCATCACAGATTTTGAGTCCGGGCGCAAATCGGCGGAAAAAATTGGGTACCCTGTTCTCATTAAAGCCTCATCTGGAGGTGGCGGGCGCGGTATGAAATTGGCCCGCAGACCTCAAGAACTCGAAGAAGCACTTGCAACCGCGCGCACTGAATCAAAAGCCGCCTTTGGTGATGACACCGTCTATATCGAGAAATATCTCGAACAACCACGTCATATCGAAATCCAAATTGTCGCAGACTCACATGGAAATGTCGCACAGCTAGGTGAGCGTGATTGCTCTCTTCAGCGCAGACATCAGAAAATTCTTGAGGAAGCGCTCTCCCCTGCCCTGACTGAGAAAGAGCGCGTGCGTATTGGTGAGATCACTCGCAAAGCGATCGCCAAACTTGGCTATCTGGGCGTCGGCACAATCGAATATCTTTATGAAAATGGCGAATTCTATTTCATTGAGATGAACACCCGCCTTCAGGTAGAACACCCAATTACCGAGCAAGTGACACGGATCGATCTTGTACGCGAACAAATTAAAATCGCTGCTGGTAGGAAACTGAGCTTCTCGCAAAAGGATGTCACTTTCAAAGGTCATGCCATCGAGTGTCGCATCAATGCCGAAGACCCACGAACGTTTCGGCCATCACCAGGCGAAATCACACACTTCCATCAGCCAGGCGGTCCAGGCGTAAGGTTCGATTCGGCCGTTTATACCGGATATCGGATTCCCCCTTATTATGACTCGATGATTGGAAAGCTCGTTGTCTTTGGCGATGATCGCAAACATTGCCTAGCCCGCCTTAAACGCGCCCTTTCCGAAATCGCTTTGGTTGGCGTCGACACCACGGTCCCGCTCTTTGTAGACCTGTTAGAGGATCCAGACTTTCAGCGCGGTGAATATAACATCCACTGGCTCGAGAAATGGCTGGAAAAGGATAAATAATCCCTCTCGCTCAGAATTCCGTGATCTCACCGCACCCCACTTCCCCACTGTCCGAATTGCGGCATACTGGCTGAATGCCACACGATTCCGCTGAAGGTATTCCTATCGACGAGCTGTTGAAAGCTTACGCGCTCGGCTATTTCCCGATGGCTCGGTCACGCGAGGCTGAGACTGTTGTTTGGGTTCTTCCGGAACAACGCGGCGTATTACAACTGGACCAGATTCGCTGTCCTAAAAAACTACGGCGCCTCATCGCCAAAGAACCTTTCGACGTTAGGGTCGATACGGCATTTTCAGATGTTATCAAGGCCTGTGCATCACCTGCACCCGACCGCCCCGATACATGGATCAATGACATGATTGAAGAGGCCTATACGGATCTTCATCGCATTGGCATCGCCCATAGCATTGAATGTTGGCGAGAAGATGAACTCGTTGGGGGTGTTTACGGCGTGACGCTTGGTGGAACTTTCTTCGGTGAAAGCATGTTTTCACGGGAAACGAACGCCAGCAAGATCGCATTTCTTTACCTCGTCGCCCGACTAAGAATAGGTGGTTTCAGATTGCTAGACGCACAGTTTCATACAGAGCACCTCGCCCAATTCGGGGTAGAAGAAATCTCTAATGATGACTATCAGAAATTACTGAAAAAGTGTCTCGCAGTGAGCGCGGATTTCCTCAAGGCGCCGATTTATTTATCAACCGGGGCTGTTTTACAATCGATCACCCAGACGTCGTAAACGGGATGCTCCAGCGCATTAAGCGCTGGGCTGGATGCAAACATCCATCCAGTAAATATACGCTCACCGTCCGTTTCTGGACCTTCGATGACTGACACAGAACGGACTGCAATATCGGGCGATATGATCTCATCGGCTATCCCGGCATCAGGTTCGAGAGGCGCATCGATTGGCCCCCCCGGAAACGCCGGATGATCGGGTTGCGATACGAGTGCGTATTGGTCATTGGATGGCTGCTCAAGATCAAAAACCTCCAGAAACGCAGCGGTCTCTGGAAATTCTTCGGGAGGTCGCTTGTCGCAGAAACGCGGTACGATTTCGAGCGAACCGAACCGCGCGAGTTCGTTCATTTGCGCTTCAATATCTATGTATCGTGCTGTGATCTTATTCAGCGCACGCAATGTAACAGAAACCGGTTGACGCTGTTGGGTAGTCACTATCTCACCAAAGGGATCATCGGAAGTACGAGAAAGTTCTTCAAGTTCATTCAAAGACTCTTGCGCCGTAGCGTTAGGGGACAAAAGCGCAGTCGTTAAAATAACCGATGACAGTATTCGGATCATTCAAGACCTCCAAGCGGGTCAATCTCTCCTGTTTCATTATTATTTTTTGCTTTATCGCCACCGGCATTTCCAGTGAACGCCTGGACTGCCAAGCCCAACAAATCCACTGATCCCTGTGTAATCGTAATCACATCGCCGTCTACGAGCATGAACTCAGAGGCCCCCGGTTCGATTGCCACATGGGCGCCGCCAAGAATTCCGTCGCTGACAATCTTGGCGACTGAATCTTCGGGTATCGGCACACCGTCTACGATATCCATCAAGACACGTGCTTCATAAGTCTTCGTATCAAGTGAATGACTCGACACCGCCCCGACTCGCACGCCCGCAATCCGCACTTCTGCGCCTACAGTAACACCGTCGATCCGTCCAAACACAGCGCCGAGTTCATATGCGCCGCTACCAAGATCCTTACCGCTGACGTTGTAAGCATATGCAAGGAAAAAGCCTGCGACTGTGACAACCACGATGCCGACTAGTGTTTCAAGAATACCTGATCGATCCATAATGCGCCCATTCCTACTTTACTCGCCTTGCGGCGACCAGGGTTCGTAATCCTTCGCCACATCATTTGGTCCGTCAGGGAGATAGAGACTGCCTGAGGGATGATAGGCGAGTGGTGTTCCGGTCATATTAGGCAGATGGTCCTTCTCCCAAGCCCTGCGCGTCAAGGGCAAAACTGTTGGCGGCTCATCAAATGTGTGGTGAAGCCAGCCGTGCCAGTCGGCTGGCACACGCGAAGCCTCCGCTAGACCATGGTAGACGACCCAGCGACGATACCCGCCATTGGGGAAACTCGACTCTTTTTCTTCAAAATATCGGTTGCCCTGCTCGTCCCTGCCGATCAGGCGGGCGCCACGCTTCCATAACGTAAAAGAGGTGCCCAACGTTGATCCGTTCCACCAGGTGAAAATCGCTTTAAACATGCTCAACCTATGCGCCGGGCCAGCCTAATCGCCTCCAGCGGCGCGAATATGGCGCCCGTTGCCCATGGCGTCCAGAGCGCCGCCGGCGATAGCTGGACGCACCATTTTGCCGCTCCATCTTGCCAGCTCGGGCGAATGTTGAGAATGACTAGGGTGAAGCTCACAATATGTTATATTAGATGAATGATTTCAGGCTCTCCAATGCGCATTGATCGCCGTTATGTGAACACCCCCGGCGCCCCTTATGGAGCGTTGTCCTTCCGTCACGCAGATTCAGAGATCCGCTCGTTTACAGGCGATATTATCTTCGAAATGCGAGACGTCGAGGCGCCCAGCGGCTGGAGCCAGACCGCAATCGATATTCTGGCCCAGAAATATCTTCGAAAGGCCGGAGTCCCGGCGGCAACCAAACGAGTGCCCGAAAAAGGCGTTCCCAAATTCCTTCAACGCTCCATGCCGGATGTCGCCGAACTCGCAAAATTGCCCAAAGATCAACGCTACGGACCGGAGAAAAGCGCCAAGCAAATCTTTGATAGGCTCGCTGGCGCTTGGACCTATTGGGGATGGAAGGGCGGCTATTTCCAGACGGAAGAAGAGGCGTCAAGTTATCTCGATGAAATGCGATACATGTTGGCGGCGCAAATCGCGGCGCCCAATAGTCCCCAATGGTTCAATACCGGACTGCATTGGGCCTACGGTATCGACTCCGGTGGACAGGGCCATTTCTATGTCGATCAGGAAACCGGCGCACTGACGGCCTCCGAAAGCGCCTATGAACGTCCCCAACCGCACGCCTGTTTCATTCAATCCGTCAGCGATAATCTCGTTGGCGAGGGCGGCATCATGGATCTATGGCGGCGCGAGGCGTTGCTGTTCAAATACGGATCTGGTTCGGGCGCCAACTTTTCGAGTTTGCGCGGCGCTGATGAACCATTATCGGGCGGCGGCAAGAGTTCAGGATTATTGAGTTTTCTGAAAGTCGGCGATGCGGCGGCGGGGGCGGTGAAATCAGGCGGAACCACGCGCCGCGCAGCGAAAATGGTTGTCGTTGATGTCGATCATCCGGATATTGAAGATTTTGTTCGGTGGAAAGGCGTCGAGGAACAAAAAGTGGCGGCGCTTGTCGCGGGTTCTCGCGCCCTCTCCCGGCATCTCCCCCGTGTGATGGCCGCCTGCTGGGCCGAAGGTGTCGATGACGATGATCGATTCAACCCAAAAAAGAATGCCGCCCTCAAAGCCGCCATAAAAGATTCGCGCAAAGCGTTTATACCAGAAGGCTCCATCAAGCGTGCAATTGACTATGCGCGTCAGGGATACAAGACAATCGACATCGACACCTATGACCTCGATTGGGATTCAGAAAGCTACCGCACGGTCGCCGGACAAAACGCCAATAATTCTGTTCGTGTTACGAACGACTATCTCGACGCTGTCGAAAATGACAATGACTGGACCCTAACCCGTCGAACAGATGGCAAAGTGGCGAAAAAATTGAAAGCCCGCGACCTCTGGGACGAAATATGTCAAACGGCCTGGGCCTGCGCCGATCCCGGCCTTCAATTTCACGATACGATCAATGATTGGCATACATGCCCCGAAAGTGGTGAGATCCGGGCTTCGAATCCGTGTTCGGAGTATATGTTCCTGGACGATACGGCCTGCAATCTTGCATCCCTGAACTTGTTGAAATTTAAAGCCGAGAAAGAATTCGACGCCGATCTCTTTGAGCACGCCTGTCGTTTATGGACGATCACGCTCGAGATTTCGGTGCTGATGGCGCAATACCCCTCAGCCCAGATCGCTCGGCGCTCCTATGAATTTCGGACCTTGGGGTTGGGCTTCGCCAATCTCGGCGGACTGCTTATGTCCTCAGGTATCGCCTATGACAGCGAGGAGGGACGCGCCATTGCGGCAACCATATCAGCTCTGATGACAGGATCTGCTTACCGCGCCTCTGCAGAGATGGCGGCCGTCTGTGGTCCTTTCGAGAAATTCGGAGAAAATCGTGACTCCATGCTTCGGGTCTTGCGCAATCATCGACGGGCCTCCATCGGAACGGCGATCGCCGGCGGCTTTGAGGAGTTGGATCACGAACCATTCGTTTTGGATGACGCGCATTGTCCCTGGAAAACTCTATCCGAGCGCGCCAAAACCGTGTGGAACGAAGCCTATGAGCTCGGCGCCATAAATGGCTTTCGCAATGCTCAGGTGACAGTCGTTGCCCCCACGGGCACAATTGGACTGATTATGGATTGCGACACCACCGGTGTCGAACCTGACTACGCGCTCGTAAAGTTTAAAAAACTAGCCGGCGGCGGTCTGTTGAAAATTATTAACGGCTCTGTTCCCGCTGCATTAAAAACACTCGGCTATTCTCAGGCGCAGATTGACGCCATCACACAATACGCCGTAGGGCAAGCAACACTCGAGAATGCACCTGGCATTAGTCTCGACGTCCTTCGGGACGAAGGCTTCGACGAACGTCATATCAAAGCCCTCGAAGACCGTCTGAAAACCGCTTTCGACATGACTTATGCTTTTACACCGCAAGCGCTGGGCGAGGATTATTGTCGGCACGCCCTTGGATTTGATGAGCATCAGTTGACGCAGTCCGGCTACGGCGTATTGCTCGACCTCGGTTTTGAAGATGAAGAAATACACGCAGCAAACCTGTTTTGCTGCGGTACGATGAGCCTTGAAGGCGCACCCGATCTTAAGCCCGAACATCTCCCGGTATTTGACTGCGCCTCACCTTGCGGACGTATCGGTATACGCGCCCTTTCCGTTGATGCTCATCTTGGCATGATGGCGGCTTGCCAGCCCTTTATTTCCGGAGCGATTTCCAAGACCGTGAACTTACCCAACAGCGCGGGCATTGAGGACTGCGCACAGACTTATATGCGCGCCTGGAAAATGGGGCTGAAGGCAATCGCATTATACCGCGATGGTTCTAAGCTTTCACAACCACTCGCAGCAGCGCTTTTAGCCGGGGACACCGATTCCAATGAGACGACATTGGAGGAAGACTTCGCCGAAACGCCAATGGTCAGTCGCACCAAGATTGTTGCTGAACGGATCGTCGAACGCATTATAGAACGTACACCCGGTCGACGGCGCCTGCCTGATCGGCGCAAAGGATATATCCAGAAAGCAATTGTCGGCGGTCACAAAGTCTATCTTCATACCGGTGAATTCGACGATGGTGAACTGGGCGAAATGTTCATCGACATGCACAAGGAAGGCGCGGCGTTCCGAAGCCTGATGAACAACTTCGCGATCGCTATCTCGCTTGGCCTTCAATATGGGGTGCCTCTGGAGGAATTCGTCGACGCCTATGTATTCACGCGCTTCGATCCTTCCGGACGCGTGCAAGGCAACGACCAGATCAAACACGCAACTTCTATACTCGATTATCTTTTCCGGGAACTGGCAATCTCCTATCTTGGGCGAACCGATCTTGGACATGTCGATCCCAGCGAATCTGAGGTTGACGCAATTGGTAAAGGCGTTGATCTGGAAAAAGCTCAGGTAGACGCTACGAAGCTCATCTCCAAAGGATATAGCCGCTCAACTGTGACCGACAATTTGGTCGTATTGCGCGGTGGTGAATTCGACCGGATGCGTAAGGCCGTTGAACACCACGGTGAAGATAATGCTGAAGACCTGATTGCCACGGTTGAAGAGTCCATTAACATTTATCATTCGGACGCCCCTCCTCCGCCAGAGATCGAAGCGCAGGTCGCGCGTCTCGCTGAAGCGGTTAATCAGAAAGCGCCGCCACCAGGCAGCCTCGCCAGACCGGGAGGCCCGCAAAACGAAGCACGCATCAAAGGATATGAAGGCGACGCCTGCCCGGATTGTGGCCAATTCACATTGGTGCGGAATGGCGCATGCCAGAAATGCGAAAGCTGCGGCGCATCCACCGGGTGTTCTTAAAGCATTGTTAACCAGTTAATCTATGGACTGGGCCTTTCATTTGTAAGAAATTCTTGCGATCCCTCTTAAACGATCATTGACACCTGGTTGGGATAATCTTTTAGGAGCCAAGGATATTCATATCCGACGGAGTCGGCCGTTATGATTCGTCTGGTTGCGCTTATCGTTTTGATAATGGTGATGATTTTTTCGATTCTCGCCTCCATTATGAATGCTGGCCCCGGGCCAAAAACGCCCAATCCGGTCGAACAGCTTGGTCGGGGTATCAGTAAAGGCATTAACAGCGTTGACGAGATGGCGCCGGAACTTTCTCGAGCATTAGAACGCGTTGAAAACGCCATTCCTAAAATTGGCGACAAGAAAAGCACTTTAAAAAGTGAGAGTCGTGTCGCACAGAATCTCGCCAACACAGATTTCTCCAACGCAGACCTTCCTCAAGCTAATTTCACGGGAGCAATACTCACCGGAGCAATATTTCGCAGCGCCCTCCTCGACGGCGCCTCTTTCGAAGGTTCGGATGCGTCCAACGCCGATTTTACGAAAGCCCGTCTGGCTAACGCAGTATTAAACGCGGGTGAATTTGAAAATAGCGTATTTTCCGGTGCTGAACTCCGTCTCTCAAAAGCGAGAGCCAGCAATTTCTACCTTGCGAATTTTAGTGATGCAGATCTCTCCTTTGCCAGCTTCAGTGGCTCTTTTATGTCAGGTGCACATTTCGAAGACAGTTACGCCGTCGGCGCAGTTTTCGTCGGCGCGAACCTGAATAACGCTGTCTTTACCAACGCTGAATTAAAGGGTGCGCGGTTTTCTTATGCAAACCTTTCCGGTGTGGATTTTTCAAGAGCCGACCTAATGGCGGCCGACTTTACAAATGCGATAATCCACAACGCAGACTTTTCTAAAGCGATCAATTTCACCAATGAACAACTTTCACCGGCCTGCGCGAATAACCAAACTCAAGTTCCAGAAGGTCTCTCCTCTACACTGTGTTAGGTGTTGCGCCAAAACTTTAAGGTGCGTGCACGCACAACCTCCAAAGCAATTGCCTTCTTCATAAAACCGACTCCACACTCAAGGTCGGCGACTTCAGGGTTTTCTGCTTCCCGGGGTCGCATCCCGCGCGATCGACATAAGCCGGGTCTTTTCCTTGGAGCCTGCCGATGATCCAAAAAAATAATTCACGACCGCGGCTGTCATCGTCGCCAATGCGCCAAGCATGATCGAAAACTCTGTCTCCGTCCCGACCGGTAATCGACGCGATATCATCACGCCGAGAACAAGAAAAAACCCGAGAATAATCAATGCACCCAAAATGGACGGCGTCCTGTCGTCCATTTCCTTTTGTCGCTCACGCGCGTTGGCACGGTCGCTCGCGTTAACACGCGCTTCTTCGACAACGGCGTTGCGTAACGCCAGTTGAAATTCGTTTTCCACACGTTTGAGCGCTACCAATTGCTCAGGGTTATTCATAAGAAGCGCTTCTTCAATTGCAGTTTCGTCAGCATTGTCGCGACCAAACAGAGCATTAGAAATTTGCCCGATCGCAACGCCGGCGAATGGTCCGCCTAACGCGTGCGCAAGTTGTGGCGCGACCTTTACGACAGCTTGCTTGATTCTATCTCGCACCGGTCTGGGGTTACCTGACATTTTAGCCACTCCAAATTCTACGCACTGGGACTGCGCACTCGACACATCACAGTATAATTGGGGGCGCTTGGTGTTGGATAACTTTTTTCTCTTTAACCGCCGATCGTTGCTGTCGGCCGGTTGAAGCCGGTTTTTTTACCGAAATTCAATTTGCATTTGCAAACGGATCAACCCAAGGATGTGGAAGTGATTCGGTGTAAGATTGCACCGTTCGAGCGGTCGGCAAATAACATTATGGCACTAATTTTATCGGCAGCTTTATGCGCCGTAATTTTATGGATTCTGACCGCTGTTAAAATTACCCGTGCGGTTGCGCACGCGCCTGCTTTAATAATTATTGTTGGTCTCGGTGCATCGCTTGTCTACCGCGCAACGGGTGCGCCATTTATGCCGTCCGAATGGGTGGCTTCAGCAGCAGACGCAGGTCTCGCAACCCTAGCCTTCGCAGCTGCAACACAATTGCGTATCAGTCGACTGGCTCACCATTGTCCCGCTTCCTTTCGGCTGACGATGGGCGGAGCGCCGCTTTTCCTGATTATTTGCAGTCTTGGCGCCTTCATTCTGGTGCCTCAACTCTCACTGCCTTCAGCGCTGCTCATTGGCGCAGCATTAATGTTGAACGGCGCAGCCTTTGACCGACATGCGGTCACGCGGGCGCCTGCTCCGGCTGTTGTTAAAGCGACCGTTAGGCTGGAAAGCGCAGCAATCCTGGCCCTCGGCATCCCGGTGGCGGCTCTTCTGGAAGCCAACGCCGCCGTCTCGGCGCCTGATATGCCAGCCATCGCTCCGCTTTTTGAGGCAAGCGTGTCCGTTTTGACCGGTTTCGCGATCGGCGGCGCGTTTGGCGTCCTTGCCGCTAAGGCAGGCAACCGATTGCGGTCAAGCCATGGAGGCGTTCAATTCGCCATTATTGCCGGAATTGCAGGATTTTTTCTTTCTTCTTTGATTGGCGGTCATGTCATCGTCGCCGCCGCCGCCGCAGGCCTGCTGTGGGGTGAAGAAACCAAGGCGCCCCAAGTCACACGCCTTCGATTGCGTCGCGCGATTGAGGAAGCGGTCACACCTGCCGCTTATCTCGGTTTTGGCTGCCTTCTGGCGCCGCGTGTCCTGCAGGCGGATCTCCTCTCAATCGTCTTCGCACTCGCGGCTGTCACCGTGATGCGGGCCGGACCACGCCTCGCCGCCCTTCAATCATCGGATTTGCCGAAGGAAAGCCAGGCGTTTCTGGCGTGGTTTGGCGGCGCGCCGGGATCGGCGTCGGCGCTGTTTCTTATTTCCCTGCTCGGCGGGGCGACGTTGATCGATCAAGATGCAATATTGACGGTTGGCGCAGTGGCTGTCACTGCGGGTGTTTTCGCGGCGCGGTTGACATCGCGCCCGCTCGCCAACGCCTTCCTGCGTCAATCTTCACTCGCCAAAAAACGACGGATGTATGCAGATGGGTAGCGCTTCTCGTCTTTCATAAACCTTTGAGGGATTCCCATCGCAGCATTCAAACGCTGTGATGATGTAAACATTTACCCCGTCTTATCAAACAACTCCCTGCCAATCAGCATACTGCTCGCGCCGATTGTCATCGCTTATCGCTTCACTAAGGATGAAAGGACAGGGTCGTCACGAAGGATGAGTGAACCGGACTTATCGCTCGATGTTCTAATCGGTCACGACGTCCCAAACGTATTCCTTGTAAGTTTCGTCAACCGCCCGGGCCCCTTCGGCTTCGAAGACGCGGCGGCAGGCGGCGTTGTCAGCGCCGGTTCCCGACCACATGCTCAAAGGCCGCGAAGCCATCATCAATGCTTCCGACCGGAAGGCGCGCACGAGCGCCTTGCCGATCCCGCGCCGCCTTGATGCGGAGGAAACAAACAGATCGTCAAGTGTCGCGGTATCGCCTTCCCGGCACAGGGACGGCGCGATCTGACCGGAAACATATCCGACGGGCGAATTATCGCCTTCGGCAATGATTATTATGATGCGTCGATCCGACAAGATCGCCTTGAGGCGTTCGACCGATGGAAGCGGGCCGTCGCGCCAGTCAGGCGGCAATAACGCATCCAGAGCGGTGCGCGCGAATGCGGCGTCCTTCCCGGACAGGCGTTTGATCGTTAACACAAAGCCTCACATCGTCTTATCAAAAATCTCCCGGCCGATCAGCATACGGCTGAATCACCCCGCTTTGCGCCGCTTGCGCGCGGCGGCCGCGGCTTGCGCTTTACGCGGTTTTTTTGATGGCCGCGACTTTTCGCGCGCAAGAGGTTCAAGCACGTCGAGCCGGACCGGCGGGCGGTCCGGAAATTCGGCGATGAGGTTGAGTTCGCCGCCCATGCCCTTCACATAGCCGCCAAGCGTCGACAGCAGCATGTCGGTGCGTTTCTCGACGCGCGAGACAGTATCCTGACCGACGCCGAGAAGCTTCGCCATCTTCACCTGCGTCAGACCCATGGCCTTGCGCAAATCCTGCAAGGAGGCCTCTTCGGCGACAAGCTCGCCCGCGCGCGCCTCAACCTTGCGGCGGTGCGCCTTTGGAAGTGCTTTCATTTTTTCGTCGAGGGTCCGTCCCATAACTAACCTTCTCATTTCCTCAATCGATCGAGATGCGCATCGAACCGCTCGTCGGCGGTCTTGATGAGCCTCTTGTAAAATCGCTTTTCGCTTCCGCCGGACTTGTCGCCGGCGACGAGCAGCACCGCCTCGCGCGCAGGGTCGAACGCGAAGGCGACCCGCCAAACCCCGCCGTCGGCGTCGAAGCGAAGCTCCTTCATATTGGCGTGCCTCGAGCCTTTCAACGTATCGACTCGCGGCCGGCCGGTCTTGGGGCCAAATGTTTTGATGACTGCCGCTTGCGCCAAGAGTTCGTCCTGCACGGACTCGGCAAGCGCATCAAACTCCGCCTCGAATTCATCGTCAAACCTGATCGTCCAAACCATACTTAATATGGCTTTCTATCCATATGGTGTCAAGTCCATATTTTACCTATTATGGCCCATCGTGCTTCGCTTGAGGCGCCTCACACCGTCTTATCAAAAATCTCCCGGCCAATCAGCATGCGGCGGATTTCCGAAGTGCCGGCGCCGATTTCGTAAAGCTTGGCGTCACGCAGCAACCGACCAGTGGGATAGTCATTGATATACCCATTGCCGCCCAAAAGTTGCACCGCGTCGAGCGCCACCTGGGTGGCTTTTTCGGCGGCATATAGAATACAGCCAGCAGCATCCTGGCGCGTTGTGCGGCCCTTATCGCAAGCCGCGGCGACAGCATACACATAGGATTTGCAGGCATTCGTCGTTGTGTACATATCGGCAAGTTTACCCTGGACGAGCTGGAACGAGCCGATGGGTTTTCCGAACTGCTCACGCTCATGAACGTAGGGAATCACGACATCGAGACACGCCTGCATGAGGCCCAAAGGCCCACCGGCGAGCACCGTTCGCTCATAGTCGAGACCGCTCATCAGCACCCGTACACCATCATTGAGCTGGCCGAGAACATTTTCTTCCGGGACTTCGCAATCTTCAAACACGAGTTCGCATGTATCCGACCCGCGCATGCCGAGTTTGTCGAGTTTTTGCGCCGTTGAAAAACCCTTAAAATCTTTCTCAATCAAAAATGCTGTAATCCCGCGAGGGCCTGCTTGTGGTTCGGTCTTTGCGTATACAACGAGAACATCCGCCCCCGGCCCATTGGTGATCCACATCTTATTTCCGTTGAGGACAAAACGATCACCCTTTTTTTCGGCCCGCAACTTCATTGAAACCACATCAGAGCCTGCCCCCGGTTCTGACATGGCAAGCGCGCCCAGGTGTTCGCCAGAAATGAGTTTGGGCAAATAGCGTGCTTTTTGTTCTTTATTCCCGTTGAGATTGATTTGGTTGACACAGAGGTTGGAATGCGCGCCGTAAGACAATCCCACAGAGCCTGAACCGCGGGAGATTTCCTCCATCGCGACCGTGTGAGCAAGATAACCGAGACCAGCCCCTCCATACTCTTCGTCAGCCGTCACGCCGAGCAACCCCAATTCACCCAGCTGAGGCCAGAGGTCGCGAGGGAACTCATTATTGAGATCGATTTCGCCCGCTCGGGGCGCAAGTTTGTCATCCACCCACCGGATGACCATTTCGCGCATTTCCTCAATGACCGGGTCGAGGTCGAAATTCATGAAAGCTTGCGAATTGGATCGCATGGCCGCTCCTTCGCGTTGTCAGCTCTTCTCTTGTGACCGGAAGGAATAAGCCTTCAATCAGCTTGGAGCAATATGCTAAAGCTGACGCCAGAATCATTGGCCGCATTTGGTCGTAAGAACCAAACCATTCACCGTGAAACACGAGCCAATGGGTTGCATTTGCCCAATGGATGCAAAAGGCTGGATTTTATGTGAAATCACGCAAGGGGCCAGAAATGAACCGCACATTCTTATCCGCCATGCTCGGCGTATCCGCAGCGCTTATAATTTCACCCGCATCTGCAAATGACACCTATATCATTGACGGCGGACACACCCATGTACTTTTCAAGGTCGAGCGCTTTGGCCTGTCCAATACAATCGCAAGCTTTACCGAAATCAGTGGCGTTTTATCGCTTGATGAAGAGCACCCTGAAAACTCCTCAGTCAAAGCTGATATCAATATCGCGAGTGTACGCTCTGACAACGAAGCCCGCGAAGACGCGGTTCGTAGTCCGTTTTGGTTCAACGCCGAAGAATTTCCCGTCGCACATTTCGAATCCTCAACTGTGACTGTTACTGGAGAGGGCGAAGCGGATGTCGCAGGTAATTTGACCCTTCACGGCGTCACCGTTCCCTTGACGCTCAAGGTCACGCTGCACAGTTTTGGAACGGATCCGGTATCGAAGCGTAAAGCCGTCGGATTTTCAGCCTCAACGATGGTCAATCGCCACGATTTCGGGATTTCAATCGCCGAAGGCAGGGTCGGCAGTGATGTTTCGATCAAAATCGAAACCCTCGCAATCGCACCCGGCGACCAATAATATTGCGCCAATTCGGGTGAGTACGACCTTAGCGATATCATAGCTGTATTTTTTAAGCAGAATGACCATTGCCCGATAAACCTGTCGTTCTTGGTATGGCGACAGGAATGCGTTTTCCAGCACCCGAATATTTAAAAGTCAAAAAAACAACAAAAACAAAGAGTTGACTGAGTTCAACTTATCCCACCCATCGATAAAACGGTGAATCGGCCGGGATCGAGCGGTCGATCAAAAGCGTTGTGCAAATTCAGCATCACACATTTGGGACGTCACTTATCATTTTATCCGGGGGGCGAGAGAATAGCTGATGAGTTGGCGCTCACTATCCTCAGCGCCCATGAAATAGAGACTAAAATTGCGCTCTCGGTCTGCTGCTGACTCCATTTTGGTCCTGAGATTGGTCGATTCGGATGAAATCAAGCACTAGGCCACATCCCCATGAACCGTCATCCCGGAAGCCAATTTGCCCCAAATCTTTGATTTGGTTGGTGAATTGAGCTATCCGGGATCCAGAGCAGCGTGCACTTCGGCCGCGGCCCTGGATCCCGGATCTAACAACCATTGGCCGAATGCCT
>JAJFFW010000026.1 GCA_021776435.1 Parvularculaceae bacterium | reverse complement strand
CGCGGCCTCAGCTATGCGCCTTATGCTGATCTTTTGTGGTGGGAAACCTCGAAGCCCAATCTCGATGATGCAAAACGGTTCGCCGAGGCAATCCAGAAAAAATATCCGGGCAAGATGATGGCCTATAACTGCTCGCCATCCTTTAACTGGGAAGCCAATCTGGACAAAACCACGATTGCAAAATTTCAACGAGAACTTGGCTCCATGGGTTACAAGTTCCAATTCGTGACGTTGGCGGGCTTCCACGCGCTTAACTTCGGCATGTTCGAGCTTTCCCGGGGTTATCGCGACCGTGGCATGGCGGCTTATTCTGAACTTCAACAGGCGGAATTTGCGGCGGAGAAATACGGTTACGAAGCCACCCGTCATCAACGTGAAGTTGGCACCGGATATTTCGATCTGGTGTCGAATACTCTTTCTGGTGGGCAATCTTCGACGACAGCGATGGGGGCTTCGACAGAATCTGCACAATTCCGTCCGGCGGCAGAATAGGGTGCTTGCCTAAATTCAGCACTCTTGAAGGCGTCGCCCCGTGATGGCTCCCGGGGTGGCGCTTTTTTGTTCAGCGCCGCCTTTGTCGTTGATCCCTTTGGGGGGTGGGGCGAGTTTTGTTTCCGCCAGCATTTCTTCTGGCGCGTGACGGTAATGTGTAAATCGACATATGAATTAACGAAAAGTCTTTCGCAAAGGCTTCAGCCTTAGCCGTGGCTTCATCCGATAAAGAAGCCCGCAAGCCCGCTTCAAATGTGTCAGGAAAGGCTCTGAGCCCATAAACCTCTTTGTCTCCGTTGGTGGCGTATATCAGGGTCCAGCCCAGCGCTTTTTCGGCGCTGCTTTGTAATGTGGGGTTGGCGGCGTGAACTTCCGCAAGTTTTCGCTGCGCGCGCCCATTTCCGGCGAAAGCAGCGCGTTCAAGCCAAAACAAGGCTTCCTGTTGAAAGAGCGCCGTTTCGTTCGCATTTTCGCTTTCTATCTCGAGAAGACATTCGCCAAGCTCGAATTGGGCGAGCTCAAGGCCCTCACCGAAGCCTGAAAGCACGCGATAAATCGGCGCCGCTTCTGCGCAACCATCACGGTTCCGCACGCCCTGCGCCAGACTGAGGAGCTGTTGTGACTGTTCGATGCTTGGTGGACCGACAAAGCGGGGTCCATTTTGTTCGGGCGCCTGAGTGGCGCATCCCGATGAGATGAAGATAGAGATAAATGCGATTGCGGCAATTCGCATGCGATAGCCCTCCTGGCGGATTGGACGAGCGGTTTCTTTAACACTCATAAACGCCAGCGCCCAATCATTCCGTCGGACTTCCTTCCGAGCCCTGTTGAGACTAGGTCTAAACATTATGACATTTAGCCCTCTCACTCGCGCCGCATTGAGCCTGCTCTGGATCTATAAGCGCCTTATATCGCCTGTTTTTTATTTTTTAGGCGCGCGCTGCCGTCACCAGCCGTCCTGTTCAGAATATGCAGCGGAGGCGTTCCGCCGCCACGGCGCTTGGAGGGGGTTTTGGCTCTCAACATCAAGACTTTCACGCTGCCATCATTTCGGCAGTCATGGATGGGATCCTGTGCCAGACAGTTTAAACTCTGCCGGCTGGCGGTTTTGGCGCTATGGCGATTGGAAATGGACAGAACGCCATTCGGACCACCATTGCACGCTTGACGAATAGCGCAAGCTCTGGAAAGCAAGAGCGTTCGCGCCTGCGAAGGCTCTCAAGTAACCTATGGAAAGCTGGATATCATGGTCGCCATCACGCTTCCCGATGGATCGGTCCGAGAATTTGACGGCGCCGTCACGGGCGCAGGTATTGCTGAAAGTCTGTCAAAGTCACTCGCGAAAAAGGCCGTCGCTGTAAAAGTCGATGGTGTTGTCTGCGACCTTTTCTCGCCAATAAAAACAGATGCTTCGGTTGAGATCTTTTCGCGCGACACGCCTGAAGGCCTCGATTTAATCCGTCACGATGCGGCGCATCTTCTCGCTCAAGCAGTACAGGATCTATATCCGGGTACTCAGGTGACGATCGGGCCGGTGATTACTGATGGGTTTTATTATGACTTCGCTCGCGATGAACCATTTTCATCGGACGATCTGAAAAAAATCGAAAAACGGATGATGGCGCTTGTTGACGCAGACTTGCCGACCCGCAAGGAAGTGTGGAATCGAAGTGATGCGATCGCGCATTTTACGAAGATGGGCGAGAGCTATAAGGCGGAACTGATCACTGACCTGCCTGAGGGCGAAGAAATCAATATCTATTATCATGGCGAATGGCATGATCTGTGTCTCGGTCCGCATCTGCCATCGACCAGACATATTGGTAAGGCTTTCAAACTAATCAAACTCGCGGGCGCCTATTGGCGCGGCGATAACCGTAACCCCATGCTTCAACGCATATACGGAACTGCATGGGCAAACGAGAAAGATTTAAAAGCCTATCTTACCCGGATTGAAGAGGCTGAGAAACGTGACCACCGCAAGCTTGGTCGCGAAATGGATCTCTTCCATTTTCAACCTGAAGCGCAGGGTTCAGTCTTCTGGCACGCGAAAGGATATCTGATCTGGCGCGCCCTTGAAGCCTATATACGCCGTCAACTTGACGCCGACGGCTATATCGAAGTGAAGACCCCGCAAATTCTCGATTCAAAATTCTGGGAACAGTCAGGGCACTGGGCAAAGTTTCGTGAAAGCATGTTCGTTGTGCCAGATGAAATACCGTCGACGGATGATGACGCGCCGGTTTTATCAGGTAAGAGTGATTTGTTGGCTTTGAAGCCAATGAATTGTCCCGCACATGTGCAGATTTTCAAGCAAGGTATAAAGTCCTATCGAGATCTTCCTATTCGAATGGCGGAATTTGGTTGCTGCCATCGGAATGAAGCCCATGGCGCTTTGCATGGCCTAATGCGCGTGCGTCAGATGACACAAGATGACGCGCATATTTTCTGCCGCGAAGATCAGATTACGGATGAAACCCGCCGTTTTCTCGATCTTTTCAGCCACGTTTATGCCGATATGGGGATGACCGATATCTCTTATAAATTGGCGACGCGCCCCGACACGCGCGTCGGCGACGATGCGACCTGGGACCGGGCGGAAAAGGCGCTCGCCGATGCGTTGACCGCAGCTGGTCTGGAATTTGAGCTTGCCGAAGGCGAGGGTGCGTTTTATGGCCCAAAGCTCGAATTTCACCTGACCGACGCGATCGGCCGCACCTGGCAGGCCGGCACGTATCAGCTCGATTACGTGCTGCCGGAGCGCCTTGACGCGTCCTATGTCGACGATAAAGGCGCACGCCAGCGCCCGGTCATGCTGCACCGCGCCGTCTTCGGCACGTTCGAGCGATTCATTGGACTGCTGATTGAGCACTATGCGGGCAGAATGCCTCTTTGGCTTGCTCCCGTTCAAGTGGTTGTCGCAGCAATTACGTCGGAAGCGGATGATTATGCCCGCGAGGTCGTTACAACATTAAAGGCCGCGGGACTTAGAGTTGATCTCGACATTCGAAACGAGAAAATCAATTATAAGGTTCGCGAACACTCTCATGCGAAAGTTCCGGCGATCGCAGTTGTTGGCGCCCGCGAAGCCACGGAACGTAAAGTCTCGCTGAGACGTCTTGGCAGCCAGGGACAGTCCATTCTAACTTTGGATGAGGCCGCACAGGCGCTTGGCGCCGAGGCGGCGCCCCCAGACTTGAGGCGTGATTAATTTGCTGCGCGCTCTCGGACACACCAGTCATGAGCGTGTCGTGATGGCGACGATGATTGGGCTCGTCGCTCTCCTGCCATTTTCCGTTGTGTTCGCGCACCGCGCGCTTGCGCCGATGATTCTGATTATGGGGTTCGCCGTCGGTAGTCGCGGCGAACCCTGGCGTATAGGCATCCCCTATTTTCTGCTGAAGCCTGATTTTAAAGACCCCGTTGTTCTGGGTGGGTATGCCATGTTGGCGTTTTGCGCCTGGCTCGGATTGACGGCGATTTGGTCCCCACTTGGAGAAAAGTGGGAACTTTCTATTGGCGTTTTTTTGCCTGTGCTCGCTGGTGGCGCCCTCGTTTGGGAAATATTACGTCGTGTCGCCTCTGAGGCAACGATACTAGCGAATGTCTTCGCGGTAGTGATTGTTTTGTCTGCTTTGCTTTTGTTAATTGAAGGGCTCACTGGGGCGCCGCTTAGAGCCATCTTTCCCCCAGAAGATCTGTCGCCTCAGCGTTATAAGGATTTCGTCGCATTGGGTCGCGGTGTATCCGTCATCGCGCCTGCGGTTTTTCCCGCCGCTGCTATCATCTATCGGATAACGGATAATAAGTTCGCGCCAGTTGTGGTCATAATGCTAGCAATCGCTGCGGCCATGATCTTTTCGATTGAAGCAAATTTTGCTGCATTGGTTGTCGGCGGGCTCGCGTCTTTGTTCGCTCTCCTCTATCCGAAGCGTATAGTACTCATCATGACCTGGCTGATTGTGATGGTGCTCGTCGCGGCCCCGTTCATAGCGGTTGCGCTGCCCGTCGAATGGTTGATGGAGACGTTCGGTGAGTCATTATCGCTGTCCTGGCTGCAGCGCCTTTATGTATGGAGAGAGGCGGGCGCCGTTGCCCTGGATGGGTTGCCATTCGGGCATGGTATTGATTACGCACGGGCCTGGAGCGAAGAGGGCGGGATGATCTTAATCCCAAATGCGCCCATTCCCTTGCCTGAAATGCCCACCCATCCCCACAATATCTTCCTGCAAATCTGGCTCGAGCTGGGATTGCCCGGGGTGGTCGCTTTCGGGCTGTTTATTATCAGCGGTGGGCGCGCCTTGGCGGCGGTGGAATGGGTGCGGCCGGTGGTCGCCTGTGTTATTGGCGCCATCGCCGTTACCTTAATCTCCGCACTGGTTGAGGCCAGCCTTTGGCAGGTTTGGAGAATTTCTGCGGTTGTGCTTGCGGCGATGGGCGCTTCGTTGTCATACTCTGTTTATCAAATAGGGGATCGCGCGGCCGTAAATGCGCGAAGAGGGATAAATTGATTAGGAATTACGGAGAAACCAACGAAAGGCGATGCGGTGGCGCGGTGAGCGCGATTGTCGTCAGCTATTTCACGGGCCCCCTGCTCGCTCGCGCAATTGCGTCTCTGAAAGCGCAGCCGGAAGTCGATGAAATTATTATTGTCGATAATGGCAATTGGCCAGGCACGGTAGAAAGCGCCGCCGAGAGTGAAGATGGCGACACTCGTGTTATAATTGTAACAGGGCATGGCAATATTGGTTTCGCGAAAGCATGTAACCTTGGCGCCGAACGCAGCCGCGGTGAGTATCTCCTTTTTCAAAACCCAGATGCCATTATGCCTGCGGGCGGAATTGCACGCCTGCTGGCGGATGCAAAGGCGCGATCGCGGCCCTGGCTGATGGGCGCGAAAATCCTTGAGCCTGACGGTTCAGAACAACAGGGTTCACGTCGCGCAACGCTGACCCCCTGGCGGGCTTTTGTTGAGGTAACGAAGCTCTATCGTTTCGCGCCGCGCCACCCATATTTTCGACGGTTTAACCTTCACGGCGAGCCGTGCCCGGAGAATGTTATTCCGCTGCCTGTGATTTCCGGAGCCTGCTTTTTATTGCCGCGAGAGGATTACTTCAACGTTGGCGGTATGGACGAGGATTATTTTCTGCATGTCGAGGATGTGGATTTCTGTCTGCGCTTCACTAAGGCGGGCGGCTCAGTCTATTTCAACCCGCATGTGAGTGTCACGCACTACAAGAGCTCAAGCCGCGTTGATCCGCTGAATATCGAAGTGCGCAAGACCGTGAGTATTTTGCGCTATTTCAAGGCGCATTTTTCCGAGCCCTATCCGGCGCCGTTCATGTGGCTCGTCACCGCCAGCATCTGGGCGGCGTGCGGAATTCTCGCTTTGCAGCGCGTTATCGCGCAGGGCATCGCTTTTTTGGGTTTTCGCGCGCGGCGTGGGCGTAATGGCGTTCAACGGGCGCGCTCAATGGCTGCGCGACGCTCAGGGCGTTAAGGTTGTCCGTAACCTGAGACTTCAAAGAAGTAGAGCGTTCTAGTCTTGTTGCGTTTGAGATCAACGACTGACTGACCGACGAGAGTCACTGTTTTGAATCGATCACCGATGAGCAGAGCGTCTCCATATTTCGTGACATAAAGCAAACGCTGATGGCGGTCTGGGTCGAATGCTTTGAAGGCCTCGTAGTGATTGTCTGTATACGCATTTGCATCCCAAGCCACAATTGGAGGTGCGCCGTTCCGTGTATAATACAACAGTTCGCTCATTAATTCCCGGTCATCGGAGAGTATGGCGTCATACCCCACAGCTGCCCGGCTCGTAGTTTCGCCCAATTCTTCCCATCCGCGAAGGCGTTTGAGTGCATTCGAGAGACCGAAGCTGTCTGCGATAGCGAAGTTCGCATAACCGATCATAAAAATAATTGCGATTGTTGAATGAAATGCAGTGCTCGCTTTTGCAAGCCAGCCAAGGCGTGCGCGAAACGCCCAGGCAGTCACCAGAATGACCGCCGCTGGATAAGCTGCCGCCGCCCAGTTTGCGTGCGCCCGAGAAACGAGCGCCTGTATACTGACGATAATTAACGGCGGAAGAATAAATGCGAGAAGCGCCAGATCAATCTGTCGTCCGGCCCCTGCGATGGAGAGCCTACGCCCAAGTGTCACCAGACCCCAACATAGCGCCAACATAGGGAGAAGGCCGAAGACGCCGAATTGTGCGCCGAGGAACTCGAGTAGTTCGAAGGGATGAAATAGAGGGCCATTCCAGTTCGCGTTTGCTACAGTATGAGAAACTGTCTGAAAATCGTTCGCCGTATTCCACAATATATTGGGAGTGATGATCGCCATAGATACGGTAAGGACGAGGGCAATTTCTCTTAGTCGGAGCTGTCGCCGCAGCTCTTCAGAAAGGGAGAGTGCAATCCCTGCGCCGAAAATAAAATAAAGCATTGCATATTTGGACAGGAACCCAAATCCAATAGCGGCGCCCAAAATGACCGCCCACAAAGGACTGTTCTCTTCGTTTTCCTTGGGATGCAGTAAGCGGAAAAAGGCATAAAGAGCGCCAGACCAGAACAACATCAAAGGCGCATCCGTCGTTATGAGGGTCGCGGAGAATGTGATGCCAGGAAGTGTTAGCCACGCTAGCCCTGTCCAAAACGCAATTCGTGAGTCATAAAGTCTTTGCGCAAGAGCGGAGAGAAAGATCCCCGCCCCCATGTGAAAAATAGGCGCAGAGAAGCGCACAGCCCATTCATTGTCACCGAACAGCGCGGTCGTAAAACCGATTGCCCATGCGATAACCGGTGGTTTCGAAAAATAACCGAATGCAGGTGTTTTGCTCCAAAACCAGTATTGCGCTTCATCCGCACCAAGATCAGCTTGTGAAAAAATCAATGAAATGATGCGTGCTGCGGTGAGCGCTGCAGCAATAACTAAGAATCGTTGAAAAGGGTTATTCCAGACTTCTCGGAAAATTCGGACCATGTTGTCTCTGGCTCTATGGCGAAGATGAATCGACGGTATAGACAGTAAGAGAGACCGTATCACCGTTCGAGTAATTGAACCCATTGATGACTGCAAGAGCGCGGACCGAAATTCCGATATCGGAGAGTTCCGCGTCAAATTCCGGTTTCATTTTCGATTCGATGATCGCCGCGCGACTGGCGTCTTCAGAAAGGCTGCGCGCCGCACCCGCGCCGTCGGTCAAGATCGTTTTGGTTCCCAACATAAATACGACTGAAGGTTCATAATACCCGGCCAGGACTGCCGGTCCGACATTATTACGAAGGGGGTGGCGGCCAGCGGCCTCAAGCGCTTCAGAGATCCTTGGTGAAATTTGAAGGTCGTACAGCCGTGGCAAAACGCCAGCCAGAAGCGCCCACGCCAGCGAAGCGGAAACTACTGCCGCCGTGAATCCTCCAGCGACGTTACGGCCACGCCAAAAAAGCGCTGCTGCTACCGCACTTGCGCCGCTAATAACGACGCCAGCGGCGAGTGCAACCGGGGCAAATGAGTCAGCGCCATATAACAGAGGAAGGATGGCGACAACGCCGCCAAAAACGAGACCTAATCCCAGATAAAAGATCGCGCCTGCATGGGTCGCCCATTTGGGTATCTTGACACATGAAACGGCAGTATGGGCCGCGAGCAGTGCGATCGCCGGATAAAGCGGCAAGACATAATGGGGTAATTTTGTTGCGGACAGCTCAAAGACCAGCCAGCTTGGAATAATCCAGCTGAGAAGAAAAAATATATTCCAATCGCGCCGCTTGCGCCATGCGAAGGTTATTGCTCCTGGCAGCATGGCTGTGACCGGCCAGAGCAGTACCGGGATTAAGAGAAGGTAATAGCCGGGCGGTGCGCCGTGGCCTTCTTGGGGAGTCCCCACTTTGGCAAGCATGTCTGCGCCAAAGGAGTCAGAAAAAAAGCGCCATTCTGTCGCCAGGCCGATGGCGATTGCCCAAGGAATGATCATAAGAAATAGAATTAATAGGCCTGCGATCGGCCTGAGGTGACTGAGCCAATGCACCTTTGGCCGGCGAAAAAGCAGGGCAGCGCCGGTAAGCCCGACGATCATGGGCGCTATAGGGCCTTTTAAAAGGACGCCTACACTTAACGCCAACCAAAACACGATCGACCACAGCCAACCACGTTCCCGTGAATTACTATTCGCATGCGCATAGACCTCTATGAACGCCAATTGTGCGAGCGTAATGGAAGCAAGCAGCATCGCATCGGTTTTAGCGATTGTCGCTTCACCTGCGAGAACTGGTGAACTCGCTAATAAGGCGGCGCCTAAAAGAGCTGTCCTGGGATCGAACAGCCGGACGCCTGCGAGGTAAGTAAAAATCGCTGCTAAGACTGCGCCTAACATAGAGGGGATGCGGTAAGCCCAAATCTCGCGGGAGTCCGCAGTTGAAAATACAGAGACACTTGCTGCTTGCAGCCAATAGATGCCCGCAGGTTTCTTATTTCTTTCGCTATCTTGAAACCGGATATTGATGAAATCTCCAGTCTCGAGCATTTGAACAGTCGCCTGTGCAAAACGCGTTTCGTCTCTGTCGAGCGGTGGCAGCGCCCATAAACCGGCAAAGGTTATGAAGGTCGCAAAAATCGTGACTGCGATGACATGCGTGATGCGCGCGTCGGTTTTCATTACGGCAGGCATGGTAACAATTATTTCCCCTCGCTCAGAGTATCTTATGCGGAAATAAGCCCATCTGTCCCGACGAAAGAGGTTCACAGCTTCTGGCGTGACGTAGGCGGCGGGATCAGGTATGAGCCGGACTATGATGTCGATAAAAGATCCAGCGAGCTTTGCACCACTTTTTGCTATGGAGACAAAGCAGAAATCGCAAAACGCACCCGACCTGAGCATCGTGATACCGATGTACAATGAGGGCGGCGGCGCCGTTGCTCTAGTCGAAGAAATTCACGCTTCAACCTCAGGTTTTACGACCGAAATTATTGTCGTGGACGATTGTTCACAAGACGATACACAGGCGGAACTGGCTTCATTGGCAGGAGTGATGGGGGCGTTGCGAATTCTGGTGCATGCCGAAAATGCAGGGCAAAGCCGGGCGATCCGTACGGGCATACTTGCCGCGCGCGCGCCGGTTATTGTCACTTTGGATGGCGACGGGCAAAATGATCCCAAAGATATTATTGCACTCTTTGAGCAGCTCCAGCGTCGTGATGCTCCATCCTTACTCGTGATGGTTGCTGGTGAGCGTCGGCGACGTGAAGATTCATGGGCCAAACGTTGGAGTTCACGTATCGCTAATGTGGTTCGAGGGCGCGTCCTGAATGATGGCGCAGTCGACACAGGGTGCGGACTGAAAGTTTTTTATAAGTCGGCTTTCTTGCGTCTTCCTTATTTCGACCATTTGCATCGGTATTTGCCTGCTCTCATGCGCCGCGAAGGGTTTATCGTTGAATATCAAGAGGTTAATCACAGGCCGCGGCAACACGGGCAGTCAAAATATACGAATTTCGGACGATTATTGGTTGCGGTTCGTGATCTTTTAGGTGTTCTCTGGCTTAATTCACGAGCGCGTTCACCAAAACAAATTTCAGAGGTTCAGACGAGCGCAGCCTGTGATAAGGTGAAATCAGACCGCTAATCCCGGGGGTTATGAAAGGAGAGCGCGGCCATGTACCAGATGTTTCCTCTGTTGGCGTTGGGCTTAATCATTAATGTGGTGCTGACTTTTACCGGTATCGGCGGGGTTGACGGCTCACAATGGCACGAAATTAAATTTATCGAACTTCCCATGATGTCAGGCGATATCTGGAAAGTGACCTGGGGCGATTTGTTTCTAGTCGCCAGCATGGCGCTTTTGTTTGTTGAATTGCTTCGAGCAACGAAAACCGGTTCGGATTCTATTGTCAATCACGCCTTGTCGTTTGTGACCTTTGTCGTATCGCTTTTGCTCTTCATCATCTTCAAGGGGTTCGGTAACTCGGTTTTCTTCATCTTCATGACAATGACTCTCCTCGATTTTATGGCGGGCTTTATTGTCACGACTGTTACGGCGAGACGCGATCTTTCAGTGAGCAGCGGCATCATTCGATAGCGCCATTTCGCTTTTAGACAAAAAGATCAAGACGTCGAAGACCATCGGATTGCGCGAGCGATTTGATGGCTTTGCCGTAACCATATGAAGCTTCAGTTTCTTCGAACGATGCCATCGTGGATTGACGGTGCAAGTGAAGCGAAGGGGCAGATGGGGCGATCTTCGAGACCTGCTTAGATGGGACGACCTGCGGGATCTGTTTGACAGATAGTGCGCCAATTTGGCGCACTGTAGGGCTGCTCAGGGCGTGCGCTGCACTACGAAACGGGGCGGGAAGGTTAACAATTGGTTTCATAAATAAGGTAATCGCAAGATTTACGCCGAACTTTGGCTCGTAACTTCAATTTTTATTTACGGCTCGATGATTATGGTGATGTCGAAGAATATGGAAAACCCATGATGGTCGAACGCGCCGAAGTCTTTGCTGAAAACCTACCGCCTAGCGAAAGCTGGTCTGTGGGAGATGATTGTCCCGTATCAGTGGAACCGGGAGCTACGCCACCGGCAGCCATTCCTGGCGAAGGTATTTTGCAGGCGTTGTTCGAATTTGATCCGGAAACAGACAGATTAAGTTGGTCTGATAATGTCTCTGCAGCTCGGCTGTTGGGTCTCTCCAAAGCGCCATCGGTCATGGAGCGATCTGACTATGACGCCATCGTCTTGGATGTGCAAAACACGACGCGGGTTCAAGCCTTTGCTGGCGAAGTCCAGAGTTATGTATCCGAATATCGTGTGTTGTGGGCTGACGGTCGTGAACACTGGGTCGAGGAACGCGGCGGGTGGATTGGCACAGGTCCGAGGCGCCGGTTGATTAGTGTTGTGAGATCGATTGGACACCAAAAACAACGTGAAAAGAGACTTTCCTGGCTCGCCGAAAACGATGAGCTGACCGGCCTTCTCAATCGAGTTGTTGTGCGGCAGCGATTGGATGACTGGCTCAGTGCAAGACGTTCTGATGATCAACACGGCGCTTATATCTTGGTGGGCATAGATGATCTTGGCGCCTTAAATGCGGATTTTGGATTTGAAGTCGCTGATCAGGTTATCGTTGAACTTTCTCGCCGTATGGCAGAATTACTGGGCCCAAATGATAGTATCGGTCGGGTCGCAGGCACCAAATTTGGTATGATTATCAACGATTGTGATGAGGCTGAGCTTCGTTGTATTTGTAACAGGTTTCTCAATGCGGCACGCGAAAGCGTGGTTGAAACCAGTCGGGGTAGCGTGACCTCGTCGGTTTGCTTGGGTGTGACGACTATTCCGGAGCATGCAGCGGATTCGCAAACGGCGATGGCCTGCGCGGAGGCGGCGCTTGATCAAGCAAAACGCCTGGGACGGTCAAGCTGGTCGAGTTTTTCCGAGAAGACCGACATCATTTCCCAGCGTCGGCGAAATACGCACATGTCCGATGTCATTTTGACGGCGCTTAATGATCGACGAATTCGTCTGGCGTTCCAGGCCATCGTCTCTGACCTTGATGAAACGCCCTCGAAATTCGAATGTCTTATTCGCATGCGCGGGGAAGATGGGCGTGAGGTTTCGGCGCCGGAATTTATTCCTGTCGCCGAGCGGCTGGGTCTTGTTCACCTTCTTGATCGGCGAGTCTTAGAACTTGCGATCAATACTCTCGCAATTTGCCCAAACATTCATCTCAACGTGAATGTTTCTATGGAAACGGTGAAGGACGCAGTGTGGGCTGAAGGGTATGTCGCTCAGTTGCGCGCCAACACGATGTTGGCAAAAAGAATTACAGTTGAGCTAACTGAAACGAAAGTGATCGATGCGATCGATGCGTCCATTGAGTTCGTGTCGGAAATTAAAGAGTTGGGCTGTTCGTTCGCGATTGATGATTTCGGTGCGGGGTACACATCGTTCCGTAATTTGAAGGCGTTGGATATTGATATTCTAAAAATTGACGGCTCCTTTGTTACAGGCGTCGCATCCTCCCGCGAGAACCAGCTCTTCGTGCGCACGCTTCTGGATTTGGCGCGTAATTTCGAGATGAAGACCGTCGCCGAGTGGGTTGAAAACGAAGCCGACGCCATGCTCTTAAAAGGGCTCGGCGTCGATTTTCTTCAAGGGTATTTGATTGGCAAACCCGAAGTTACTCCGGGCTGGCTTCCTGAAGGCGCACCGAATGATCCGCCAGTGAGAGCCACGCGCACCTGACGGTTCGTCTTAATTAATTATCTTTTTCAGAGAGCTTGTCGAGCTGGCGTTGCAAAGCGGCCAACTGTGATTTTAATTCGCGGATGTTGCTTGGCTCGTCCCCTGCCGGTGCACTGGCTTTTGGCGTCTTTGGGGCCTGCCCGTACATCCCGCCCATTGGCGCAAACATTTTCATCGCCTGTTCGTAGAGCGCCATATTTTGGCGAATGCTTTCTTCAAACACTTGATAACCGGGTGCCCCACTCATGGATTTCTGCATTTGTGACTTGATTTTATTCTGATTGTTCGAGAATGCGTCCATACTCATTTCGAGATAAGACGGCACGAACGATTGCAGACTGTCACCGTAGAACGTGATGAGCTGGCGAAGAAACTGGACTGGCAGAAGGTTCTGTCCTTTGTTCTCTTCCTCGAAAATGATCTGTGTGAGGACTGAGCGCGTAATGTCAGCGCCGGATTTAGCGTCAAAAACGACGAAATCTTGTCCGTCCTTGACCATCTCGGACAGGTAATCGAGGGTGACATAAGAGCTCGTTGCCGTATTGTAGAGGCGGCGGTTGGCATATTTCTTTATGACAATCGGTTTGCCGTTCTCGCTCTTAACACGATTTGCATCCGGATCGGACATGACCCACCTCTTTTTTGTGACCGGCTACGAGATCAAATGCTGCGGCGCGGTCGTTTTGTGCACTTGCTAATCCTGCTATAGCATGAAAATTAAGTTTGCCCACGGGCTTCGCTATTCTGCATCTTGGGCCAGTATTTGAGTAACTCTGCGCTTCGCAGGCCTGTATTCTCAGGTGGATTGCGGAGCGGACTGAAAAATAAGCTGTTAAGGAGGATTTATGGGTGGAATCGTTATTGCCGCAGGAGCCCGTACTGGCATCGGGTCTTTTTGTGGATCACTGTCGTCGACACCCGCTGCGAGGCTGGGTGAGATCGTTATTGCAGAGGCGTTGAAGCGCGCTGGGATTATGGGCGATGATGTCGACGAGGTCATCATGGGGCATGTGCTTCAGGCGGCGCAGGGACAAAATACGGCTAGGCAGGCGGGCATGTCAGCCGGTGTGCCGAAAGAACGACCCGCTATGACGATCAATCAGGTCTGCGGATCGGGATTGCGCGCTGTCGGGCTTGCTGCCCAGGCTATCGGAATGGGTGATGCATCCATAGTCGTGGCTGGCGGTCATGAAAACATGTCCTTGTCGCCCCATGCTGCACACTTACGCAACGGCGTAAAGATGGGTGACGCCTGCTATACGGACACGATGATTAAAGACGGCTTGTGGGATGTCTTCAATAATTATCACATGGGCCAGACGGCGGAGAATCTCGCGCAGAAATATGAAATCAGTCGTGAAGAACAGGATGCATTCGCTGTCGCCAGCCAAAACAAGGCGGAGGCCGCAAGAAAAGCGGGTAAGTTCAAAGATGAAATCACTCCGGTTGTCATAAAGTCTCGTAAGAGCGAAATTGTTTTCGAAGAAGACGAATTTATTCGCGAAGGCGTTGTACTTGATTCCGTATCCGGACTACGCCCCGCTTTTGTTCGCGAAGGTGGTACTGTCACTGCGGCGAATGCTTCTGGGCTCAATGACGGCGCCGCCGCTGTCATCGTTATGAGTGAGGCCGAAGCCGATAAGCGGGGTATTGAACCCTTAGCGCGCATTGCTTCCTGGGCGCATTGTGGGGTTGATCCTGCGATAATGGGTATCGGCCCGGCGCCGGCGTCGCGTCTTGCTCTGGAAAAAGCGGGATGGACTATTGGTGATCTTGATCTCATTGAAGCGAATGAAGCCTTCGCGGCCCAATCTCTCGCGGTCGGTAAGGAGCTTGGTTGGGACCCTGCCAAGGTCAACGTCAATGGCGGCGCGATTGCGCTAGGACACCCGATCGGTGCTTCTGGGGCGCGTATTTTAACAACACTACTTTATGAAATGAGGCGCGGTGATGCGCATAAAGGTCTTGCAACGCTTTGTATTGGCGGCGGCATGGGCATCGCCATGTGCGTTGAGCGGCTTTAAAAGTCGAGTGCGATTTTGAAGACCCAAACGCCGCCATGAAAGAAATGTCGACTTGTATCACTAAGAGTTCATATGCGCTGGGCGTTCTTCCGGCCACAGAGGGAGCGATACAATGAGTAAGAATGCTATTGTAACCGGAGGCACGCGTGGCATTGGCCGTGCTATCGCACTCAGTTTGAAAGGTGCTGGATGCTCAGTCGCGGCGACTTATGCCGGTAATGATGAGGCCGCAGCCAAGTTCAAAAATGAAACCGGCATCAGTGTATTTAAATGGGATGTCGGTGATTATGCGGCTTGTCGCGAAGGGGTTGCGGAAGTTGAGAGCGTGCAGGGCGCGACGGATATCCTCGTCAATAATGCGGGCATCACCCGGGATGGATTCTTCCATAAGATGACACCGCAAAAATGGAATGAGGTTATCAGGGCCGACCTCGATTCCGTATTTAATATGACGCACCAGGTCTTTCCAGGCATGCGCGAGCGTGGTTTTGGAAGGGTGATCAACATCTCATCGATCAACGGTCAGAAAGGTCAGGCTGGTCAGTGCAATTATTCAGCGGCGAAAGCCGGCATGATAGGGTTTACGCGCGCCCTCGCACAGGAAGGTGCGCGCAAGGGTGTAACCGTTAATGCGATCGCTCCAGGATACATCAATACGGAAATGGTTGCGGCCCTGGATGAGAAGGTCTTAGCAGGCATTGTCGCCCAGATTCCAGTTGGACGCCTTGGTTCTGCAGAAGAGATCGGTCAGTGCGTCGCCTTTTTGGCGGGCGAGGGATCGGGCTTCATCACCGGCGCCGTGCTCACGGCTAATGGTGGGCAATACATCGCAGCATAGCGCTTGATGAAGACAGGGGCGCGTTTAGAGGGATTAATTTCGCAAATTGCGTTCCTGCGCCCCATTGGATTGCGGGTTTTATTTGTTAATGCCCGCTTTTCGGGGAAAGGTTCATTAAATCGTTGCTTTGTAGCGGAATGGCGCCCGGTTTTCGCCCAATTGATTGATTAAACTAGAGTACAAAAGCCAGGTTGCGGCTGGTTGGGTTCCGGAGAGCATACAGTGATTATGTGCAGCGGTTTAAGGATTTGGACGTCAATCGCGACGGGCGTGGGCCTGCTCGTCGCCGCTGCTGTCGTGGCGCCAAAACCTGCAGGCGCTGCAGATGGCGCTATATTCATTACACAAGTCGACGACCATGATCCGTTTACGGCGCTTGTTGGTAAGAAGCGTAAGCGGTATAAAGATAGAACCCGACGCTCAACAGCCCAACACTATGCTCTGGCGACGGATGACCGCGCATTTTTGTTTGAGGATATGGGAGCGCAAGCTCGCATTTCCTTCTTATGCACAGCGAGTGACCCAAGGCTCGAATGCAGTTTCGAACCACGAGGCACGGCGGCAGAGATACATGCGCTCACCCCGACACGCGGACCACGCGGAGACGTGATTTTCAAAAATGCACGCGGTGAAGCGCTGTTGCGAATTGCGTCATACGGGGGTGCGACCGTCTATTGGCCTGGCGAGAGTGAGGGAAAAGCTGCATCCAAGTCTTATGGTGAAGAAAAAAGTCTGCATCTGTCCTATATTGACCCCCAGACCGCCCATCGGCGGGCGCGAACGGCGACAGCCGCCATCAGCGCGATAACCGGTGCGCCAATTATTTTTGAGATCGACGATCCTGCTACGGATGAAGTCATTGGTGCGGCCGTTCTCGCCGACGCCATCGTTGTGGCGGCTAAAGGTATTGCCGCAGTCTCTGGGGATCCTACAGGAGCGCAGGTTGTGTCAGGACGGATCGAGGTTGTGCATTTTGTGCCCGACGGAACGGCCCAGTTAATTCTTAACCAAAAAGTTCTGGAGGTCCGGTATAATCCGTCACTAGACGTTCAAGGTCGTCCCTCATCTGCCGAGATTGTGTTGTTTTTGGAAGAGTCGCTTTAAGTCGCGTGTGAAAATGTCAGAAACCCGTCTCAAAAAGGCCGCATTGGCGATGAATGATCGCCCTATGACCGTGCTACGCGCCATGAAGATTATGGGTGAAGTTGTGCTGGTGATGTCCCTATTCGCTGGCGCAGCTGCAGATGCGCAAACCCTAAAGGTTCTGCGCGCACAAGACGCTGAAGAAGAGGCGTTGGACCGCGAGGCCGCATTTACGGGCTCGGTCTGCGGTACAAACATAGATGCTCAAATTGACTGGCGTTCGGTCATCGATTGGCCCGAGGGGTATAGCCTCGCCAAAGCCTGTGACAGTGCGCTCGGCGCCGTTGAAGCGGTTTGCCGGTCGGACGCGTCTCGGATGAAGCGGCTTTCCCATTTTGTCTGCGCTGGTGATGGGGCTGGGCCTAGCCTCAGCGGGTCGACATTGCGTTACGGCGCTTCGCCAGGGGGTAACGGGTTTGCGGAAACGCAGGACTATTTGGAAGACGCCCTTTAGCCCGCTGTCTGACCCAAGACACCGACGCGAACCCCGTCGAACACATATTGCGTCGACAGCGCCATCAACAGCATGCCCAGAATACGCGTGATGGCGTTCATGCCGGTGCGCCCGAGAACGTCGCCGATGCGGCTGGCGAACGCCATCATGAGAACCCCGATCGCGAGCACCAGCGCCATGGCTGTGAGCGCTGCGGCTTTTTCGGTCAATTGGGCGCCCGGTCCCATCAGCAGCATGATTGTCGCGATCGCGCCCGGCCCCGCCAGCATCGGAATCGCTAGCGGGAAAAACGCGATATTGTCGCGCGCGGATGCCTGCGGGCCCGGCGTCTTCGCCTGTGTTTCGCTGTCCGGGTCGAAAAACATGCGAAAGCCCATGATGAAAAGAATGATGCCCATGGCGGCGCGAAACGCCGCGAAACTGACCCCCAGATGGTGCAGCATGGCGTTTCCGGCGAAGCCGAAGAGCAAAAGAATGCCGACGGAATAGATCGCCGCCGAAAGCGCGACCCGCAAGCGATCGCGCGGTTTGTCGTGCTTGGTCAGCGCCGCGAAGATCGGCGTCACCAGGATCGGGTCGATCACGATGAACAGTGTTACGAACGCAGTGAGGAAGGTCGTGAGAAAGATTTCAATCATGGTGTTCTCTACATCGCATCAGAATCAATAGTTTGAGCTTTGACTTTAACCGTTGTGCTAGCCCACTGCGACAAGGAATTGATGGACCGCGTCAGAGGACTGCTGTGTTGCTATGGATAACGTCGTGTCAGAGGCTCCACCGAATAGACCTAGGCTTGTTGAAAAAAGGGCGGTCCGAAGACCGCCCTTTGGTACGCAACAAAATTATTAGGCTGGTTTGGGGCTACATCATGCCGCCCATACCACCCATACCGCCCATTCCGCCCATATCAGGCATGGCGCCACCGCCGTCTTTCTTCGGAGCGTCGGCAACCATGGCTTCAGTGGTAATCAGGAGGCCAGCCACGGAGGCTGCATCCTGAAGGGCATGACGAACAACCTTCGCTGGATCTACGATTCCAGCGGCGATGAGATCACAATATTCGTCCGTTTGCGCATTAAAGCCGAATTTGTAGCTGTCTTGCTCCAGGAGCTTGCCAACAACAATTGAACCCTCGCCGCCAGCATTTTTAACAATCTGTCTGATCGGCGCTTGCAAGGCTCGGCGAATGATATTGACGCCAGAGGTCTGATCGGCGTTTTCACCGGTCAATCCATCAAGCGCTTTTGATGCGTAAAGCAGCGCGGCGCCGCCACCGGGGACGATGCCTTCTTCGACCGCTGCGCGCGTTGCATTGAGCGCGTCATCGACGCGATCCTTGCGTTCTTTAACTTCAATTTCCGTTGCGCCGCCGACCTTGATCACAGCAACACCACCAGCGAGTTTCGCCAGACGTTCTTCCAGTTTTTCACGGTCATAATCGGAGGTCGTGTCCTCGATCTGCTTGCGGATTTGCGCTGTGCGGGCTTCAATATCCGCTTTTTCACCAGACCCGTCGATGATGGTTGTATCATCTTTGTTGATCGATACTTTCTTCGCCGTACCGAGCATGTCGAGTGTGACGTTTTCAAGCTTGATGCCGAGGTCTTCGGAAATGACCTGACCGCCGGTGAGCACTGCAATGTCTTCGAGCATTGCTTTACGACGGTCGCCAAAGCCGGGAGCTTTAACCGCAGCGATTTTCAGACCGCCACGCAGCTTGTTGACGACGAGGGTCGCTAACGCTTCACCTTCAACATCTTCAGCGATGATGAGAAGTGGACGGCTTGATTGAACGACTGCTTCAAGAAGTGGCAGCATCGCCTGGAGGTTACCTAATTTCTTCTCATGTAGAAGAATATAAGGATCTTCCAGTTCAGCGATCATTTTTTCAGCATTGGTAATGAAATACGGTGACAAATAACCGCGATCGAATTGCATGCCTTCGACGACATCGAGTTCGGTGGCGAGTGACTTGGCTTCTTCGACCGTGATAACGCCCTCATTGCCGACCTTGTCCATGGCTTCGGCAATCATGGCGCCGATTTCTTTTTCGCCATTGGATGAAATCGTACCGACTTGAGCAATTTCGTCAGAGGATACAATTTTTGTAGAGTGGGCTTTGATGTCCTCGACGACTTTCGTGACGGCGAGTTCGATACCGCGCTTCAGGTCCATCGGGTTCATGCCGGCAGCAACTGATTTGCAGCCCTCGCGAACGATTGCCTGAGCCAGGACCGTCGCCGTCGTCGTGCCGTCGCCGGCTTCATCATTGGTTTTCGATGCCACAGCGCGTACCATCTGGGCGCCCATATTTTCGAACTTGTCTTCAAGCTCGATTTCTTTCGCTACGGTGACGCCGTCTTTCGTTGTGCGTGGTGCGCCAAACGATTTGTCGATAACGACATTACGGCCTTTCGGACCGAGAGTAACCTTCACCGCATTGGCGAGGATATCGACTCCGCGCAGCATTTTTTCGCGCGCTTCAACGTCGAATTTAACTTCTTTAGCAGCCATGTGCTGTTCTCCTAAAATCTTCGATTACAATCAGTCGAGAATACCGAGGACGTCAGATTCCTTCATGATAAGGAGGTCCTCGTTGTCGATCTTTACTTCTGAACCAGACCACTTGCCGAAGAGGATCCGGTCGCCAGGTTTGACGTCGAGAGCAATGATTTCGTTATCATCGCCACGTGAGCCAGAGCCAACGGCGATGATTTCGCCCTGTTGGGGTTTTTCTTTCGCGGTATCTGGAATGATGATGCCGCCTGCGGTGGTCTCGTCCTCGTCGATGCGACGAACGAGAACACGATCATGGAGAGGCCGAAAAGCCATGAAGTTCATCTCCCTTATATGCAAAATGCATTTAAAAACAATAGGTTGTGTGTGTGATGGCGATAATTACCGCCCTTCTGGCACTCGATGACGGTGAGTGCTAGCAGGGATCTAATGAGCCCTCATAGATCCGTCAAGGGCGCTGAGTGTTTTTTTCTGCCTTTTCTTGCATTGTGTGTTGTAGGCTTATTGAGCGGTCAGTTTCTGCCCGCAGTTTTGTGATGATTTTGTAATATTTTCGCCGCAATTGAGCGGTTTCTACGAGAAGATCAGAATCGGCATATTCAAATTCCGCTCGCTTTTTTACGCGACCCAGCGTTTTTAGGAATGAGTATCGTCGAGGCAGCAAAGGAACGTAATTATGCGGAAATTCATTCTTCTGGGGGCCATAGCGATTTTCGCTGTTGGCTGCACGACCAATCCTTATACCGGTGAAAAACGCGCCAGCCGGACGGTGACGAGTGGCGCCGGTGGTGCGGCTGCGGGCGCTGCTGCCGGTGCGGTTATCGGCGCGATTACTGGAAATGCCGGAAAAGGCGCCGCGATTGGGGCCGCTTCAGGCGCGGCGATCGGGGTCGGGATGGGCGTCTATCAGGACCGCCAGCAGGCCAAGCTTCGTGAGCGCCTCGCCAATAGTGGCGTATCGGTAACCCGTGACGGTGACAACATTATCCTCAACATGCCGTCTAATATTACGTTCGGTGTCGACCAATCCGACGTTACGCCGGGTTTTTATGAAACGCTCAACTCAGTTTCCGTTGTGCTTAAAGAGTTCGATAGGACAGCGGTTAGCGTTTATGGCCATACGGATTCTACGGGTTCTGAATCTTACAATCAGCAATTGTCGCAGCGCCGGGCGTTGTCGGTATCAAACTATCTTGCGGCGCAGGGTGTTGAATATGGTCGGTTACAGGCCGTTGGTTTTGGTGAATCCCATCCAGTTGCTGATAACTCTGCCCAAACCGGTCGCGCGGCGAACCGCCGCGTTGAGATTGTCATCGATCCGGTCGACAGCGCGTTTCAATAAGAATTGGTAACAGCGGTTTTTGGCTTTTCGCCGGATTCTGGCCGGATTCTGGCCGGCTTCTGAACGAACATCCCGCCCGTTTTAAACGGGCGGGTTTTTATTTTATCGCCCGCTTCCGCTCTGTTAACGCCATGCCCCAGGGATTGCTTCTTGGTCACATCACTGAGTGGCTTGCAACCGTCTTGATTGTTGCTTCCCTGCTTTTGTATGACTTCAATTAAAGTTAATTCCTTATCAACAGACTTTTCATAGTGTCGTCATTCCGTAATGCGGCGATGGCGCTAATTTAGCTGATACGCAACTGCACTGCCGCACAGCCGAGTGTGAAACATGAATTTCAGGCAACGCAGTTCCAGGTATGGCGATTTGGTTTTGTTCACTGCCGGTGTCGCAGGTTGCCTCGTTATATTCGCTGTCATTGCTGAAGATTTTTCTCCCAGCACGGAGATTTGGTTATCGGCTGCGCTTATCGTCTCAATAATACTTCATGCGAGGCTTGGTTTCGCACTTAGTTGCGCGCAACGCGAAGTCGATATGTTGCGCCGCCTTATTTCTAGGTACGAGAAATCTCAATTCTCTGGAAACGGATCATCTTCGCTCTCGTTAAACTTTGCACCTCTTCCCATCATGCCAGATAAAGACGCCACTATATTGGAAAGAGTGCGTAGTGCGATCGAGCAAGATCGTATCGATCTGTATCTTCAACCCGTTGTCAGCCTGCCTCAGCGCAAGCAGCGTTTCTTTGAAGCTTATTCCCGCCTCCGCGCTGAGGATGGGTCGGTCATTAAACCTCTCGCTTACCTCGAGGCGGCAGAGCGCGCAAATCGTATAGGGATCATTGACAATATGATCCTATTGCGGGCGGTTCAGGCTGTTCGAAACCTGAGTGAAGGTGATCGTCATTTTTCGGTTTTTTGTAATATCTCACCAGCTACATTATATGATGAAGAGTTCTTCAATCTCTTTACGGATTATCTTGATGCAAATGCGGATTTGGCTTCGCAGCTGATTTTTGAATTCACTTTTCCTGCTATAGAAATCATGCATTCAAAGGTTGAAAAGAATCTTGCAGGGATTGCTGAGAGAGGGTTCGCATTTTCCGTCGATCATATTAACTCGCTCGATCATGATTGGTCAGCGTTACGTGCAAAGAATTTTCGTTTTGCCAAGGCCTCCAGCGCACTGATGCTGGCGGCTAGTCATGGCGATGCATCATCAGCGGCTCGCGCCCGGACATTCAATCGGGAGCTGAATGAGGCTGGCATCGACCTTATTGTCGAAAAGGTCGAATTTGAAACTGATATGCCAGAAATTCTCGCACTTGGTATAGATTACGGCCAGGGCGATCTGTTTGGCGCGCCACGCCCCGCCGAATTTTACTTGAAAAACACAATGCCATTAGCGAAGGCCTCTTAGCGCCTTGACGGTTCGATGTGCTTGACCGGCGCTTCCCATCGCCTTATCGCCAAGCGTTGTGTCCGAATTGACCAAAATAGACGGCCTGCATGCGCTGAGCGGGCAATATAACGCCCTCTTGTGTGACGCATGGGGTGTTATTCATGATGGTGTGTCTTTGTTTCCAGAAGCAGCGGATGCGCTCTTCCAGTTTCGCCGCTCGTGCGGTCCCGTTATCATTGTTACAAATGCGCCGCGTCCATCGTCGATCATCCCCGCGCAGCTCGACCGGCTGAGATTGCCGAGGAATGCGTATGACGGTGTTGTGACTTCAGGAGACGCCACTCGCGCGGAAATTAAACGCCGCATGCCCGGACCGTTTTACTGCTTGGGACCGGAAAAAGACGACCCCCTCTATGAGGGGCTCGATCTAGAGTTTTCTAGTCTCGAAGACGCGCGATTTATCATCTGCACCGGGTTGGTCGATGATCAGACGGAATCGCCCGAGGTTTACCGAGATCTTCTTGAGCGTGCCGTCCGCCGAGGCTCGGTGATGATTTGCGCCAACCCTGACACGATCGTTCGTTGGGGTGGCCGGCTTATTTATTGTGCTGGAGCGCTCGGAGAACTGTATCGAAGTCTGGGCGGTGAGGTTGTGTACGGCGGCAAGCCACATCCGCCGATTTATCAACTCGCGAAAATCAAGCTTAAGGAATTGAACGCAGATGGCGCCGGCCCGCGGCGTATTTTGGTCATTGGCGATGGGCTTGCGACTGATATTGCGGGCGCAAATGCTCAAGGGTTAGATGCAGTATTTGTTTCTGGCGCTGGTGGGATTCATGAAGGAGAGTTAGATTGTGAATCCATCCGACAAATGATGGATGCTGAAAGGGTTCATGCGGTCGCCACGATGGAGGCGTTGCGGTGGTGAAAGAAACTTGCGAGCTTACGCCTCCGCGTGGACCGGTGGCGGCAATTGGGAATTTCGACGGTGTGCATGTCGGGCACCAACAATTGCTGGCGCAAACGACACGGTTCGCCGACGAACTTGGCGTGGCTCCGAATGTGGTCGTTTTTGACCCACATCCGCGAATTTTTTTCAGACCGGATGATCCGCCGTTTTTTATAACGACGCCCGAAATGCGCGATGAATTGTTGCGCATGCATGGGGCCACAGAAATTTTGAGCTTGCGTTTTGATTCTGCGCTCGCCTCGCTCTCGCCGGAGTCCTTCGTTCACGATGTTCTTGTTGGCGATCTTCATCTCTCGGGTGTGATTGTTGGGGAGGAATTTCACTTCGGCAGGGGACGCGAGGGGGATGCGTCAGCCTTGATGCGGTTGGGTGCCGAGGCTGGGCTGGCTGTGCGACTCATTACGCCCAAGCGAGCAACACCGGATGTGGATAAAATCGGCTCCAGCGGTATTCGGTCTGCGATTCGGGCGGGCGACTTGATGGCGGCTGCCCGGATGCTCGGCAGACCGTGGGCGGCGCGCGGAATCGTCCAGGAGGGTCAGAAACTAGGCCGTACGATGGGCTTCCCAACTGCCAATCTCTCCATGGGCTTACTGCTCGAACCCAGGAGAGGGGTTTATTGTGTTCGGGTGACCTTGCGTGGAAAAGAACACTTGGGTGTCGCGAATTTTGGTCGACGCCCCACTGTGGGCGCTCAGGCGGTTCTGCTCGAGGCGCACTTGTTCGATTTTGACTGCGACATTTACGGTGAAACCATTGAAGTCGCCTTTTTTGACTTTATCCGGGAAGAGCGAAAATTCGAAAGCCTTGATGCGCTGAAGGCGCAGATAGCCATAGATTGCGCAGCGGCGCGGGCGCTTCTGACTGGTTCGCGGCAAACCTAAGCAGAAATAGCCTCAATCTTGCAGGTCACAACAGTGTCATCCGCGATTATGTGCCTCAAAGTGGTCACAATGAAGCTGAAAATAGCTATCGTAGCCGTGACCATGTCGAGGGTTCTCGGCGAAGGAGGTGCGTAATGATCAGGCAAAATATGAACCGTTTTTTACTTGTTGCAGCCGCTGCGGCGCTCGCGTTAGGGGGCGCCCAACCCGCTTTTGCCAAGGGGAAAGGCGGACATCATGGCGGCCGGCATGGTGGTCATCACGCCAGTGGTCACGGCGGTCATAATGGTCACCACTCTTCCCGACGTCATGGTGGTCATGGTCGCCATCACGGTGGCCATGGCAATCGCCATCATTCCGGCTCTTCGTATTATGGTGGCGGATACGGCTACGGTTATAGCCATCACGGGCATGGCGGCGACGCAGCATTGATCGCACTTGGTGTAGTCGGCGGGCTTATTTTGATAGATTCGGCAATCGATGGCTCGAGACGGGATTCGTACAATTCTTCCTATGGCAATTCTTCCTATGGCAATCAGGGATATGGTTCGCCGCGACCTTCAAGCGAGTATTATTATCGCCAGTCCTCGCCAGCCGCAGAAAACAGTGATGATATTGAGCTCGCCCTCGAGGGTGGCGATGCTCCCTATAGCGCTGATTACCCATCTGAGCAGCGGGCGTTCAATGCCTGCACGAAGCGGGCGCGGGCTTCGCTTAAGGACCGCGGGCTTATGGTGGCGACACCGGCAGTCCCCAACTCAGCGCGTCAAACCGGCGATGGCGTCTGGCGGTTCGAGGCTGATTTTACAACGCAGGATCGCGATGGCGGCCAATGGTTGCGCGTCATGACCTGTGAAGCGAACAATGACGGCATACGATTGCTCGAATTGATCTGACGGTCGATCTCGAGACTCCTGATCATAACGACCGGCTGGGCTTTGTCTGGCCGGTTTTTTTGTTCGCGGATTGGAAAAGCGCATCTCCGGGGAAATTTCCGTGACGAACACCCGCTCCCCTGTTATCAACGCCGAATGAACAGCGTCATAATACCCATATCGACGGTCCCGCGAATTACGGGCCCGGCCCGCAGTCCTTGAAAGAGCGACAGCGGTCCGGGATGGATATCGCCCGTATGAACCTAGCAAAAATGAGATGAGCGATGCCAGATGCATCGAATACCGGTTCCGACACCCCGGACCGTGATTACAAAAATACACTTTTTCTGCCGAAAACCGAGTTCCCTATGCGCGCCGGGTTGCCCAAGCGTGAGCCGGAATGGCTCGCACGATGGGCGGCGATGGGGCTTTATCGACAGCTTCGTGAGGACGCGAAAGATCGCCCTTCCTTCGTGCTGCACGACGGTCCGCCTTACGCCAATGGGCATATTCACATGGGCACGGCGCTGACGAAAGTTTTGAAGGACTTAATCGTTCGCTCCAAGCAGATGACCGGCTTTAACGCCAATTATGTGCCTGGGTGGGATTGTCATGGGCTCCCCATCGAGTGGAAAGTTGAAGAAGAATTCCGATCGAAGGGTCGGGCGAAGCGTGACGTGCCGTCTTCGGAGTTTCGCAGCGCTTGTCGTGTTTACGCTCAAAAATGGCTTGATATCCAGCGCGATGAGTTTCAGCGTCTTGGGGGTGAAGGGGATTGGGATAATCCGTATACGACTATGGATTATAAATCCGAAGCGCAGATCGCCGCTGAGCTTTTAAAATTCGTTGATCTCGGTCTTTTGTACCGGGGATCAAAGCCAGTGATGTGGTCGCCTGTTGAACAGACCGCCCTGGCCGAAGCTGAAATTGAATATCACGACCATATCTCGCCGACGATCTGGGTGAAGTTTCCCGTACGGAATACGAAAGCCGACGGCTCCAAAACGCCTGAATACTTGCAAGGAGCGTCGGTCGTCATCTGGACGACGACCCCATGGACGATCCCCGGCAACCGCGCGATCTGTTATTCACACAAGATTTCCTACGGGCTTTATGAAGTCACGGCGTTCGCTGAATCTGAATTCGAACCCTGGGCGAGAATTGGCGAGAAACTGATCATTGCCGACAATCTTGCTGCGGATGTATTCACCGCTGCGAAAATCGCTGATGCGAAACGATTGAGCGCTGTCGACCCGTCGGGTCTTGTTTGCGCTCATCCGCTTAAAGGTTTTGGCGGCGGTTATGAATTCCCCGTGCCGCTGCTGGATGGCGACCATGTCACCGATGAGGCGGGGACGGGTTTTGTTCACACCGCGCCTGGCCACGGCCAGGAAGATTATATCGCCTGGATCAATCATGGTTATGCGCACTCAGAAATTCCGCACACGGTCGATGAATTCGGAGCGTTTACAAATGAAGCGCTTGGCTTCGAAGGGGCCAAGGTCCTTGTCACCGAGGGGAAGAAAAAGGGCAAGGACGGCCCCGCAAACAAAGCCGTTATCGATGCATTGATCGAAAAAGGCGCACTGCTCGCGCGTGGCAGGCTAACGCATTCCTATCCCCATTCATGGCGTTCAAAGGCGCCGGTGATTTTCCGCAATACGCCGCAATGGTTCATCGCACTCGATAAGCCAGTCCAGAATGGTAAAACGCTACGTGAAAACGCCCTGGCGGCGATTGACGAAACAACATTTACACCGCCGCAGGGGTGCAACCGCATTCGAACGATGGTCGAAGGCCGCCCCGATTGGTTGATTTCCCGTCAACGCGCATGGGGCGTGCCGATTACAATCTTTGTGAACAAGGAAAGCGGCGAAATCCTTGCAGACGCCGCCGTCAACGAACGCATCATCAAAGCAATCGATGCGCACGGCGCAGATGCATGGTTCGATCTGTCGGCGGACGCGTTTCTCGGTTCGGGCTATAACGTCGATGATTATGAAAAAATTGAAGACATTCTGGACGTCTGGTTTGACTCCGGCTCCACGCACGCTTTTGTTCTTGAAGGGCGCAGTGATTTAACGTGGCCTGCGGATGTTTATTGCGAAGGCTCGGATCAACATCGCGGCTGGTTCCAGTCATCGTTGCTGGAAAGCTGCGGTACGCGAGGACGTGCGCCCTACGGACATGTTGTCACCAATGGTTTTGTGGTTGATGGTGATGGTCGAAAAATGTCGAAGTCGCTCGGTAATGTTATGCCGCCCGATGATGTCATAAAATCTTACGGCGCGGAGATGATCCGCATCTGGGTTGCAAGCTCCGACTACACAGATGATTTGCGCATATCCAAAGAGATTATCGGATCGTCCGTCGACGCTTACCGCAAGCTCCGCAACACGTTGCGGTACTTGCTCGGCGCCCTTGAGGGGTTCTCGGAAGAAGAACGGCTTTCGGTCGAGGAAATGCCTGAGCTCGAACGGTATATGCTTCACCTTCTGGCGCAACTCGATGCGGCCGTGCGCGAAGGCTATGAGAAATTCGATTTCAAAATGGTGTGGCGTAAGGTGCATGATTTCTGCGCCATCGATCTTTCATCAATCTATCTCGATATCCGCAAGGACAGCCTTTATTGCGACCGGCCGGATTCGCTGCGCCGCCGGGCGGCGCGCACGGTAATGGATCTGGTTTTCGAACGCGTCACAGCATGGTTGGCGCCGATTTGTGTGTTTACGATGGAGGAGGCGTGGCTTTCGCGTTTCCCGTCCGAGAGCGGATCGGTGCATCTGCGCCAATTTCCTAAGACGCCGATTGAATGGCGTGACGCTGTTCTGGGTGAGAAGTGGACGAAAGTGCGCCGTGTTCGTCGTGTCGTCACCGGTGCTCTCGAAGTTGAGCGCCGCGAAAAACGTATTGGCGCCAGCCTGGAAGCCTCGCCGGTGATCTATATCAGCGATCAAGCCTTGCATGCGGCTTGCGTAGATCTTGATCTGGCCGAGCTGTGCATTACTTCAGCAGCGCATCTGGAAATCGGAGATGGCCCCGATGACGCTTATCGGGATGAGGTCCAAGCGGGTGTTTGCGTATCGCCGACTCAATCAACCCACTCGAAATGTCAGCGCTGTTGGCGCTTTCTGCCCGACGTGGGAACGAATCTTGGCCATCCGGGCTTATGCGCGCGATGTGTCGATGCCGTTGGCGAGTGTGATGCAGACAAGGATGAGACGGACGTATGACCTTGTCACTGAGTTCTTTCATTGCGAGCTTTAAGGCCTGGCTCAAAGACAGCCGGGCAAATCCATATTTCCGCCGGGGGTTGGTCGGCGCCATGCTCGTGGTCGGACTCGACCAGGCGTCCAAGTTCTGGGTCGAAAAAATTCTTCGCCTTCAGGAACACTGGGGCCAGCAGATCGAGATCTCTCCAATATTCGATCTGACCTATGTTCAGAATTACGGCGCGAGCTTTGGCATGCTTGCCGGTGGCCTGGGATCACGCATTATACTCTCTATATTATCATTGGGGATCTCTCTGGCCCTTATCATCTGGCTTGGGCGGTTGTACCGGGCGCTCCCGGCGATCGGCGTAGCACTCATAATTGGCGGCGCGCTCGGAAATCTCTACGATCGCGTTTGTTATGGTTATGTGGTCGATTTCCTTGATTTTTCTGGCCTTTTATTTCCTTGGGTGTTCAATGTGGCGGATGCCGCCATCAATGTGGGCGTTGGTTTGCTTCTTCTCGACGCGTGGCGTACACGCGACAAGAAGATGGATGGATGAGCGGCTTTGCCTCTCGCGAACAGCGGGGATATAGTCAGCGAAAATTGGCGGAGTGATTGTGTGATGGAAATGAGAACCCTTTTGGGCGTCGGGCTCTTGGCCTTATTTACGGCTGCGACGTCAGGCTGTGTAGGCGTCGGCAAAGCGCTTGGCGCCGGCAAGAATCCACCAGACGAGTTCGCAATCACGACTAAAGCGCCTTTGGTTGTGCCTCCGGATTACCAATTGCGCCCACCAAAGCCAGGCGAAACGCGGCCGCAAGAGCTTTCGTCATCCGAGCGCGCTCAACAGGTTCTGCTGGGCGATGCCTCAGTTGCGCCCCCGTCCATTGGTGAACAGCTTCTTTTGCGTCGTGCGGGTGTATTGGCGTCAGATTCTAATATCCGCAGCATATTGGGTGCAGAAAATGGCGGCCGGGGCGAAAAAGAGCGCAGCTTGGCAAACCAGTTGCTCTTCTGGAAATTTTTCGATGGGAAAATTGATGATTCCGTCGCGCCGTTGCGTGTCGATAACCCAGAGGAATGGTTCGCGGAAAGAGAGCGCACCATCCGGAGCGTTACTGGTGATGGCGACGTTCAGGTGAAGCGTTCAAAAACGCTCAATCTTCCCGGTATTTTCTAATGGTTAGACTTTAAACGCATAAAGTTATCCCCGGTCATATCACCGGGTGTATACTGCTCGGATGATGTTTAAATGTGCTACTACGGGTCTTCCGGCAATAGGCTTTGGTGCAGCGCTCTGGAAAGAGCGGTGCAGGCTGGTTTACGGGCTATGGCGGTCTAAGGTTTTAAAGTTTTTATCCCGAAGAATTTTAGCGATGCACATTTGTGTCGGGATACGGTTTGTGAGCGACAGCCTGGTGGTGTTTGCTCATTCAGTTTTTCTGGAAGTTCCCCCCGTTCCCGTAATTTCGCGTCGTTTTGGGAGAAATAAATCCTTTTCTTCGAATACACTGAAAGCGTGTGCCTTTGCACCGGTTTCGGTTCCCGCTTGGACTTAGTTTTGGCGCGCTATAACACGATAAAGAACCATGACGAATCACGCACGAACCCAGCTTAACGCGAATCCTTCCATTCACCGGCTGCCCCCGGAAGCGGTCAATCGAATTGCTGCCGGTGAGGTGATTGAACGGCCGGCGGCCGCTGTGAAAGAGCTGGTAGAAAACAGCCTGGATTCTGGAGCGCGCCGTATCGATGTTGAAATCGCCAATGGCGGCAAGACGCGCATTGTTGTCGCCGATGACGGCTGTGGTATGGGGCCGGACGATTTATTGCTCGCAGTGGAACGTCACGCGACGTCTAAACTTTCTCCCTCACCGTCTGGTGATTATGATTTAATGAATATTTCCACCTTGGGCTTTCGAGGCGAAGCCATGCCCTCGATTGGCGCCGTGGCGCGGCTGGACATCATTTCTCGCATTGCTGGAGCGCCAAATGCATTCAAACTTTCGGTTCACGGCGGCGCGCTTGACGGCCCTGCCCCTGCGGCTGCAAATGTTATCGGAACGCGCGTTGAAGTGCGGGATCTTTTTTATGCGACGCCCGCACGGTTGAAGTTTCTCAAATCTGATCAGGCAGAAACCACTGCCGTCGGTGATATCCTGCGTAGATTGGCGATGGCCCGCCCTGACGTAGCATTCGCTCTCATTTCTTCGGGGCGTAAAGTGTTCTCTTTTCCCGCAGAGTCAGACGACGAGGCGGGACGTCTTCGGCGGCTGGGCGCCGTGATGGGCGCAGACTTTGCCGATAATGCTGTTCCAATTTTAGCCGAGCGCGAAGGGGCGCGGGTGACCGGGTTTGCGGGTTTACCGACTTACAATCGCGGACTTCCCGACAAACAATTTTTGTTCGTGAACGATCGGCCCATTCGCGACCGACTTGTGGTTGGTGCGGTGCGTGGGGCGTATTCCGATTTTCTGGCCCGAAACCGCCATCCGGCGGTCGCGCTGTTTTTGGAAGTTTCACCGCAGCTGGTCGACATCAACGTTCACCCTGCAAAAACGGAAGTGCGCTTTCGTGATGCGGGCGTCGTACGCGGCCTTCTTGTCGGCGCACTGCGGCACGCTTTGGCAGAGGCTGGCCATCGCGCCTCGACGACCGTTTCTGCCTATGCGCTGGGTCATATGCGGTCTGACAGTGGCGGCCCGGCCCAGCTCCAGTCCGGGAACCACGTCTATTCGCCGCCCAATCCATTCGTGAGAGGAGGGCAGGCCCCGCTTGAAAATCTTGGCGGGCTAGGGGAGCGTTCAGCGACGTTTGACGGCGTCGATGCGCCGTCGGCGCGCGCCGATATGGAATATGAAAATGAGCAATCCACGGAAGAGTTTCCATTGGGTGCGGCGAGGGCGCAATTGCATGAAACGTATATCGTGGCGCAGACTGCCGATGGACTCATTATAGTTGATCAGCATGCGGCTCACGAGCGTCTGGTTTATGAAAAAATGAAACAGGCGTTAGCCTCCGGTAATGTTGATCGCCAGGGTCTTCTTATTCCTGAAGTGATCGATCTCGAGGTGGAGGATGTGGAACGTCTTGCAATGCGCGCCGATGAGTTTGCAGAACTCGGACTTGTGATTGAGAAATTTGGGGATGACGCTGTGATGGTGCGCGAAACGCCCTCATTACTCGCTGACATAGACGTCAAAGCTCTTGTTTGGAAACTTGCGGAAGACCTCGGGGAATTTGGTGAAGGTCTGGCGTTGAAAGAGCGTCTTGAAGAAGTCTGCAGTTCGATGGCCTGTCACGGGTCGATCCGGGCGGGCCGACGAATGACGCCAGTGGAAATGAATGCTTTGTTACGCCAAATGGAGGCCACGCCTTATTCCGGTCAGTGCAATCACGGCAGGCCGACTTATGTCGAGTTGAAACTTGCCGATATCGAACGCCTCTTCGGCCGACGTTAAACCAAGAAGGGTGCGAGTGCTTTGACAGAGAATAATAAATTTACGCCACTTGCCGATCTTGGCGATTATGTTTCGTATTCTGAAGAAGAAATGCGCGTTCGCGCCGAAGAGTTTTTCGATGAGATCCGGCGTCGTCACACCGTGCGTGATTTTACGTCAGAGCCGGTGCCCCAGGCGGTGATTGAAGCCTGTATCGCCGCCGCCGGCCGGGCGCCGAGTGGCGCCAATCACCAGCCATGGCACTTCGTTCTGGTGGGCGACCCAGCGACGAAATTCGAAATTCGGGAGGCGGCTGAAATCGAGGAGCGTGCGTTTTATAGCGGGCGAGCGAGCGACGAATGGCTGGAGGCGCTCGACCCTCTCGGCACTGGACCGGAGAAGCCATTTTTGGAAGTCGCTCCGTGGCTCATTGTCGTTTTTGCTCAGCGCCGTGGCGGGATTGAAGCGGGCATGGATAAAAAGAATTATTATGTCAATGAAAGCGTTGGCATTGCCTGCGGGTTTTTGATTGCAGCGCTTCATCATGCGGGCCTTGCGACACTCACTCATACGCCAAATCCAATGACGTTTTTGAATCAGAAATTAAAACGTCCGGACACAGAGAAACCTTACTTGATATTAGTAACAGGAAAACCGACTTCGGACGCTTCAATTTCTCATCATGCATTAAAGAAAAAATCGTTGAAGGAGATTCTCACGATAATTTAGAGCGCCGAGCGATAATGGCGCCGTGGGGTTCGTTCCAAACAGCGGACCACTATACACTATAGCATCGGGCGTTTATTCCGATTCATTGAGTTTATTCCCGCACATCCCCGCGCAAGCGGGGATCCATGTCTTCTTTGTTTTCTGGATTCCCGCTTGCGCGGGGATGTGCGGAGTATGGTTGGCGTCTATGATGCAAATTTTTCGTTCGATGCTCTATTGAAAAATGCATGAACCGTACTCGTCGCATTTTATTATAAAGAAAGGCATTGCGTAAAACTCTTATTCAACAGGATCTGGTGAGGTTCCACTCTCCGCATTGTAACGCTCTACTTGAAAACCCTTAGCCTCAAGAAGTGTTGGAACGGAGTATTCGCCGACAAGATGGGCGGCTCCAACGGCGACAAGGGCTTTTCCTGACCCGGTTGTCATCGTGTGTGCGAGGCGTTCCGCCCAAACCTTGTTGCGATTAACGATTAGAGTTTCAAAGACTTCTGGCGCCAGGTCTTGCATCGACTCGTTCATCACCTTGTCAATGCTCTCGACGTCGCCCATCGCCCAAGCGTCAAGCAGTTTGGTGATGTCCTCTTTTTGCGTGTCCCACTCGCGAAGCGTAAATACGAGAAGGTTCTTTTCAGACTCTGGACTGAGGTCTGTAAAAAACGAAAGCTGTTGGTCAATAGTTTCGAGGTAGCGAACATTACGGCCTTGCGCGCGCATCTCCGCGATCAACACTGAATCGACGCCTGCGCTGGGATCGAACCCTTGTTTGACTATCAATTGTACACTGATTGCCAAAAAGGCCTGCCACGGACGCATTGTATCAATCGCCGCCATCGGGAGGTTGAGTTCTTGCGCAATCGCTTGCAGTTTAGCAGCGTCCTTTTTGCCGAGAAGGTCGCTCAATTTTGAACCGGGCGGGTTATAACCTTTGGCCATCAGAATCTGAACCGTGCGCTGTTGGGCGGCTGGCGTATCGGCTTCGACTTCGAAATAAACAGTTTCAGCGGCATTCAGGGCCTCTTCAAGCGCCGGACTGCGCCACTTAATGTCCGGTGGAAGAATGTGGAATGTGCCCAAAAGCCAGATTTCACTGTCTTCGTCGCTAATCCGCCACATGGCCGGTGTGGCCAGGCGTGCATCACCTGCATGCGGTGATGGCTCGGTTTGGGCCCACGCGTTTGGAGAAGGGGCGAGCAGCCAGGTGACCAAAACGGCAAAGACGGCGATACCTGAGTACGCGCGCGCCCATTTTTTCATTTGAGATATCACTATTTCACCCATGCGATTTTGTGGCGCCAGCCAATTGACGCAATGACCGCCCTTTGAAGCGTTACTTTAGGGCGCATTTTGTGGCGGCTCGTCGGCGGATGAAAGGCTTTTTGACGCTGGCTCGAAAAAAAAGACATCTTTACACATGCTTAATGGGCCGATTGCATATCTTTACGGCGCGGTCTCGGATCCAGCAATGCCGTAACGGGCAGCAGTGGCTTATTTGAACACTCTCAAAGAAACGAATGGTGCAATTAGGGAGGAGAGGGGCCGTCTGCGATATTGCCGCGAGTGCGGGTTTCGCGTAAACCGCCCCTTCGTCGTTTTGGCGCCCGTAGCTCAGCTGGATAGAGCGCTGCCCTCCGAAGCAGGATGTCAAGCGCGAAATGTGCGAACTGGCGTGCGAAAAAACGAAAGAGATACAAGGATTTGTTCAGAACGAGATTTGAACAATGACTTGAGAAAAAATTGAAGGTAACACCACGGTCCCGTAGCTCAGCTGGATAGAGTATTCGCCTCCGAAGCGGGATGTCAAGCGGTTTGAAGGAAGAGATCAGGCGGTTAAAAAGATAAATATTACAATGCTTTGTGTAGATACGAGTCTTGCACAGGGTTTAGAGAAGACAGTAAAGGTAACACATAGGTAACACCATTTCCCCCACGATCCCGTAGCTCAGCTGGATAGAGTACTTGACTCCGAATCAAGAGGTCGCGCGTTCGAATCGCGCCGGGATCGCCATTTACCTTAAAATGTACTTGAGATTAGAGCTCTAATTTGTAGAGCCCTCTTCCCTAAAACCATTTGCCCCATCTCAATAACCTCTACATACTCATAGAATAATACGAATCTCGTGGTTCAGTTATAACGAGGAAAGACAATCACATAAGATTGTTTCAGTTGAGCCAATTCCTGAAGGACGCTTCTCCTTTGTTTGAAAATTTTATGATCCTGGTTTTGGGCAGTCGCTGGGCCCAACCGAGTTCAAAAAACTGCTTGAGCAGGTGTTGACCCATCACACCGGAGAGGTGATGGCGTCTCGCGCTCCAATCGAGACAGGTTTTGCATTGTGGCCGTCTTGACTTTGTAGGGTCAGGTTTCGTGATGCCAATCCGTTTGAGGGCGACCCATCCTTTTGGCGTCACGAACGTTTCGTTTCCAGCTCCCTCGAGCCATCTTTGAGCGCACATTCGGTCGTAAACAAGCACACCCAATTCTCCTGCCAGATGGTCATAACAAATCCGGGCTTTACGCAATGCGGGTTCCTTAGGGCCTGTTCTTGTCCGTTTTCCCGTCCTGTTTTGGGCAATGCCTAACAAGGCTTCAATCGCATGACCGACATCTGCATTGTCGAGACGGAAATAGTGGTGCCGGCCTTGAATTTCACGCGCCAGCAATGCGCCATCCAGTAAACGTGCGAGATGGAAGCTGGCGGTTTGTTTGGTAATGCCGGCAGCAGAAGCAAGCTCACTCGCGGTCAATGCGCGCCCATCCATCAGCACCAGGAGCATATTGCTGCGAGCGGGATCACCAATCAGCGTAGCAATTTTCGAAATATCTGGACCGTCCTTCATAGTTCGATCATAGTCGAACCATAAAGGAATGACAACATGCTAAAGAGTGGAGAAACAGTGAGGAGTTTGTTGTGATCACTTGCCAGCTGAAAGCTACAAATTACATTGCCGGGCGTAAGAGGTTCCCATGAATATCAAATTATCATCAGAAGATCAGGAACGCGCACTCCAATATATGGAGCTTTGGTTCTGGGATATCTCGTCGCTGGCGCAGGCTGCAGATGTGGAAGAAAAAATAGTTTATGAGATGATCGCGCATGAGTGCATTCCCGGTGTTATTTACAGTTTTGATACTGAGTATGGGTGGTGGAGCGCGTTAGCGGCTTATATGGGACAAACCAGTTCTAAAGCTCCTGCGGGTGGAAAAATGTGGTGTAGCCCGGCTACACTCTGGTGGATACGCCGAACAATATTGCACCTGCGTGGCGGCAAGTCTCTTAGCGACATTGCCGAGGAATTTACAGCCAGCTTCGAAGAAGAGTTTGTCGCTCTTTTGAAAGTCATCCCTAATGCCAATTCAGCCGATCCTGATTGCTATTCGAGTGATGGCGCACTGGACAATCATAAAGCGCATCAGATCGCTCGAGATGAATGGCGTTCATGGATTTGTGGTGCCTACGGCGTTTGTTTGCGAGACTTCACCGCAAATAATTGCATCCGAAAAGAGGTTATTGGGATGTTGTTAAAAACGCATTTTGACGAGGGGGCGCCAACTTTACTATCTGATTTAGAGGTGTTGGCAATGACGCAAGATCTTGCTTCGCTTGTTACACCCTTTGCGCCGTGGGAGCGGCCAACAGGAACACCTGGAAAGACGATTGACGTGGCGCTTTGTCGCTTCAAACTAGGCAGTGATTATCCATATCCGTTCCCTGACCGTGCTGTTAGCTACAAACAATTTTCATAATTAGCCTTGACTCTAATTAGAGTAATGTCTAATTATTACTGTATGAAGATAAATCAGATACTCAAAGCGCTGTCGCATCCGATCCGCCGGGACATTATCGCCCGCTTGCGGGATGGGGCGATGAGCGCCGGTGATCTGGCCGCCCATTTCGACGTTTCAAAGCCGACAATGTCGACCCATTTTGCAGCGCTTAAAGAGGCGGCCCTGATCGAAGCCAGGCGCGAAGGCGTTAGTATTTATTATCAGTTGAATGTCACCGTTGCAGAAGAGGCGATGACGGCGGTGATGGAAATTCTTGATGTGGGTAAAGAGCCAAAAAACGCCAATGCATCGCTTACGCCGCATAAGGAGCTTTCAACATGAAGAAAGTTTTTGTGATCGCCGCCAGCATTTTGGTCGTTACATTGTTGGTCGGTTTGTTGGTGCAACTCGCGGGCGCGGGCATTGACGCTGCACCCGCAAAAAAAATGGGCCTGAAGCTTGGCGTTTTGCAACCCCTTTGGCCATTCGCGATGCCAGCTTTTGGCGGTATTGTGATGCTTTTTTCTTATTATTCGAAGAACCTGACACTCAGGAATAAACTTGATGGGGATCAAACCGAAAAATCAGATATTATCATTGGTTTGAGTCTGCTGTTTGGGCCGGTCCTGGCGTTTATCATACAGGGCGGCATTGCGCTCTATGCGCTTGGGCTCGCCGACAAGAGCGATTTGATGAAAGCCAGCATCACGCTTGCATTCGTGTTTTCCCTGGCGATGGGCAATTATATTGGCACCACAAAGCGCGGCAGTCCGGCAGGGCTTCGTACGCCCTGGTCCATGCATAATGATCGTATCTGGTATAAAACCCAGCGCTTCTTGGGGCGGGGTCTGGTTTTGCTTTCCATGAGCGGTTTCGTCATGTTGTTCTTTGATGGACCGCAAAGCGTCTTTTGGAAATATCTTGCTGCGCTGATTTCACTAAAAATATTCGCCGCCAGTTATTCATATTTTCTCTGGCGTCACGAAAAACACCAACACGCATAAACCTTAAAAACTGAACGGAGATAACAATGGTTAGCCAAACCAACACTCAAGCTATATCCAAATTTAGCATTTTTATCAGCCTAACAGCGCTGATCGGGGCCTGTGCAACCCCTGGTGAAAGCCTGGCTGTTGCAGATGTTGCACCAACCCCTGGCCCGGCAATGTGGACGCTTGCTGATGCCGACACGACCATTCACTTATTTGGGTCGCAGGAATTGCTGCCGCCTGATCTAACTTGGCGCAACGGCGTTATCGATGCGGCGATAGCTGACGCCGACACTTTCATTCTAGAAGGCGACAGTAGCCCGGAGGCGCAGGCCGCCATGCAGCAATTGGTTCAACAGCTGGGCGTTTATAGAGATGGACGAACGTTGCGTGGCGTATTGAGTGATGCGCAGGACGCAGAAATTGGCGCCGTTACGGCCCAGTTGGGCGCGCCTCTGCCCGCGCTGGATCAACTCAAGCCATGGCTGGCGTCAATTCAGATTGGTGTGCTGAATATTGTAAAAAAAGGATACCAAAGTAGACAGGGTGTATCTGCCGTTTTGGTTACAGAGGCGCAAGGTGGGCAAAAGACCGTTCGATATGCAGAGGAAACTGGCGCGCTCATAAAGATCATAAGCGCGCTTCCCGAAGAAACGCATGTCAAGATGCTGGTTAAGGCGGCTCGCGATATTAACACTAAACCCAACGAACTTGATGATCTCAACGCCGCCTGGGCCAAAGGCGACGTTGATGCGCTTGCGGAGTTGTTGCATGGCGAAAATGGGGCCTGGGCAGACGAGATCGTCTATGACGCGATGCTTGTTCAGCGTAACGAGCGATGGCTGAAAGATATTCAATTACTACTGAACGAGCATGAAGGCGTTGTCTTTTACAATGTCGGCGTTGGCCATTTTGTTGGTAAGGACAGCCTCGTCAACATGCTGGAGGACGAAGGGCTGAAAGCTGTTCGGCGGTAGAGCGTAAGTTTTATTAGAAATGACAACCCAGGAGCTAATTATGAGTGATCAATACTTGCCAAAAAGAAAAAACAAGATCCTGTTATGGATTGCGGTGCTTGGCGCCGCTCTTGGACCCCTTTATTGGGGGCTACCTCCCTTCAGCTATGTGATTGATTTCATATCGGGTCTGTTTGGCGCACGATAGAAGCGTTTATTCAAGAGGCAATAATCATCAACGATAAACGAAAAATTCCGACGGGTTGTTTTTGATTATTATCATCGCGGCGGTGTCGCTGACGCAAAGCGGCTAGCACGGTCAGATTTCAGGCTATGTGCCATCGTTTTTCGGTGGCCGTTGAACAATAATCAGTAAAGAAACAACTCTACGCAACATTGTATGAAGAGGTCAAAGACATGTCTAACTGGATCAATACGCGAATAGAAAAGGCAAGCTGGCGGCGGTTTTTGCTATGGCTATTATTTTATGCCGTATTTTTTATCGGGGCATTCATCTTGCCTGGGCCCTGGACGCATATTGTTGAGAAAACGCAGGGCGCTCTCGGCGTGCCGCAAATTCCCGAAACCGTGTTTGGTTTTGTCGAGGGGCAACCAGCGCAGGCTTTTGCCCTATTGGGTGACGCTATAAATGACTATGTGTTATTTCAATTTATCGACATACCTTATGCTCTGGTGAGCACAATGATGGTGAGTTCTGGTATCGCACTTGGCCTGAAGCGCTTTAATCTCGGCCCCTCAGTCTTTCGTTTTATTCTTCTGTCACCCTTGTTGTATCTCGCGTCAGAAATTATTGAAGACGGTCTCCTCGCGTCGATGGCCAGTGGGATATTGCCTGTCGGTTCCGGCACCGCGATGATTCAGCAGACCGTGACGACTGTAAAGCTTATCGCAGATGGCATAGACAGCCTGGCCTTAGTGATTGCGATCATTGCCTCTCTTATCGCGGCCGCCACGAAGGGTTTGCGGCGGAAAAACATCGGATAACGTCAGTTGCGGCGTCGGGGCATTGAATTGGGTTTAAAAGAAACGCGTCACTGACATCAATCATTCCAACGAGTGTCAGTGTTAAAAAAAGGAAAGACTATGAATCAAGAGAGAAAAGATTAATATTGGCGGGAGCCATTGTCGCGACAGTAGCCCCATTAGTCCCTGACCCTCACCAACAAATTATCACATTCATCGGTCATGGCATCGATCATTCTTTTGATGCTGAACGAACGGTGACACTTATTGTGGTTTGACTAAAGCTTATTCCGTAATACGTCAGTTTAGTTTCGTTTTTTGGATCGTTGGGTTGCGTTTGGTGGAAATCCGAAAGTTTTCTTGAAAGCCTCTGTGAAGGCTGGTTGGCTACGATACCCTACAAGATCAGCAACCTGCTCAACTGATTTGCCAGCGGTAAGATATTCCAATCCCAATGACAAAAGCGCATGACGGCGCCATCGAGCGGGAGAGAGACCAGTTTCATGTATGAATAATCGCTCAGCTGTGCGGCGGCTGACATTAGCTTCAAAATAGAGGTCGCAAAGATCACGATGCGCCATTTTAATGTCTGCGAACCCTGCAGCCAACCGGCGCGCCCGTAAATCCCTCGGCAGCGTAAGTGAAAATGACGCCGATTCAGCTGTCTTGATCTCGTCAGCAATCAGATCGGCCAAGCGCAAATCGGCAGCTACACGCTTATCTAGCCACATCAACTGGCAACTTCGCAGGATCGCCTCATGTAACAATCCACAAACGTTGAAAACGCGTGTCGCGCCGACATCAAGCTGAAGCCGCGGGCTGCAATAGAGCGTTCGCAACTTGACCATGCCAAGCATCCGCAATTTGTGCTGACACTCGGCGGGAATAATGAGCCCACGGCGGGGTGGAATGACCCAGATCATGTCAGCAACGTCCGCCCGTATCGCGCCTTCAATTGCATAAAGGATCTGCGGCCAGCGATGTGTATGCAATTCTTCGTCGCCGCCAGCGACATAATCGACGCTCATGGAGCGCATGATCAAATAAGGTTCATCGTCAATCGTAAGTGCTTGTCGCATATGCGTATAAATTTGACGTATATTCGACTGGACGACAAGCCTTAAACTGCTAATATGTTGATTTATAAGGACGAAGTATGCCTAACAAGCTCGCCCACTTTGCAATCGAAGCGGAAGATGTCAATCGCGCTCGGTTATTTTACGAAAAAGTTTTTGAATGGCGCTTTGAACCATGGGGGCCGCCAGAGTTTTACTTAATTCACAACGCTGGCATACACGGCGCTTTGCAGAAGCGCCAGGTGCCGTTGCCTGAAGGACGCAAAGGCTTTGAATGTTCCATTGCTGTCAACGATCTTGATAAATCCATGACCATAATCCAGACGGCTGGCGGGACAATCATAGGTACAAAGCACACGATCCCATCAATAGGTTCTCTCGTGCAGTTTCTTGATACCGAAGACAATCAAGCCATCATTGTTCAATATGAAGCTGACCGCCTCAAAGAGCTGGGCCTCGATTAGTTTTGGCGAATTCATTGGGTGTCGGTGAATGCAACCACGCCTTCAGGAAGGCGATACTAATTGGCAAGCCTTCTAGATGGATAGAAAATTTAAACTACCACAGTATCTAGGGAATAAAAGTCGAAAAATAAAGGAAAGATCAATGCGAACAAAATACCTCATCTCGATGATTGTAGCTGTTTTGGTCATGATATCCACAGCTGATGCTCAAAGCCGCTTTGATGATATAACAACTGTAGTGCAAAAATATCTAGACGGAACGTCTCAAGGTAACCCTGATCTTGTTTCTGAGGCATTTCTTCCCAGCCTTGAGGTGCAATGGTTAGGAGAAGACGACAAATTAATGCGTCGACCTGGACCTGAATATATTTCTAGAATCAAAAAGAATGAATCTGTTCCGCGTATTGGACGTATCGTTAGCATAGACGCAACTGAACGATCCGCTGTCGTAAAAGTTGAGATTGCATGGAATGACCGCATTTACACAGACTACATGCTAATGTTGAAAGTTGAAGGCGAATGGAAAATTACCAACAAAATTGCGACGTGGATACAAAATAAGTAGGAGCCACATGTCGCTACCAATTCTCGACGCGACTTCATCGGTACAAAGCACACGATCCCGTCAATAGGGTCTCTCGTGCAGTTTCTTGATACCTAAGACAATCAAGCGATCATTGTTCAATATGAACCTGACCGCCTCAAAGAGTTGGACCTCGATTAGTATTGGCAATATTTGGAAGATGACAGATGAAAACGTTTATATATGTCTTGGCGATCGTTTTGATTGGTGGATGCAGCGCACAAAACGATGCAGCGAGTGATCAAGATTTCGAGGTCAAGAATGAAGCTCGCAAGGCATTACTCGCTTACGGCGAGGCCATCAGTTCCGGCGATATCGATCTAGCTGCATCTTATTATGATCGCGATCCAGATTTTCATTGGATCGAACGCGGCGGGGTTCAATATGAAAGCGGCGATGCAGCAGCGGCGTCCTTACAAGGACTAATCGTTCCTGGCTCTTCGGCGAAGTTAACGTTCGATAACGTAAAAGTCGCGGACCTAGCGGCAGATGCTGCGTTTATTTCAGCACACTTTACTTATGAAATGAGTTACGAAGGTGAGCAACCCGGGTTTTCATTCGATGGCTGGATGAGCGTCGCCATGGTGAAGCGCGTTGAGGGCTGGCGCATCGCGGCAGGCCAAGTCGGCCCAGGCCCCGACACTAAACCATCTTCAGACTGAATGTAGTATCTTGCAAACCTAATTCGACAACAGGCGCACCAGGTTGCGATTTAGGCAATCCAAACCGACAAAACTTGGCGAAAAAAACCTGACCTTAAGGGTGTTGAACTAGAAATAATTGATTGAACCACGAGGCAGTCAGTGAAGCTTTCTCCTGAAATAACAAAAGCCATCAGAACAGGAGCACGGCGGCGGAGCAGAAGCGGCGCATTAATTGAGGATTATTCCCTAGGTTATGCGGGCATTGGCCTTTTTATGGGCCTTATGCTGATTTTCGGGGTGTGTGCGCTATTTGCCAGCGGCTTTATAATCGACAGAAACACTGCCAGAATTGTCACGAAATATAGCACAGATGCTGAAGTTCTGTTTACCACACACGCAAGCGGATGGTTCGCCTTTCCGTTGATTTTTGCCGCAATGATTGCAGCCTTTGGCGTAACCGCATTGCTTATCGCATATTCGCCTTTTGCCAAACGCGCCGCCGCGCAGTCAATTATGGGCGCAGAAACAGGGTTCGGCCCTATCGGCAAGCTTACACGTCATCTCAATATCTCGCTTATTTCTAAGATAGATGAGACGGATCCAGATAAATTTCTGATGGCGTATTGGCGGCGTAATATATTGCTAAGTGCAAAAATTGTTGCCTTCTTTTTGGCAGTTTCCGCTTACGTGTACTGGCTTGATGTTAATGCTTATAAAGTCGCAACCGAGCGCGCATTCATTTTCCGCCCCTACGGCACCACGTCAGAAAGGGAGTTCACTTATGGAGACCTTGATCGCATCGAAGCCGGTTGCCGTGTCGATTACTTGCGCGGCGTACCGACAATCTGGCTTCGCTATGAGTTGCTCTTCAAGAACGGAAACAGATTTGATCTCTACTCTGCGTATACGCGAGGCAGCCGTCTAGCGGCGCTCGAAAAGTTGGAATTCCTCGCAACCGGCGCCGACATCCCTATTATTCACGCACATCAAATCAATGAAAAAATAAAACTACCCAACAGTGATATTGAAACTGAATGCGCGAAACGTATCATTGAGTTCTATAGTGAGCCCTATGAAAAGCGTGCATTTCGACTATTACGGATTTCGGAACGTTCATGAGCGATAGAACCTCTTTTTGGATGAGCGACGCTATGGTCAAGCGTGACGAAGGCTGGCGCATCGCTGCAGGCCAAGTCGGTCCCGACACTTCGTCACGTCAAGAGTGAATTGCCACATGGAAAATGATAACAAAATTACAAAGGGCGGCTGTTTGTGCGGCAATGTACGGTATGAAGTAAAGGGACCCTTGCGTGGAATTGTGAATTGCCATTGCAGCATGTGCCAAAAGCTTCACGGTAGTTTTGGAGCGCACACAAAAGCGCGCAAAATAAATATTCGAATTACGAACGATAACGGGCTGGCCTGGTACAAAAGTTCGGATGTAGCTCAGCGAGGGTTTTGCCGCGATTGCGGTTCAAGTCTGTTCTGGAAACCTTTTGAATATGATGCGATTGGAATTTTGGCCGGGACTCTGGACGGTCCAACCGGACTGGAAACGCTTGGCCATATTTTTGTTGGAGAAAAATCTGATTTCTATGATATTCAAGATGATCTGCCAAAGTTTGAGGCGGCGTCGAACGGGGAATTAGTGAACGACTTCAAATAGCATGAGGGTCAATTGAATATTGTCCCACCTCGAAATGCCTAACTTCCTGGTAAGCTGATATTCAAAAGCGCAGAGTTGCCCGTTCTAATGAAGTATTTAAAAAGGAACGAAATGCGTTATCTGGTAACAGGAAGTTCAGGGCATCTTGGTGAGGCGCTCGTTCGAGTGTTACGCGCCAAAGGCGAGGATGTAACTTCGATCGACATCAAATCCGGGGCGTTTACCGATCAGGTCGGATCAATCACAGATCGGGCGTTCGTCAACAAACATATGGAAGGCGTTGCTGTTGTTCTCCACGCGGCCACATTGCACAAGCCACATGTAAAGACCCATTCTCAACACGACTTCATCGACACAAATATCACGGGCACTTTGAATCTGTTGGACGCAGCTCGAGATGAGGGCGTGTCCGCCTTTGTGTTTACAAGCACGACCAGTGCGTTCGGCGATGCGCTAACATCGCCTCCAGGCGAGCCTGCTGTATGGATCACTGAAGGTGTGATCCCGCGCTCCAAGAATATCTACGGTCTGACAAAGCTTGCAGCTGAAGATTTGTGCTGGCTGTCTCATCGAAAAGATGAGCTACCATGTATTATTCTACGAACTTCACGATTCTTTCCTGAGGAGCAGGACAGTGCCTCGATGCGCCGAGCCTTTAGTAAAGAAAATGCACAAACAAATGAATTTCTGCATCGCCGCGTTGATATTGAAGATGTGGTTTCCGCTCACATTCAGGCCGCCAAGCGGGTGCCGAACATTGGTTTCGGTCGCTATATCATCTCCGCCACAACACCGTTCCAAGTCGAAGACCTTGTTGAACTCAGGACCGATGCGTCTGCCGTTGTAAGTAGATATGTCGACTATGAGGAGGCTTACGCTGAAAAAGGATGGACAATGCCAACATCACTGGATCGGGTCTACGTTAATGACAAGGCTCGCGCCGAACTTGGTTGGCGTCCAGTGTGTGATTTCGCAACCGTTCTGGCGCGCATCCGTTCGGGCGTCACGCCACTGAGTGACCTTGCCACAGCAGTGGGTGCAAAAGGCTATCATGACGCAGTCTTTGAAACCGGCCCCTATCCCGTTGAATAGTCACTACGTTAGATCAGGCTAATCGTGCGTCTGCCGCCAGACTAATGAATGTAGCATTTTGGCGACGAATTGACGGATGATTATCCTAATGCGGGTCACCGTAAGACGCGCAACAAAAGGCGTTAGTTATTTCCGCCTTTGATATAAAATTGTTTATCGTATCAAACCATTTTTATAATGAAAATTATATTATTGAGTATCGCTTTATATCTCATTATATAGGTGTATGAAAAAATTATTGTTGCCATTATTGGCTATCATTTTGATTGGGTGCGAAAAAATAACTTCAGAAAATTTGTCTGTAAACGGCGTTACGCTCGATTACATTGTTCGTGGTGAAGGCCCGCCATTATATTTTTTGCATGGCGGGATGGAGTCGCGCGAAAGTTTCAAAAATCAAATCCCTGTCTTTGCCAGACAATTTACCGTGGTCGCTATTGATAGCCGAGAGCAGGGACGTAGTGGCCCTGCCGATGCTCAAATATCGTATGAGTTAATGTCAAAAGACGTTATCGCTCTCGCCAAGCATTTGGGGCACGAGCGCATTTCCATAATGGGCCTGAGTGATGGCGGCATCACGGCGCTTACAATCGCAATCCGAAACCCTGAGATCATTGATAAGCTTGTGTTGTTGGGTGCGACTTTCCATTATGATTCGTATCCAGGTGACATGCGAGCTTTCATCGCCAATTACGAATGGGATGGTAATACCGACCCTACCAAATATCCCGGAAACTTTATCGAGCATTACTTGACTGGGCACGAAAACCTAGATGATTTTGGATACCTGCTTAAAGAGATGTCCATCATGTGGACAACAAGCCCAACTTTTACAAAGTCAGATTTACAAAAAATCGAAGCGAGAGTGCTTATTATAAATGGTGATCGTGAGGACACTATTTTGGAGCACGTATTGGAGTTGTATGCGGGGATTCCGAATGCCCAGCTTTTTGTTGTGCCCGAAGGGACACATTATTCACTGCAGGAGAAACCAGAATTTATTAATCTAGTTGCAATGAAATTTTTGAATGAGACAAATTGAATGAGAAAAATTAAAGCACGCCGTACACAGACATATGATATGTTCGCTTTCCGTGGTAAATTTAGCAAGAAAAATGAACTAACGGCTACCAATCTCGATTTACGGCAGCTGTTGCGCATTCAAAAATTAGGAGGTTATAACGGATGGACAGCAAGATGCATCTTTCAAACTACGCAGCCTTAGCATTCTCGCTGGGTGCTCTGGCAATCGCAGCTTGGCCATACCTTGGCGGGAAATCATCTCAGCCGAGGGAAGCCGCCGACTTGGCTACTTTCAAAACAATCTCGGCAGAGCGGATAAACATCGTCGATCCTGACGGAACACTGCGGATCGCAATTGCAAACAAGGCATTTCCTCCTGACGTGATCTATCGCGGTGAAGTTTACCCCAAGCGAAGCATTGATGATCTCGCCGGACTTGTATTCTATGAATCCGATGGAGATGAAACCGGCGGGATCGTTATGGCGCGACTTCGTGACGATAACCAACGCGCATTCATCTTCGATTACACCCATCAACTCACCGATGGCGTCGGCATCATTATGAGAGAAAGCGAAGATGGCGAAAGCTGGAAATCGGGCTTCTTCATAAGCGACCGCCGACCGATTGAGCCGGGGACAATTTCAAGCAGTCAGGGCGTGGAACGTATTTGGTTATCCAACGAGACCAGGGATGCTGCTCTTGTCATCTCGGACCCGGAGGGCCGTCAGCGCATTCGCATTGGCGTTGATGCCAGCGGTGAACCTT
>JAJFFW010000025.1 GCA_021776435.1 Parvularculaceae bacterium | reverse complement strand
GCGAAGTCGCAGATATCGATCATCTCCTGCACTTCACCGAGGCCTTCTGAAAGGACCTTTCCGCACTCAATGGTCACAAGTCGACCGAGGTCATCTTTGTGCGTTCTTAATTCCTCACCGAAAAGGCGGACCAGCTCTCCGCGGCGCGGCGCCGGGATTTCCCGCCAGACCAGGAAGGCGCCCCACGCCTTGGCGATTTTGACGTCAACCGAAGCGGCGTCATCAATGCGCGCCCGGCCGATCTCCGAGCCGTCAATCGGCGTGTGAACAACAAGGTCGCCCGCCGGATCGGCGTTCTCCAAAGAGGCCATATCGGAGACCCCAAGCTTGGTTAGAAGATCCTGGATATTCATAGGCGCCCCTCAAAGTGGCAGGATGGATTTCAATATTACTCCGGCCCCGTATGCGAAACTCGCGGCGACCATGCCGATAATGAATGTCTCTCCACCCGACATCCACCATGGCGCCGTGGACCATTTGCTTTTCATAGCCCCAATACCGAAAAACACGCCCCCTGTCATCGCCGTCGCGGTCACCATCGGCATCGCCCCCCCGCCAAACAAGAATGGGATCAGCGGTACAGCTCCACAGAGAAAGAAAGCTATAAATGTCACAACACCGGCGATAAAAGGCGACCGATCAACCCGTGGTAAGCCGTGCTCTTCTTCCAACATCGTCCGCACCCAGCGCTCTTGAGACGCTGTGGTGATCTCTACAGCGCGCTCAAGATCAGCGCCTTCAAATCCCTTTGCAGCAAAGATCTGACGCACTTCCTCACGTTCGCCTTCTGGCGCTATAGAGATGTGCTCTATTTCCATCTCACGCAGACGCTCGTAATCATCTTTTTCGGCCTTCACGCCTGAAAAATTACCAGCGGCCATAGAAAAACCATCGGCAAGCAAATTGGCTGCGCCGAGAATGAGAATAATCCGCACCGATAGCTCCGCCCCGGCCACTCCGGCAACAACGGCAAAAGTCGTTACCGCGCCGTCTATTCCTCCGAATACCCAATCACGCAGGTAATTCGCCTGTGGTCCCTTCTCCAAACGCTCAGCGATTGCTTCCGGCGTATGGGCGCGCTCAATCGCGCTCCGATTTTCCTGATCATCAGCCATAAAACACTTATCGCGCTTCCCCGCCGCACGGGTCAATGGGGGAGCTGGAAAAGAAGAACGGGCCCATAGGGGCCCGCTGAATTCCAACGCTACAAACTTTCTATTTGTACAAATGCACTCAACCAACAAACACAACAAACACAACAAACTCTTTACACAAACCACACTCAGGTTTGAAACCCTAACCTAATTCCGATTAAGATATTCCATCGGATCAACAGATTTAAGGTTTTGACGTATTTCAAAGTGCAGTTGAGGCTCACTCACAGCGCCGGTCTGGCCAACTTTACCGATAACCTGACCGCGGCGTACTTTCTGACCCTTGCGCACCAGCATGGTGTTATTATGAGCATAGGCTGTTACGAATCCGCCTTCGTGCTTGACGAGCAGCAAGTTGCCGTAACCATCAAGTTCAGAGCCACGATAGACAACTTCACCGTCTGCCGCCGCACGAACTGGCGAACCGGAGGGGGCTGCGATATTGACACCGTCATTGCGACGACCTGGCGCGCCGGATCCGAAGCTGGAGATCACAGCACCCTTTAACGGCCAATCGAAGAGGGCATTTTTTGCCTTAGGCTGCGGGGTGAAGGAAACACCGCGCGCCAGATCTTCGACAGTTTGAGGTGCGTTGACATTTCGGACTGGCGCCGCCGCATTGGCGCGCGCGCCCGGAATCAACAATTGCCGCCCAACTTGTAAATCATAGGGGGGTGTCAGACGGTTCGCATTAGCGATTCCCTCCACCGTAACCCCGTTTACCTTTGCAATAGAATAAAGCGTATCTCCGTGCCTTACTTGGTATAAAGCGTCACGAGCAACGATGGTGCGTGGGGGGGCGGTGAATGAAGACGCGGGTTGCGCAGAGATCGTCGTCGCATTGGATAAACGCAGCGACTGCCCGATCGCCAAAGCGTAAGGGGGAGAAAGCTGATTATCAGCAATGATCGTATTCGGATGGACACCATAACGCCTGGCAATTGCGTAGACCGTATCACCTGGCTGGACTTGTACATAGCCGGAATGCGCATTTGATTGTGCTACATAAACTGGCTGAGTTGGCGCCGCCGATAACGGATGCTGGTAAACATCAGAAGGAGAATTATAAACACGAGCCGTAGGTTGAGGTTGTGTTCCGTACACAACAGGCGCCGTATTACTACTCGAACCACACGCCACAAGCGCCACAGCAGACATTGATAGAAACCCTACACCCAAGGCCTTCATAGCCTCCTCCGCTGCGCTCGTTAACAATCTGTTAGGAATCTCAACCATTTTAGTTAAGAAGGTGTTAATGAATCGCTGCAAAAGCGCGTGGAATGTCGCCTTCACTTCAAGAAGTGATTATGCCGAGGGCTCACCGTTCAAGGCTCCAGCCAATGCTCTGTGGCTGTCTAAGTGAGTCAGCGCGAGATGAAGCGGCGTGATAGAGATGCGCCCGTCATAAATGGCCCTGAGATCGGTGCCTTCGGGAGGGTCGGAAAGTTTCCCGCGAAATCCAAACCAGTAATATGCATTACCGCGTAAATCCGTACGTTCTTCAGAGAAGAGTGAGAAAGCATCTCGCTGGCCCTGAGTCGTGACTTCGATCGTTTTAATCTCGTCGGGTTCGCGGTCCGGAAAGTTCACATTGATGATGACGTCTTTCGGCCATCCTTCCTTCAGCAACCGTTTGATGATCGAAGGCGCATGATATTCCGGCGTTGACCAGCGCGCTTTGTCACGCGAAAATCGCGCAAGGGACAGTGCGATGGATGGATATCCCAACGTCATGCCCTGCAATGCCGCGGCGATCGTCCCTGAGAAGGTCACATCCTCTGCAAGGTTTTGCCCGTTGTTCACACCGGAGAGTACAAGATCAGGCGGTTTGTCGCCCATCAATTTTGTCACCCCCATCATCACCGCATCCGTCGGCGTGCCGGACACGGCGAAATGACGTTCATCGTATTGCCGGATGCGGATCGGTTGGGAAAGACTCAATGCGCGGGCCGCCCCGGATTGTTCACTTTCGGGCGCCACCACCCAGACATCGTCTGAGAGGGTTTTTGCAATACGTTCGAGCACCGCTAATCCGGTCGCGTGCACACCATCATCGTTCGAACAGAGAATACGCATTGTTACCACCTTCACCCATCCTGAATGAGAGCGTTTCGCGGCTCCCGGGGACGAGAATTCTATCTATTCAATCATTGCAGCATCATCGCGAGACGCCTTCTACGCGAGACGGTTGAGGCGTGACGAAGGTTTCGCCATCAGTTCACCTTCTCAATATTTTCCAGACCGCCCATATAGGGTTTCAACACTTCAGGAACAACAACGGACCCATCCGGCTGCTGATAGTTCTCGAGAACCGCGATCAGCGTCCGCCCGACCGCGAGACCGGAGCCGTTCAGCGTGTGGGGGTAGCGCGTCGCCTTCTCGCCCTTTTTTCGGCACCGCGTCATCATCCGGCGCGCCTGGAAGTCACCGCAGTTCGAGATCGATGAAATTTCCCGATAGCGCCCCTGCCCGGGTAACCAGACTTCGATATCATAGGTCTTGTGCGCCGAAAAACCCATATCGCCGCTCGACAGCACCATGGTGCGGAAGGGAAGTTCAAGGCGCTTCAGAACTTCTTCCGCGCAAGAGGTCATACGCTCATGTTCTTCTTCCGAATACTCAGGCGTAACGATCGAAACCAGCTCAACTTTAGAAAATTGGTGCATACGGATCATACCGCGCGTATCCTTGCCGGCCGAGCCGGCCTCCGAGCGGAAACACGGCGTCCAGGCGGTATAGCGCAGGGGTAAGTCTTCTTCGGCGAGAATTTTCTCACGCACAATATTGGTGAGAGGAACCTCGGCGGTGGGAATGAGCCAAAATTGCTCGCTCGTATTTATGCCAAAAAGATCCTCCTTGAACTTCGGTAATTGACCGGTGCCGTAGAGCGCCTCGTCGCGAACAAGCAGCGGCGGATTGATTTCTTCGTAACCGAATTCGCCGGTGTGCAGGTCAAGCATGAAACAGGCGAGCGCCCTCTCCAATCGCGCCAGCCCGCCTTTCATCAACACGAAGCGCGCGCCTGACATCGCAGCCGCCGTTTCAAAGTCCATCTGACCGAGGGCTTCGCCAATGTCGAAATGCTCTTTGGCGCCGTCTATGGATTTTGGTTCGGCCCAGCGGCGGATCTCGATATTGGCGCTTTCATCGGCGCCGTCAGGAACATCCGCAGCCGGAATATTCGGCAGACCGGATAAAAGATCGCGCAGGGTTTCCGCTTTTTCCTTTTGCGCCCCTTCAAGCGCCGGAAGCTTGGCCTTAACCGATTCAACCTCAGCCATCAGCCGTTTGAATTCATCTTCATCGCCTTTGGCCTTCGCCGCGCCGATCGCTTTCGACGCGGTGTTTCGAATGGCTTGAAGGTCATTCATTTCGAGGGTCAGACGGCGCGCATCCTCATCGAGGGCGAGAATTGCTTCGGCCTGAGGCGCGAGTCCGCGCCGCTTCATGCCAACGTCAAACGATTCAGGGTTTTCACGGATATTTTTTAGATCAAACATGGGCGCGAGCTATAAGCGGTTCATGTCAGCCGGTCCATATCGTTTTGCGCAACTGGTATTTGATCCACGCCGACATCAAGCAACCGCCCCATCCTCAGTCTCTTCTTTGGTATCATCATTGGTTTTGCCACGCTTTTTTCTTTCGGCAAATCGCACCGACAGGACGGAAATTTCGAACAATGCGATGATTGAAATGCCAAGCACGATCTGGCTGAACGGATCTGGCGGGGTTAAAAAGGCAGCGGCGACGAAAATTACGACAATTGCAATCTTTCGGTTGCGGGCCAGGAAGGCGGACGTGACGAGGCCGGCGCGCGCCAGCAAGGTCAAAAGCACCGGCAGTTGAAACGCAAAGCCAAACGCCATGATCAACGTTGTGATCAGAGACAAATAATCACCGACTCTCGTCAACAGCTCTATAGAAACGCCGGCGCCTTCAGCGGCATTTTGTTCCATGCCCACAGCAAAAAGCATGACGAATGGCATCATCACGAAATACACGAGCGCTGCGCCAAGTGTGAAAAGCACCGGCATCGCGAGAAGGAATGGCAATGCCGCACTCTTCTCACGACGGTAGAGCCCCGGCGCGACAAATTTATACAATTCATAAGCGACAAATGGAAAAGCCAGCGCCACACCACCAAACACCGCAAGCCTGACCCGTGTGAAGAAAAACTCCAGAGGCGCGAAATAAAGCGTTGGTTCGCTCGAAACGGTCCCGACCGCCTGTTTGAAGGGAACCACCAGGAACTCATAGATATGAATTGAAAACGCGAAACAGATCACAAAACCAACAAAAATCGCGGCGACTGAAATCACCAGGCGTCGGCGTAATTCGACAAGGTGATCGAGCAGCGGCGCTGATGACTTTTGCAACTCATCATCTTCAACGGCGCCCTCATCCGTGGCGCCGAGATCATCGTCAGCCTGTGTCATGATTTTGAGGGCTCATCATTGGCCGCACCACCATCGCCGCGAGATACAGGCGCCGACAGTGCGTCTTTAACTTCCATCGCCTCATCACGGATGGCGTCATCGATGGGATTAAGCGAATCTTTAACGGGATTAAGCGAATCTTTAAGGTCTCTCTTCGCTTCAGCAAACACATTGTCATTTTTCAATGCATCGATTTCGCTGCGCATCTCTTCCATTTCGGTTTCACGCGTCATTTGATCAAAGGCGGTCATAAATTCACCAGCCATTCGGCGCGCTTTACTCACCATCTGTCCGACGGTGCGCATCAGACGGGGTAAATCTTTCGGCCCGACAACGATGAGAGCGACAGCGGCGACTACCGCCAGTTCGAAAAACCCAAATTGTGGAAGCAGGTTCATCAGGCGGTCATCTCATATATTGCGAACGAAGAAAGGCGATGAAGGAATGATACATCGCGAGGCGTACCGTCCCGCGCGGCGACAAAATCCTTAGTCGTTCGCCTTTATTCTACGATCTTATCGGATTCAGAAGCTTTAGAGGGTTCTGCAACCTTGTCTGAATTTTCTACCTTTTCAGTGTTCGAATCCGCCTTTGGCGTGACGTCCATTGCTTGATCCGCCCGATCATCCAACTTCTTACTATCGTCCTGAAGACCTTTGCGGAACGCTTTAATTCCCTTGGCAAAATCGCCCATGATGGACGAAATCCGACCCGCCCCCCCGAAGAGAAGAAGGGCAAGTATGAGTATAATCAGTATTTGCTGCCATCCAATGGCCATGGTGCGCCTCAATGTTCGACGATGATGTGTATTGTCTAACGCCGCAGGCATCGCGACGCAAACGCCATCAACCCGATTTGATTATTCGTCGTCAGCCACTATATCCTGTTCTTCAATAAAATCCTGAGCAAATTCAACGTCGTCTTCCATGTTGTCATCCATCTCATCATCGTCACCGTCAACGGGCGATGGTACGGAAAAGCCGGGTGGCAAACGAGCGTCGAGCAGGCCAGCCGCTTTAAGGTCGGAGACCCCAGGAAGATCTTGAACAGATTCCAATCCAAAATGTTCAAGAAAGCCCTGCGTGGTGCCGAACAAAACTGGTCGCCCCGGCGCATCACGCCGGCGGCCGCGAAGCCCAACCCATCCAATCTCAAGCAACTGATCAAGAGACCCCTTCGCCACAGAAACGCCTCGCACTTCTTCGATATCCGCACGTGTGCACGGCTGATGATAGGCGATGATCGCCAGGGTCTCGAGAGCGGCGCGAGAAAGTCGGCGCGGTTGAACTTTTTCTTTTTCCAATACGTAAGCGACATCTTGCGCTGTAACAAAACGCCATTTTTTACTTATTTTGCAAAGGTTTATTCCGCGATTCGCATATTGCTCCTGAATAGCGGCGAGAGCCGCGACGACATCTGCTCCCGCCGGAAGACGGTCCGCGATACTGGCCTCATCAAGAGGTTCGGTGGTGGCGAACAGCAACGCTTCGACCATGCGCGTAATCGTATCGGAATCAGGCGCCAGGACCGCGTCGTCTTGTTCAGCCCCTTCGGCTTCAGACCCAGAATCAGCCCCGACTGCCGACGCATCACACTTTTGACCTTCTCCGATTTCGTCTTGGTGCTCCGCCAAACCACGTCTCTCCTCATCTTCACCGACACCAGAGAGCTCCTCAGCAAGGGCTTCTTGTGTCTCCCTGGGATCCAGACCTTCGAAATTTCGACCTGAATCCACGTCAAGATCGATCATTTTCGTGTCCTTTCACGTTCCAAATTTGTTTGCTCCGGCAGACTGCGCACATAGATTGGCTCAAAAATCCCCAGTTGACGGATATCCATCTGCCCCCCCCTGGCGAGTTCAAGCACGGCATTTAAAGCGCTGGCTATGACCGACTCTTCGGGCGCATCAATTGTCTTTACCGGTGTCAAACTGCGCATTTCCACCCATTCGGGGATCGACCCCAACATCCGTTCAAACCGCATTCGGGCCTCTTCGATGGAAAAGACTTTTGGCGGGTAAACCTTATAAGTGCGTTCGACTGCTGCAACGCGCTGGTGCGTATAGGCGCGTAGCAGATCAAAAAGAGTCGCCTGCCAATCGGGCGTCCGGACGACACGCACGCCTTCAGGCGCACCACGGGCAAACACATTGATGCCAAGGCGCGGTAAATTCATGAGCGTTTCGGCGGCGTTGCGCATCGCTTCAAGGCGCTGCAGCTGGAACGCAAGTCGCGTCGCCATTTCATCCGCGCTCGGTTCGTCCCCCTCATCGTCAGACATCGGCAGTAATAACAGCGATTTTAAATAAGCGAGCCAAGCCGCCATCACGAGATAATCGGCGGCAAGTTCAAGGTTTTTCGACTTCGCCGCTTCTACGAAGGCGAGATATTGCTCGACCAGGTCCAGCATCGAAATCTTGCGAAGATCAACCTTTTGCTTACGGGCCAGTTCAAGCAGGACATCAAGTGGGCCCTCATAACCGTCAAGATTAATGATGAGCGAATTCAACTCTTCATCAATCACGGCGGTGCGCACAGGCGCGTCAAAAGGGTCATCGCCCTCCAGCCCGTCATCTGCGCTCACCTGGAGCGTCGGTATCATTTCACTATCAGTCATTTGGTCACTTTAGTTGCGATTCTGGGACCTGCCTAAAGGTTTCCCTCTTCAGACAAGCACCGGTTTCAATAAGGCCTCTAACTCCTCGTAAGCAGCTTCGATCTCATATGTCTCACGAGCGCGACCTGACAAGGCCCTGTCGGCGCGGGCGCCTGCGGCGCCTGCCAACATTGGCGCCGCCCTCGCCGCCTCAACTTTCTCATCAAAATCGAAATTGCAACATAAAGCCACATCACACCCAGCGCTTATTGTATCCTCGACGCGCCGGTTGATCGAACCTGAAAGCGCCTTCATTTTGAGATCATCGCTCATCAACAACCCGTCAAAACCGATCTCGCCCCGAATGACATCTGCGATCACGGTTGGCGAGGTCGTTGCGGGTCGTTCCGGGTCGTAGGCCTCATAGATCACATGCGCCGTCATCGCCATCGGCGCATCATTCAGCGAACGGAACGGCGCAAAATCAATGGCCCGCAAATCCCCTTTACTGGCTATGACGCGCGGAAGGGATTCATGGCTATCGCAAAGAGCACGACCGTGGCCGGGGATATGTTTAATGACCGGCAAAGCTCCACCCGCCATTAATCCATCCAAGACCGCACGTCCCAATGCGGCGATCTCGTCGGGATGAGTCGCGAGCGCCCTGTCTCCGATAATATCATGGGCGTCGAGTTGAGGAACATCAAGGACCGGTACGCAATCCACATTAATCCCGAGGTCAGAAACCATCCGTCCGAGCAGATATGCATTGAGGCGAATGGCGGAACGGGCTTTACCAGGATCAAGACGCCATAGCTCTCCGAAAACCGACATCGGTGAATGTTCACGCCAGTGCGGCGCCTTTAGACGCGCGACGCGACCCCCTTCCTGATCGATCAGGATGGGGGCGTCTTCACGCCCCACCGCTTCCCGTAATTCCGCGCAAAGCGACCGGATGGCGTTCGGGCTCTCGCAATGACGCGCAAAGAGAATGAATCCCCAAGGGTCAGCATCGCGAAAAAAGGCGCGCTCACGGGCCGATAAGCACGGTCCCTCGCAATCGTAAATCGCCGCACTCGGCATATCTGGGTCCTGGTTATTTCGCCTTGGCGAGGCAGTCTTGCTTGCGCTCCTTGAGACCCTGACAATAGGTCTTCGCCTCATCGGACGATCCAAACGGTCCAATTCGCAAGCGGTAAAAAACTCCGCGATCGCCTAGATCCGCGCGTTCAACATGGGACGCTTTGGCAGCGGTGTAATCCCCCAATCGCCTTGCGAGTCCTCCCCAAAACTGGTCTGCCTCCTCTTGCGAGCGAAACGCCCCGACCTGAACCACATGGCTTCCCGAAATTGCGTCTGGCTGCGCGGCGACAGGCGCCGGTTCGGGCTCTACGCTCACTGGTGTCGGTTCGATAACGGTTGGCGCCGGGGTCTCCTCGACTGGCGGGCCCTGATCAAAAAAAGCGGCGTCTGCTGCCGCCAGATTGGCGAGTTGATCTTCAATGACGTCATCGCTCTGACCGGCTTCGTCGTCCGGGGTCTGCGTGGCCGAAGCAAGCTCGCTGATGGCGTCATCGACATCACGACTCACAGGTTCTTCCGGTCCTGCGACAAGAATTTCGACAGGTTCTCCGCCGTCTCCTTCTAATCGATCATAAACTTCAATCGACTCAGTGGGGGTCACGCCATCCGTTTGATTGGCGATTTTGATAGGCTCGGGCTCTGCAGCCACATAGGGAATGGAGCCATCGGGACCATTTCGACCTGTTTTAATGCCCTGTTGATAGGCAATGAAGACAACTGAGGCGAACGCCGCAAACATCACGACGCCCATCAACAATACGACGAGCCCAGAGAGGCCGCGATCGTCCTCATCGTCAAACTCCTCATATTCCTCATATTCGTCTTCGTAGCCGTCGCTTGCGGTGCTCATTCCCGTCTACTCCTTCGCGGCGAAAGCAGGGGCCTTACGCTTCCACCGCCGTTTGCATCTCGTCCCCGCCCGGGGTGCTCGAATCGCTTTCCTCGTGCAAGTTTAACATCGCAGAACACAATAAGAGAACGCTAAGGAAGGGCTGGTTTTCCCGATAGTCGTTCATATTCACCCATTGCGTAACGATCCGTCATACCTGCGATATAATCACAAACGACACGAGCGAGCCGCGCGCCTGTCATATTCTGAAGAGTCGCCCCTTCGTAGCGCGCGCGCCATTCAGAGGGAAGACTTTCTGGTCGTTCAAAAAATATCTCAAACAAGGCGCGCACGATTAGCCTAGCCTGATTGCGCTCACGATTAACCTTCTCATGGCGATACATATTCTGATGTAAAAAAGCGCTCAACGCATCCAGTTGCTTTTGTAATGTCTCCGAAAAACCGGCCGTGGCGCGATCCGCCCGCCGAATATCGTCGGCGCTCTCGGGAGCCAGCGCTTCCACCCGGCGCCGTGTCTCAGCAACGACGTCATCAACCATGACGCCTATGAGGACCGAGACAGCTTCAGCGATGAGAATATTCTTTTCGGCGTTGGGGTATTTGTCCCGGACCGTTTTCAACGCATCACCCATCAGCGGAAGGGAGGCCGCATCCTCAAAAGAAAACAGCCCTGCCCGCAGCCCATCATCCATATCATGATTATTATAGGCGATATCATCAGCAAGCGCTGCGATCTGCGCCTCCAGCGACGCAAATGTATCCAGCCAAAGGTCATGAGTGGCTGCATATTCAACAATCGCAGCGGGGAGGTCCCCATGCTTTTTGTCAGCAGCCCCCCCGACCAGCGGGCCATTGTGTTTGACGACGCCCTCAAGACTTTCCCATGTCAGGTTGAGACCGTGAAAGTCCGCATGACGGCGCTCTAACTTGGTCAGCAGCCGGAGAGTCTGAGCGTTGTGATCAAAACCGTCAAAAGCAGCCATGCACTCTTTTAAAGCATCTTCTCCGGTGTGCCCGAACGGCGGATGGCCGAGATCATGAGAAAGCGCAACGCACTCAGCGAGGTCTTCATCGAGCTTGAGAATACGCGCCAGCGAGCGCGAAATCTGCGCCACTTCCAGCGAATGCGTGAGCCGCGTGCGGTAATGATCGCCCTCATGGGTGATAAAAACTTGTGTCTTATGCATCAGGCGCCGAAACGCGATCGAATGGACAACACGGTCTCGGTCGCGCTGAAACGGCGTTCGAGTCGCCGGCTCATCCTCCCGGTGCAAGCGACCACGCGTTTTTTCCGTATAACAAGCGTAAGGTGCGAGCGGAGCTGGAAAGCAGAGCGGCGTCATCGCACCCACCTCCAAATTGCATTTTCCGTCCGGAACGGCCATTTGCACGCCGCTTTTACCAATGATCGGCCCTTTCGATTGATATTTTCATTCATTCTTTTCAACGATTTAACCAAAATGTCGCCGCTATTTGTCTTCGCCTAGACCATCAAACGGCTTTACTGAAGCGCCAAGCGCAACGTCATCGCAGATTCTCACCATGCGCGAAGGCAAAATTGCCTTCAGCGCGATAATACTTCCATTCGAATACCCGTGGATAACTATCTTCAACCGACTGAATTCAAGAATGAATTTACGGTCATGGAGATGATCGTGGGGCGTTACAGCCGACCAACACGCCATTCATACGGAATCGACCCGTTTTTCAATCGCTCTCATTAGACTTTTGATTGTCGAGAAGAATACTGACATCCATCCTGACGGCGCCGATCGACGATTGGCCCGACGTATATTCGCCGTCATGATCAAAGTAATTCTCCCACGCCCCGCCCAGCGCCTCCAGAACCGCCTGACCGTATGACCCTGGGTCCCCCTCCACGGGGATGGTGTTGACCACATCGCCGGCCTTGGCGACCGCAAGAATGCACACTTTCGTATCATATTGTCTTTGCGCGGCATGGAGCCTGTGTGTGTCAACAATCTCTGCAATCGCCGCCTGCATTTCTTCAGCGGATTTCAGTTTTCGGCTCGGAATGGTTACAGGCATTTGGAACCCTATTTGAAATATTCTGCTCGCCGCCCCCTTATGCGCGACGCGCCCTGAAATGACACTGTAAACGAAGCCCCTCCCAATCGCGATCGAAAGCCCCTATATTGGCGCTGAAGTGGAGTTATTAGCAAAAATGGCCGTTGCCGAACAAAACCAAGTCACCGTATCCGCCCGCGCCGCAAAAAAGATCGCCGCGATCCTCAGCAAAGAGCCCACCGGCGCGATGTTGCGCGTCTCGGTCATGGGCGGCGGCTGTTCGGGCTTTCAATACCAGTTCGACATTGTGACCGAGCGCCAGGACGGCGACCTCGCCCTCGCGGCGGGCGGCTATGAGGTGCTGGTTGACCCGGTCTCGCTCGAACACATGGAGGGCTCCGAGATCGATTTTTCCGACGAGCTGATCGGAGCGGCATTCAAGATCCACAATCCGAACGCCACGGCTTCTTGCGGGTGCGGGACGAGCTTTTCGTTGTGAGTTTTTGGAAATGGCTGCTCGGACTGACCCCGAGTCAAATTGCAAAAAGCAATGAGCGTTTCACAACTGGCCTCACCAAGAAACTCTCACGTCTTTCAGACAAAGAAATCGCTACCATTCTCGCTTTGTGCATCGATCATCGTAATTACATTCTTGCCCATTATAACACTGATATTTTTCAACTACCTGAATTCAATAAAATCGATAAAGACCAATTTGAGAAAGCGGCAAAAGCCCTGTGGATTTATATGGGCCGTTCCCCACATAATAAGTCGATGGATTTGAGCAGACGAGTAACGATGTCGACTACGGCTCACCGCGATCAGAACATTTCATACCTTTGGCGAGAATTGATACGTGGCCAAGCCTATGCACAGGCAGCAGCAAGACAGTGGGAACGGAAACACAACCAAATGCTTCGAATTGACGATCCGAACATTGTTTCGCAGGGCTTGTCTTTAGACCGATGACAATCATCCGCCTCTCCCCTCTCACCCGGACTTTGCAAGCAAAGTCCGACCTCTCCCCGAAGGGGAGAGGTAATTGGCCCGATTGGGAGAGGTAAGGGAGCGCACAATGAGCGTTGAGCGCGCGAAGCAATTGCGCCGTGAACAGACGGAAGCTGAAAGAAAACTCTGGTCCCGGCTGCGCAACCGCCAGCTTGATGGGTGGAAGTTCAAACGGCAAGTCCCCAAAGGAAGATATATCCTTGACTTTTATTGCGCGGAAGCGGCGCTGATTGTCGAACTTGACGGCGGCCAACACGCTGAAGAAAACGCTGTGAGGCATGACGCAAAACGGACAAAATATCTTCAAGAAAGCGGGTATCGTATCGTTCGCTTCTGGAACCATGAGGTCTTCGAAGACATTGACACCGTTCTCCAATCAATCTGGCATAAGGTACAAGAACCGCCGCTAGCCGATAGCGCTGACCATTCCCTCTCCCCGTCGGGGAGAGGGTTAGGGTGAGGGGGAGAGGCGACAGCGGCACAGGCTTGAAAAGAATCAAATGAACGTCACCGACGCCATCGCCTCCCGCATCTCGACGCGCGCGTTTCTCGACAAGCCGGTCGCGGAAAAAACCGTGCGCGAGATTCTGGAGGTCGCCGCCCGCGCGCCGTCGGGCGGTAATCTTCAGCCGTGGAAGGTTTATGCGCTTGCCGGCGCGGCGCGTGACGACCTGGTCGCGCGGGTCAAACGAGCCATCGCCGAAAACCCTTTCGCCAAGGAATCGGAGTTCGCGATTTACCCGGAAAAGCTTTGGGAGCCCTATCGCACCCGGCGCTTCGAAGTTGGCGAGGCGATGTATCAACGCCTCGGCATACCGCGTGACGACAAGCCGGCGCGGCTTGCGCATCTTATGCGGAATTTCGACTTTTTCGGCGCACCGGTCGGGCTCTTTTTTACTCTCGACCGCCGGTTCGACAAAGGTCAGTGGGCCCATCTCGGCATGTTCATGCAGACCATTGCTCTCATTGTGCAAGAGCGCGGTCTGGCCACTTGCATGCAGGAGGCCTGGCAGACGCGAGCGAAGACCGTATCGGGTTTTCTTGGGCTTTGTGAAGACGAACAGCTTTACTGCGGCATGGCGCTCGGTTACGCCAACCTGGACGCGCCGGTAAACGCTACGCGTTCCGACCGTGCGGACGTCGATGAGTTCGCAATCTTTAAAGGATTTAAGGAATGAGCGCGATCTCTACCGTCGTAACCATGACCATAGAGGCTAATTTTGCCAAAACGTTCGAGATCGCGACCTCACTGGAAGCGCCCTTGATCATCAAGCGCGGAGCCCTCTTGCCAGGCGTCTTGAGCGTCAGCGACCAGAAAGGATCTTGGAACGCGATCGGCGACGGGCGGCGGCTGCATATGACCGATGGCTCCAGCGTTTATGAAGAGCTGATCGATTTCGCCAAAAACCGTCATTTCGCCTATCAGGTGAACCAGTTCACGGGCGGCTTCGGCAAGCTCGTTAGCAAGGCGCGCGGCGAATGGCACTTCACACAAGTCGCCCCCAACCGCACATATATTGATTGGTCATATACGTTTACGCCAAAATCAAAACTGGCGCAGCCCATAGTTTGGCTGATCGTGAAGGGTTTGTGGTCGGGCCATATGCGCAAGGCCTTGGAGCGAACCAAGAAAATTGTTGAAAACCAAACGGCGCAGAGTTAGCGCTCGCATTCTTATTTTATTCGCTTCAAGTGAACCCAATGAAAATTGCAACCTGGAACGTTAATTCCATCAACGCACACCTTCCGCGTATTCTTGAGTGGTTCGATGCCGCAAAACCAGATGTGGCCTGCCTGCAGGAAATTAAATGCGTCGACGAAAAATTCCCGGCGCTAGAATTCGAGGATCGCGGTTATAATGTCGCCGTACACGGACAGAAAACCTATAACGGCGTCGCGCTCTTATCAAAACACCCGTTGGATGATATTATATGCGGACTGCCTGGTGATAGCAGCGATGAACAGGCGCGCTATATAGAAGCGCTTGTCATGCCGAACACCGCTGAGCCTGTCCGGGTGGGTGGGCTCTACCTGCCAAACGGCAACCCGGCGCCGGGACCAAAATATGACTACAAACTGGAATGGATGAAACGCCTCAAGCGCCACACAGAAAAACTGCTCAGCCAGGAAGAAGCCTTTTTGCTGACCGGGGATTATAACGTCATTCCGCAGGCTGAAGACGCTTATGACCCGGCGGCTTGGGTGGGTGACGCCTTATACCGACCGGAAACCCATTCAGCGTTTCGTGAAATTGTCAATCTTGGTCTGCTCGACGCTCTCCGCCAGATCGACCCTGTCGGCGTACGGTTCACATTCTGGGATTATCAACGCGGGTCCTGGCAAAAAGACCACGGCATCCGTATTGATCATCTTTTGTTGTCACCCCAGGCCGCCGACCGCCTGAAAGACGCTGGCGTCGACCGCGCCGAGCGCGGTAAGGAAAAACCGTCTGACCACATCCCGGTTTGGGTGGAGCTAGGGTGATTCAAGCAGCATCAAACTCCGTCCTCATCCTGAGGGGCGCACTGCATGTTTCAGAATGCAGTGCGCGTCACGAAGGATGGGCAGCTGATATAGGACTCGCGGCCCATCCTTCGCGACGATTTTTCATTTTCTTCGAAAAAGAAAAATCCCTCAGGATGAGGCGGAACCATGCGGCGGAGATCAACGCCTGATGCAATGGTCCCCTCAACAAGACGATGCGCTTCTCGCTGTCGACCGTTGGCTGAAGAAAGGCGATACGCCGGTCTTTAAACTGTTCGGATATGCGGGCGCCGGCAAAACGACGTTGGCGCGCCACATCGCTGAAAACGCCGGCAGCGATGTCGCGTTTGCCGCTTTCACAGGAAAAGCCGCCTATGTGATGCGCTCGAAGGGCTGTGCTGACGCCACCACCATTCATAGCCTGATCTATCGCCCCGCCAATGAAGCCGATGAAGAAGGCGAGCTGGTCTTCACCATTCGCCGCGACGCCCCTGCCTCAAAGGCCGATCTGATCATCATCGACGAATGCTCGATGGTCGACGACGAACTCGGCCGCGACCTTCTCTCCTTCGGCAAGCCGGTGCTGGTGCTGGGCGACCCGGCGCAATTGCCGCCTATAAAAGGCGGTGGGTTCTTCACCGAAGGTGACCCGGACTTCATGCTCACGGAAATTCACCGTCAGGCGGCGGACAATCCCATCATCCGGCTGTCGATGGCGATCCGTGAAGGCGGCGAGTATGATGACGACGACGAACGCTGCCGGGTGATCAGCAAAGGCGACCTGACAACGGAAGAAACCATGGCCGCCGATCAGGTTCTGGTTGGCACAAACCGCACAAGACGGCGTTATAATGAACGCATCCGCGAGCTAAAGGGTCATCGCGACACCGAGCCCGAGGCGGGTGAAAAACTCGTCTGCCTGCGCAATAATTCCAAAAAAGGCCTGCTGAACGGCGGCATATGGTCGGTGACGCTGCGCAAGGCGCCGCGCGGCGGCAAGCTGCGCTACGTGGTCGCGCCGGAAGAAGGCGGGCGCACCGTCAATGTCTCGATCCCGCGTGCTTTTTTCACTGACGGCCCGGAAACCGTGCCCTACGCCCAGCGCCGGAACTCAGATGAATTCGACTATGGCTACGCCCTCACCGTGCATAAGGCGCAAGGCTCGCAATGGGACAATGTGGTTTTATTCGATGAGAGCTACGCCTTTCGCGAACACCGCGCGCGCTGGCTCTACACCGCCGTCACCCGCGCGGCAGAGCGCCTGATCGTGGTGCGTTGAAGCCTTTCACCTTCAGACATAATCAATCGAATTCGATATCTGCAGTGATTTCGCTTGAAACATTGAGGGGGCCTCGACGGGGTTCAAGCCAGTCAGTCAGGAAGATAAATCGCGGTGTTGGCAGAACGTCAACCCGCAATTAACCAGCGCCGTTTAGGATTTGGTTACTTAGTGATTAATCCGTCGAGAATTTAATGACCGCAGTCCTCAATAAAAATATTGACCTCCAGGACGATGAAACTGCGAACGCCATAGCGCGTCAGCAATTAAACGAAGTTCGGGCTCACGTGCCAAAGCTGTATGTCTCAGTTATCGTAGGGACCGTTCTCGTTGTTACCTATTTCTACATTACGACGCAATCTGCGTCGGTGTTTGTTTTCGCACCACTGATAATATTACCCGCTGTACGACTGCCGCATTGGTTGATGATGAATGTTAGCGCTTTTAGCGACCGGCAGGTCAAAGCGCACATCAAAAAGACATTCCTGGTAGGCGTTGGGTTAGGGCTCTATGCGACGCTGTGCAGCGTCATTTTTTTTAACACCGCAGGAATCGAGGGTAAGTTCCTCCTCGCTGTCTGGGTCTGCATGTTAGGTGTTGCGGGAGCGATCGCCACCGGCGTTATGCCGCGAATTGCCACAGCGATAATTGCCTCAACGTCTGTCCCCGTGAATATTCTGCTTCTCTTTGATGGTCACCTTACTTCATTTTTTTTCGCGGGATTAATGCTCATTATTGCTGTCTTGACAGTAGCCTTCGCTGAACGGTTTTCAAATTTCGTCGCCAGTCTCACGGCCGAGGGGATTGCTCGAGAACACGCAAAAAAAACAAGCGAGAAAACGCTGCGTTCGTTCATGGAAATGGCTTCAGATTGGGCTTTTGAAACTGATGAAAACGTTCACTTAACTTTCGTTTCGCCAAACATGAAAAAGCTTTTCGGACTCAACCCAGAGCTTTTCATCGGTTTGCATTTACCCGTATTGCTGGCGAAAGCCTTTGGCCCGAATTCCGAGGATGCTAAGCAGATCATTCTTGAAGCGCTCAAGAACAAATTACCCGTTCGCGCTATCAAACACTCATTCAAAAAGCCAAACGGAGAAATCGGTCACGGTATCACCACATTCGCGCCTATCTTTAGTGAGGAGAAAAAATTCCTTGGGTTCCGTGGCTGGACATCAGACAGAACCCGAGAAGAAGAGAGCAAACACGCTCTCGCCAAAAGTGAACAACGGTATAAGGATTTAGCGGAATGCACCAGCGACTGGTCTTGGGAGACTGATGAAAATCTCTGCTATACATTTATTTCCAAGCGCGCTTTTGAAATTACAGGGGTTGACACCACGCCTGCCATCGGCCGGCATATGGCGCAGTCCAGCACGACGAAAAGCGAAGAGGAGTTGGTAAAATTTAAAGATGACCTGGACAATCACCGCCTCTTTAGAAATCTTTTCACAAGTATCAAAAACGATAGCGGACGCACGATTTGGGTCAGCCGAAGTGGAAAACCGACATTTGATGAAAGTGGGAACTTCAAGGGCTACCGTGGTACATGCTGTGAAGTCACCGCTGAAGTCGAAGCTCGCGAAGAGGCTGTTCGCGCTCATAAACTTCTGGAGGAGACCAATGCGGCGCTGGAGGAGACCGTGCGCCAGCGTACAGTAGACCTGGAACGGCGGACCGTCCTCCTGAACGAAGTTTTCGAGTGCATGGCTGAAGGTCTTCTGGTGGTGGACTCCGATCTCACGATCGTCTCTCGAAACGAGAAAGCATGGAAAATTTCCGGACTGGACGAAAGCTTCTGGAAGATAGGAAAGAGCATTCGCCCGGCGATTGAAATCGGGGTCAAAGCTGGCGTTTATGGCGATGTCACTACCGATGAAATCATTGACCGTACAATGGCGACGATAAACGCCGGCAAGCAATTGCGAGTGATAAGACGCCAAACAAATGGCCGGATTATCCAAGAAAATATGCGCCCGAGACCGGGCGGCGGCATTGTCTCCACATATACCGAAATAACCGAATCGATCGAACGAGAGGATCAACTCAAGCGCCTTTCTGAAGATCTTCGCGCCTCAAAAGAAACCGCCGAAACAGCCAACCGCGCAAAATCTGAATTCCTTGCAAATATGAGCCACGAAATCCGCACCCCCATGAATGGTGTGGTTGGAATGGCGTCCCTTCTTCTCGATACTGAATTGAGCAATAAGCAAAAGGACATGGCGCAGGTCATCGTGAGTTCTGGCGATAATCTCCTGAAGATCATCAACGATATTCTGGATTTCTCACGCCTTGAGGCTGGGAAACTAAAAATTGTCTCTGAACCATTTGATCTGCGTTCCGCTGTTGAAGATGTTGCATCGCTGTTATCTCTTCGGGTTCAGGAAAAAGGTCTCGAGATGATGGTTCGGTATCAACCAGATCTCGGTGAAATGTTTATTGGCGATGTTGGAAGGTTGCGCCAAATAATCACCAACCTCGTTGGTAATGCTATTAAATTTACTGAAAATGGTAACCTAGTCATTGATGTGAACGGTCGTCGTCGCGGTGAAATCGCCGACATCGAGATCTCGGTCCGTGATTCAGGTTGCGGCATTCCAAAAGAAAATCTCCATTCAATATTTGAAAAATTTGAACAGGTCGATGGCTCATCCGCACGGCGTCATGATGGCGCCGGTCTGGGATTATCGATCAGCAAGCGTATTATTGAAGCAATGGGCGGCTCGATAAAAGTTGAAAGTGAAATTGGTGAGGGATCCTGTTTCAGTATAAACATTTCACTTGCCATCGATGAAACGGCTTCTGGTTTAACGGCGCCCCCACCAAACATTTTCAAAAACATGCGCGCACTCATCGTTGACGACAATCAAGTCAATCGCCAAATTTTATTGGAACAAACCGCCGCCTGGGGACTCGACGCAGACGCAGCTGAGAGCGCATCCGAAGGCCTTGGCATGCTTAAAAAACGCGCCAACAACGGTTCGCCATACACGATCGCAATTCTCGACTATCAAATGCCATTGATGGATGGCGTGCAATTAGCCAAACGCATCAAAGCCGAGAAAAATATTGCCGCTACACCGCTCATTCTCTTGACGTCAGCAGGGCGCAAAGGCAATCGGGACGAAACTGCGAGCGCCCTATTCGATGCTTATTTAGTGAAACCGGCTCGATCTTCCATGCTCCTCGACTCTATCTTGTTGTCATTAAAAGAAAACTCTATCCGTAAGCTGATCGATGTACATGAAAAGCTTTCATCGGTTGAATCAGGAGACAACAAAGAACTAAAGGAAAAAAGATGTGCGTTCACTGTCGACGGCTCCCCACTCAAGGTTCTGGTCGCTGAGGACAACACGGTGAACCAGATGGTTATCCAGGCGATGCTCGATAAGCTCGAATGCAATGTTACAATCGCAGCCAATGGCCGTGAAGCTCTCGATAAATACGCCGCACAAACCCCTGACATCGTGCTCATGGACATCTCGATGCCTGAGATGGATGGAATCGAAGCAAGTCAATTTCTTCGTAAACACCAAACAAATTGCAGCACGTACGTCCCTATTATCGGCGTCACTGCGCATGCTATGCGTGAAGATCGCCAACGATGCCTTGATGCAGGGATGGATGATTATCTACCCAAACCGGTAAAACAAAATATGCTGGAGAAAATGCTGACAAAGTGGACAAGCCAGTTGCCCGTGAAGGCTGCAAACACCTGACCCTCGCTCTTTTTCATTCCACGGAAGATGTCGTTTTCTCTTCGGTTGGCGCCAGGTCATCTATATCCAAGCTGTCGACATCGCCTGTTTGTCGGCGCCAAAGCGCTGCATAAAGACCGTTTTGTGAAATCAGGTCCTCACTACGACCGCATTCGGTAATCCTTCCTTTGTCAAAAACGAGAATGAGGTCGGCCGTCGCGACCGTAGACAGTCGATGCGCCACCGCGATCGTGGTGCGCCCGCGCGCCGCTTCTTTGAGGGCTGCTTGCACCTCCTCCTCGGTCATGGAATCGAGGGAAGACGTCGCCTCATCAAGGATAAGAATGGGAGGATCTGTCAGGATCGCGCGGGCTACGCCGGCGCGTTGGCGCTCGCCGCCCGATAACTTGAGCCCGCGTTCTCCGACAAGAGTATCAAGACCGTGCGGCAGCGCGTCGATAAAGTCACCCAGTTGGGCGCGCCGCGCCGCTTCTAAAATTTCTTCGTCACTCGCTTCGGGTTTCGCGTATCCAATATTCATGCGAAGCGTGTCGTTAAATAAGGCGACATCTTGCGGCACCAACCCAAGATGGCTGCGCAGCGAAGCCTGTGACAGGTCTCGCAAGTCTTGACCATCGATCAATATACGTCCTGCATCTGTGTCATAAAACCTGAAGAGCAATTTCAACAACGTCGACTTGCCCGCCCCACTCGGTCCTACAATGCCAATAAATGCGCCGCCAGGCGCTTCAAAGCTCACATCATCAAGGCCACTCACACGGCCTTTATGGGTAAACGAGACATTTTCGAACCGGATTGTTCCGTTCACTGGTTCATAGTCTCGTGCATTAGGAGCATCTTCAACATCGGGGCGAGTGTCGAGAAGCGCATATAGTTTCTCAATATCGACTGCGCTTTGTTTAATCTCGCGCCAGGCGAAACCCAGGATATTCAGTGGCCGGTAGATATTAACAAGCATCAAAACTACAGTCGCAACATCGCCCGCTTGCATGGCGCCGCTTCTCGCGCCAAAGCCAGCAAGCAAAGCAATCGCCAACAATCCGCCGGTCATGAAAAACTCCTGACCGATATTGAGTACGCTGAGCGAACGCATTGTCCGCACATAATGATCACTGTAATGCTTGACGGCGTGATCGTAACGGTTGGCTTCACGCGCCTCCGCAGCGAATGCCTTGACCGTTTCGAAATTCGTGAACGTGTCCATCGCCAGTGCGCGATAGGCGGTATCCGCTTCGTTCATGGCCCGGCGTTGTTTGTTACGCCATTCCGTAATGAGGATCGTAAAAACAGCAAAAGCCGCGATGGTTGCGAGCGCGATCAATGAAAAACCAACGCCGTATAAGGTCGCGAGAACCACTGCAGCGAGCACAAGCTCGATTAGAGTCGGGCCGATATTGAAGGCGAGAAAACGGAGCAGGAACTCCATGGCGCCGGCCCCGCGTTCGATTACACGATTGAGGGCGCCTGCCTGTCGTGTCAGGTGAAACTGCAGCGATTGCGACTGTGCGTGATGAAACGCCTCAACCGCGACGATACGATTAGCATCCTGGCTGACCCGAGCAAAAAACGAATCCCGCAGATAAGGCAGCGCATTCGACAAAAACCGAGCGAGCGCAAACAGGATAAAAAATCCCGCAAATGCAGCGCCAGCCGTTCCCAAAATTTCGACTTGTGCGGTACCCGCTGGCCCGCTCAACCGGTTTATGCCCTGCCCCATGAAGACCGGAGCAGAGACCGCGAAGCCTTTCGACACGACTGTAAGAATGAGCGCTGCGCCCATACGAAAACGCCAGCGCTTCAGGTCCGACCGCGCCAGCACAGCGAGCATCCGTCCTACTGCGAGCAAGAACCCCCGTCCCGCCGATTGGTCAGGGGTTGCAGTCTGTTCGGTTGAAGAACCGTGTCCGCGTTCATGACTCATGGACACAAGATGGGCCTGCTCGTTTGAGAAGCAAGCGTGTTTTATCGGTCACGGCTTGAGCCGGATTTCGGCGATTGTTGATTTTTCAAATCAGGCAGCAATCCCCCCGGAGCCAACCTTCTTTGGTCACTCGGACCATCTCCCCCGTAAACAAGACCGGCTTCAATTTTTCCGTTCAAACACAAATGTGGCTGCGCCTTTCAAGGCTTCAGCACGTTGACCGAAACCATCGAGGCGTGCTTGTGCGCTTTCGACCAGTTCTTTCGCCTGATCGCGCGCACCCTCAGCGCCCAATAGTTTGACGAAGGTCGCCTTATCCATATCGGCATCCTGTCCTACCGGCTTGCCTAACGCTTCCACGTCCCCAAACGCATCAAGCAGGTCATCAACGATCTGGAAGGCGAGCCCCAAATCTTCTGCGTAGGCTGTGAGCGCCGCAATTTCGGCCTCACTGGCCTCGGCGATAATACCGCCCATCAACGTTGAAACACGGATCAAAGCGCCAGTTTTGAGTTCCTGAAGTTGTCTGATGCCATCCAGGTCAAAGTTTTTTTGCTCGGCATAAATATCGATCATCTGGCCGCCGACCATTCCGGCTTTGCCCGACGCTCGCGCCAGTTCGAGCGCCAGGGCCACCCTCACCTCTGCGCTTGGATGGGTTTCCGATTCGGCAAGAATTTCGAACGCTTGAGTTAACAACGCATCCCCAGCGAGGATCGCCGTCGCTTCGTCAAATTCTTTGTGAACAGATGGACGCCCACGACGGAGATCGCTGTCATCCATCGCCGGCAAGTCATCATGAATCAAACTGTAGCAATGGATCATTTCAACCGCACACCCCGCCCGCACCGAACGCACACGCGGCGCCTCAAACATGTCTGCTACGGCGATCACCAGAAAAGGGCGAAGACGTTTTCCACCGTCAAGCGCACTATGGCGCATCGCATTAACCACACGCCCGAGCGGTCCGTCAGTCTGCGATAGAAAGGCATTCAGCGCATCTTCCACCAGTAAGGCGGTTTCTTTGATCTTGCTGGCGAAAGCAGTCATCAGGCGACTCCGTAACATAGCTGGGGCTGGTCCTTAAACCGCCCGGCAATTTCTCTCAATGTTTAATGTTCAAGGGCTTGGTCGGGGGCTTGGTCGGGGGCTTGGTCGGGAGGATTTTTTTACGAAGCCCGATCCACCACAATTATCGCACATTCTAGCGATCAGCCCGCGCTTACCCCTGCCACCACAGAGATCACAAAGCGCTTTGGCGCTCTCACCGCCGACAAACGCAAAAAGCAATTCGCCAGCCTTAATGGCGCCGGCAGCCGGGTCATAAGCGCTTTTCTCTATTTCGCCTTCCCTGTTTTCTTCCGACTCCATCGAAGGCGCTATATTCGACGCGAACCGCCGTGCTGCATCGAGTTTTGCGACCGGAAATGCTTCCGAGAGAGAGGCGTTTCCACTCAGCGTATAAAGGACGATCGCAATATCGCGCCGCCAGGCCTCCAGGAGTAATGAAAAATTCCCGTCATCATAAGAGCCGGTCACTTGCACCCCCGCCAGCAACATCAAGACGCCGTCATCCATACCGGCAACGCTAATGTGAAGATTCCGGTTCAGCGTTTCCACTGCAGTCTGGTCGACTGAAAAGCCGACAAAGCTGGCGAGAAATCCAATCTCGGCCACTTTGCCTTCAGTTCCCGCCGGTTGCACCAGCGCCACCACGAAATTCACACCGTTATCTTGAACCCCGTAAAGGTTGATCCCGTCATCAGCGCCGAGGGGCTCTAACGATCCATAGAGTCGGTGCAAAGCATCGACGATTTTCTGAAGCGGCCAATATTCCGCCTGACCGTTGGTAAATAACTTGAACATGGTGCCCCACCATTGACCCGAACCAACCGTCCCGACGGCTCATTATCGAGCCTAAAAGCTACACGACGTACTGTACCCAGCCAAGGGTCAGGTGCGACATGAGCTTTGATTTATAGAAGAAGCGTGTGTTGCACTGCAGCGAGAATGGGCTATAGGCTTGTCCCTCAAAGCGAATGGACAGGTTGCCGCAGGCTCATACCCGTGGAATAAATAGGCTGAGTATTCTGGGGCTTGAGGGGCTGTCCTATCGAGCAGAGTTATAAATGGGGTTTTGGGCGTATGGCCGAGCCGAACGGCAAGTTGAGAGTAATTCTAGCGCAACCACGCGGTTTTTGTGCGGGTGTTGAACGTGCAATCGACATCGTCGAGCGCGCGCTGGAGAAATACGGCGCTCCTGTCTATGTGCGCCACGAGATTGTTCACAACAAACGTGTTGTTGATACGCTTAAGGCGCGCGGCGCAATTTTTGTTGAGGAAGTCGATGAAATTCCCGAAGGCGCAGTGACCATTTTCTCGGCTCACGGCGTTGCAAGAAAAGTCGAAGACGGCGCAGGGTTTCGCGCCCTTGATGTCATCGATGCAACATGCCCTCTCGTAACCAAAGTTCATAAAGAAGGTCGACGTTACGCACAAAGAGGCTTCGATATTGTATTGATCGGCCATATTGGCCACCCCGAAGTTGAAGGCACACTCGGCCAGATCCCCGGCACGGTTCACGTCATGAGCGAAGTCCATGAAGTCCAAGCACTCGAGGTCGCCGATCCGGAACGCGTTGCCTTCGTTACGCAGACAACACTCTCGGTCAACGACACCAAAGACGTTATTACGGCCCTCAAAGCGCGCTTTCCCAATATTGTCGGCCCAGACACGCGCGATATTTGTTACGCCACGCAGAACCGGCAAACGGCCGTTATCGAATTATCAAAAAAGGTCGATTTGCTGCTCGTCGTCGGCGCCCATAACAGCTCTAATTCAAACAGGCTTCGCGAAATCGGAGAAAACTTCGGCGTGCCGAGCTATTTAATAGAAGACGCGACAATGCTTGAGCCCTCCTGGCTGGACGGCATTGCCACGGTCGGCGTGACTGCAGGCGCCTCGGCGCCGGAAACTCTGGTGCAGGAAACCATTAAACGCATTCGAGAGTTACGCACTTTAACGGTTGAGATGCTTGATGGCGTTGAAGAGAATATTCATTTTAAGCTCCCCAAAGAGCTTGCCGAGGTCCCCCGGTCCAAAGACGCAATGGACGCATGGGCCACGGAAAACGCTTAATTGAAATAAGACTAAACGCCTTCGCGGCGTGAACTGGAGAATCAGGTATGTCAGTATCGCTTCATCAACAAGCTAGAGTCGGCGCTTATGTTCTTAAACAAACACTGATGGGGCGAAAAAAATACCCCTTGGTTTTGTTTCTTGAACCTTTGTTTCGTTGCAACCTTGCCTGCCCTGGTTGCGGGAAGATTGATTACCCTGCTCCGATTTTAAACAAGCGCCTTTCTGTACAGGAATGCTTTGACGCCGTTGACGAATGCGGCGCGCCGGTCGTTGCAGTCCCGGGCGGCGAACCGTTGATCCATAAAGAGATAGGCGAAATCGTTGCAGGCATCGTCGCGCGCAAGAAATTTGTTTCCTTGTGCACAAACGCCCTTTTGCTTGAGAAGAAGCTGGACCTGTTCAAACCGTCTCCATTCCTGTTTTTCTCGGTTCATCTCGACGGTCTTGAGGAAGAACATGACCACGCCGTTGATCAAAAGGGCACATTCAAGATTGCCGTCAAGGCGATCAAAGCCGCTCAGGCAAAAGGCTTTCAGGTCAACGTCAATGCAACGATCTTTGACAACATGACCGCCAAACAGGTTGCGGACTATCTCGATTTTGCAACCGATCTCGGCGTTAATATTTCTATCTCGCCAGGCTATGCTTATGAGCGGGCGGAAGACAAAGATCATTTCCTGTCACGCGAAAAAACCAAAGACTTGTTTCGTGATATCTTCCGCATCGGGAAAGAACGCGGCCGTATCTGGAATCTCTCACATTCGACACTGTTTCTCGATTTTCTAGCCGGCAATCAGGAATATCAGTGCACGCCCTGGGGATCACCAACGCGCAATGTCTTTGGATGGCAAAAGCCATGCTATTTGCTCGGCGAAGGATATGTTTCTTCATTCAAAGAACTGATGGAGACGACCGAATGGGAAAAATACGGCACCGGCAAATATGATAAGTGCGGCAACTGCATGGCGCATTGCGGTTACGAGCCGACCGCGGCAATGGACGCAGTGAAAAACCCGTTCAAAATGTTCAAGTTGTCGAACATGTTCAAGATCAAGACCGAAGGCCCGATGGCGCCGGAAATCGATATGAGCAATGCGCGCCCGGCCGAAGACATTCATGAACAACTGGTCGACGAACAGCTAACCAAGATCGAGGGTAAGAAGGTGGACAAGGAGCCTTGCGAGGCTGCGGCGTAAGGTTTTCAGCGCCACGCCACTATCCGCGCCAAGCTGTAACAGCTGCGGAAATTGACCGGGATCGCGCGCGCAGGCGCCGAGTACGGCAAGCGTTCGTGTGCTCCCATCGGGCGCAACGGCGTTGAGCGCAGCCGGCGGCAACGCCCGGCTGGCCGGATCGGCGATCGCCCGGATCGCGGCGAAGGGAACGCCGGCGCGGCCGGCGGCGCGCGCCGCGCCGTGGCTCTCCATATCCACCGCCGCGGCGCCATAGGTCTCATAAAGTCTCTTTTTGTCGTCGGCGGAGGCGATGATTTCATCTGCTCCAAAAATCGTCACTCGTCGCGCACCCAAACTCAGGGCGTCATCCTCAAACGCTTGGAGAATAGCGAGATTGGACGCCCAGACATCACCGCCAGCAGTGACGACTTCTTCACCAATCAATAATGCGCCGGGAGACAAACCTGGCGCCAGCCCGCCAGAGACGCCGATGCTGACAATCGCCCGTGCGCCCTCTGCGCACATTTGATGGGCGAGCGCTTCAGCGCGTTCTGCATTAGCGCCGGAAACAGCAATGCGGATACGCGGGCCCGGCATGGCCTTGCGTACGACATCAGCCTCGGATTTGAGACCGCAGACGATACCAAGGAATGAATCAGGCATGATCAATTTGCACCCTGACGCTTAAAAACAATCTCCGCCGCCCGGTCGCCAGACCTGATCGACCCCTCAATCGTCGCTGGCACGCCAGTGTCGGTGTGATCACCGGCAAGGGTCAGATTAGCAATGTCGGTTTCCGGTTTTAGGCGTTTTTTGACGCCGGCGGGCGACTGGTCAAAGGTCGCGCGCTTTTCGCGGATCACCCGCACCGCCTCGAACGGCGCATCACCCAGATTGAGCGCGATCTGTGTTTCCCGCCACAGATTTTTCACCACGTCTTGGTTTGGCACATCATCCATGCCGATGGCGTGTGACGCCGAAACCGTCAGGCTGACGATATCACTGCGCACAAAGGCCCAATGGGCGTCGCTTGAAAGCATGCCGATGAAAGGCGCGTCGCCCAATGCATCTGTGGGGACCGCACCCGCCATGCGGTAATGCACATTCAAAATGCTCGAATCATCGACTGGCGGATCAAGCGCCGGCAATAGCTGTTTTAACCGCGAGGGCGGCAGGGCGAAAATTACTTCGTCACCGGGCGCCATCTCAATCGTCTCGTCAGCAAAGCTTAACCGGCTGACATGCCTGTTCTCTGTCCAGACTTCGCGCAGTCGGGCGTTAAAGCGCACCTCAGCGCCCACACTTTCAAGATATTGAACGGCCGGATCAATGAAGGCGGGACCAAGCCCTTCTTTCGCCACCAATGGTCGACAGGCTTTGCCGCCAAGAGCAAAGGTTTCCCGTATGACCGACCAGAGTAATTTTGCCTGACCAATCTCTGGCGTTGTATTCAGAACGGCGAGCGTCAAAGGCTCCCAGAACTGTTTGTAGAGAATATTATCCGTATCGACCACATCGGCGACGGTCTGGTCGGCATTGGCCAAGGCGATTTTCACCGCCTTTAAATAATCTACAATGTGGCTGCCCGGCACTCGGCGCTGTTTGTCGAAAACCCAGAACGGGATCAAGCCGTCATTGATCTGCACCCTCCAGCGCGCACCCGATTGAACGTCCACGAAGGGATAAGACGCATCTGACGGACCGGTAAGAGCATCATGAGAACCAATACGCTCAAGAAATCCAAGCGCATGTTTGTTCGCAGACATGATCAGGTGATTTCCATTGTCAATGTCGCGCTCAAGAGCCTTGTCATAAAATGATCGACACCGTCCGCCGGCGCGACCGGCGGCTTCATAAAGGGTAACGCGCGCGCCTTTCTCAGCGAGGCGCACAGCGGCAGCGAGACCGGACAGGCCCGCACCGATGATGAAAACTTTTCCGCCCAACTCCGACATCTCTCGTGCAGTCCACCCTTCAAAAAACCATCCGTGTCATCCCGGAAGCCGAAAGCGCCGAAATCTTCGATTTCGATGCGCTTTCGAGCTATCCGGGATCCAAGGACGATTGGCGCCAAGCGTATCGCTTCTGGATCCCGGATCTAACATGCCTTCGCCAAATTCCTTTGGAATTTTGAGGCATGTAACGTCCGGGATGACACGGGAAGACGTGCATAGAGTCACCGGGCCACGCCAAGCGGTGGGGCAAGGGCGTAACGGACCGAAATCAACAATTTTTCAAACTTTGAAATGGAAATCGGCACGCCCATATTGTCCCAACCCCGTTGTTCCAGTCTTTTGAAATAAGCTTCGTAAACCCCCATCATCAAAAGCGCCGGTCGCACAGTTCGCCAATCCAGTTCCCGTAACGCTTCACGCGCATCAGCGAATTTCTCCCGTGCGATGTCTGCAAGATCACAACATACGCCTGGCAGCCCCGTGGCGCCGATAATTTTAGCCGGATCGAGAGGAACACCGTGCTTTTCAAGAAGGTCGCGGGGGAGATAAAGCCGCCCAATGGCGGCGTCTTCTGCAATATCGCGTAAAATATTGGTCAGCTGCAAAGCATCCCCGAGTGAAAGTGCAAATCGATCTGCCGCTTCGGTTTTCGGGGCGCCAAATACCGGCATGGATAACATGCCGACCGCGCCCGCAGCCCGGCGCGTATAGGCGAGTAGTTTTTCCATACTCGGTGCGACGATTGGGCCGTCGGCATCCATCTCCATACCTTCTATCACCAAGAGAAACTCGTCCTTGGAAAGACTAAATTCATGAATAGGGTCAAGCAGAGCGACTCCCGTTGGCGTTTGCGGAGCACCGTCATAGAGCCGATCCACTTCCACACGCCACTCGGTCAACCTTGCGTGTTTATCATCTAACGGCGCATCGTCATCGGCAATGTCATCGACTTCGCGGCAGAACGCGTAAATGCCGTACATCGCGGCTCGGCGTGGTTTCGAGAGAATACGCATACCAGACGCGAACGACGTGCCCGACCTCTTTACGGTTTCGATTGCATGACGGTGCGCTTCTTCGAGTGAAATTTGCGGCGTATCTTTTGCGCCTTCCTTGCTCACGGCTTCACTCCGCGATTTGCGTTTCGGCCGGCGGCGAAGAAACCCCAGACGGCGCCGAATGCGCCCGCTGCAGCAAAATCGAGCTTGGTGAGCGCCACACGCGTGGCCAACGGATCCCCTTTGCGCAAGAGCACTATCAATCGCGCCGCAAGCTTAACAATGATCGCCGATTCCATAGCCAGGTGGCGACTCTTCAGGGAAGATGGCAAAAGGCGTGCATCGCTCATCAACTGTTCACAACCGTCAAGCATCCGATCGACGACATTACGCAGACCAGGCGTAAGTACGGGTTTATCGATGTCCTCAACTTTGACACTGACTTCATCCATCCAGTCACCAATTAAATAAACGCGGTCGAGTTCGTCCCTGTCATCGCCGCAATCCTGTAAATGGTTGACAATCTGCAGAACGGTGCAAAGCGCGTCTGAATATTTATAAGCAGATTTTTCCTCTCCATGCAGATCAAGAAGATAACGCCCAACCGGATTTGCAGATTTTTCGCAATAGCCTAGCAACTCATCCCATGTCTGATAACGCAGCTTCACAGCATCTTGGACGAAGGCGGCGACGAGGTCTGAACCATGCTTGGTCGTGACGCCCGTTTCGCTCATACTTTTGCGCAGCGCAGAGGCTTTTTCGAAGCCCTCATCTTTTCCGACCTCGCCCTTGAGCACAGCGTCAAAGGCTTCGAGCCGTTTAATTTTCTCTTCGGCGCTTAACTCTCCATTGTCAGCGACATCGTCGATCGCGCGCGCAAAATCGTAATAGGTCGCCACATGTGGGCGAAGGTGTTTGGGCAAAAGAAACGAGCCGACCGGAAAATTCTCATCTCCCGCGCCCTTCCCTGATGGGGTCTCCGGGCTCGACCCCGTTGAAGCCCCCGTCCCGTCTGCTTTATGTTTGGTTTCAGCTACTGACATGGCACCGCACCTTAGAGCGTTTTTCGGAAAAGTGGAGATCGACTTGCCACAAGAAAACACCGGGAACCAATACCCCTGAGCCCTTTTGGGGTGCAATTCCGATAAATGGATCCAATTGTTCTTCAGGCCTTTCCAAACATGGGGGGAAGCGCTTAGTCAAACGGTCATGGCTGCAACTGCTCTCTCTTTCATGGCGCTCGTCATCTGGGTCTACCTCACATTCGCCCGTAGTGGGTTTTGGCGGGCCAGTGAACACCTTGACGAAGCACCCGAGCCCGAGATCTGGCCAGAGGTGGTTGCGATCATACCGGCGCGGAACGAGGCTGAGACGATTCAACCTGTCCTTCTCAGCCATCTGGCAAGCGACTATCCTGGTGCGTTTGCCGTTATCCTTATCGACGACCATTCCACGGATGGAACGGCGGCGCTCGCTGCTGAAGCCGCCAACACCAGCGAGCGAAAACTTTCTCTCGGGAACGCACCCAAACTTGAACCCGGCTGGACCGGCAAACTCTGGGCGCTCCATACCGGCCTCAACCGCGCCGCGAACGACCGCCCTCATGCCCGTTATGTTTTATTCACGGACGCAGATATCGTTCACCAGCCTGATACTCTGCGTCGTCTGGTCGCGAAAGCGGAAGCCAATGACCTTGTGCTCACCTCTCTTATGGCGCGCCTCGATGCGCGAGGGTTTTGGGGTGGATTGTTGATCCCCGCCTTCATCTATTTCTTCCAGATGCTTTACCCCTTCCCGCGCGCCAATGATCCCTCCAATGATCTCGCCGCAGCGGCTGGCGGGTGCATGTTGGTGCGTCGTGACGTCCTTGTGTCCACAGGCGGGATAAAGGCCATCAAAGACCGGTTGATCGACGACTGTGCGCTTGCTGCACAGATGAAAGGCGTCCCGCCTGGGCATGCGATCTGGATTGGCCTTGCGAAAGACGAAGTTATCAGCCTGCGGGACAATAGCCGGATTGGCTCTGTGTGGCACATGGTCACGCGCACCGCCTTCGCGCAATTAAACAATTCCTGGGTGTTGCTTTTCGGGACCATGCTTGGGATGGCGCTGGTTTATCTCGCCGCCCCTCTAACATTTTTGAGTTGGCCCTGGCACGGCCATGCCATCGCCGCGATAAGCGCACTGATCACCTGGTCATTGATGACGCTCACTTTTCGTCCGACCATGCGGCTCTATGAACAGGCGCAATGGAAAGCCATATTTTTGCCCTTCGCAGCGCTATTATACACATTGATGACAGCGGCTTCGGCATTCCGGCATTTGCGGGGTAAAGGCGGCCAATGGAAAGGACGCAGCTATTAGCCCTTCGGTTGCAGATACCCCTTTTCCTCAAACCATCGCAGCGTCGCGACGAGCGCCTCATCAACAGAGTTAGCCCACCATGCCAGTTCGCGCGCCGCCTTATCGCTTGAAAATGTTACTTGCCGGCCGGCGAGACGCACCCCGGTCAGCGGCGCCTTTGGAGGTTTACCGGTGATCCGCGAGAGACAACCCGTATCAACAACCCCTGCGGCGAGTGCGACCCCATAAGGTAGACATGTTTTCGGCATCAAACGCCCACTCATTTTTTCCAGTCGCTCCAGAAGGGACCGCATGGGAACGTTCTCTCCACCAAGCAGGTATCGCCCCCGCGCCCGGCCACGGTCACGAGCCGCGATGAGACCGTCCGCGAGATTTTCTACCGGCACAAAGTTCAGCATACAGTCAATGTAAGCGGGCGTTTTACCATTTAGAAAATCTAAAATCATTTGAGTGGGCGGGGTGAAGCTTTCATCGCCCGGCCCCAACGGTTCGGTCGGAATGGCGATAACGATATTGAGTCCTAAATCGGCTTCGACCTCGACCGCTTGCTCTCCCAGAAGTTTCGACCGTGGATAAGGTCCCAACATATCGCTGGGTTCAAGTCGTGTTTTCTCATCGGCAATCGACGGGCCTATCGGGGTGCGTTGGCCGACAAGCGTTGTCAAACTTGAACAATAGACAAACCGTTTCACGGAGGCCACGCGCGCGGCCTCAGCGACAATCTGCGTTCCCCGGTGATTAACCTCATCGAATGCGCCGTTATCACGCGCCCATAATTGTGCATTTCCTGCGAGATGAAACACCGTTTCAATGTCTGTCATGGCGCGCGCAACGGTGTCGGCGTCCGTAACAGAACCTTGTATATCGTCTGCATCACCCCTTGGCGCCACGTCAAAAACGCGCACGTGTTCGCCTTTAGCCCTCAGCCTTTCGACGAGGTGACGGCCGACAAACCCTGCCCCGCCCGTGACAAGCGTCTTCCCGCTCATTCAGATTTCTCGCAGACCAAAAGACCGTCTTCGATCACAGAGCCGAGAATAAGGGCCTCACGCGTTTCTATTGCTACGGTTGCAGCGGAAAAGTATTCTCCATGCAGATCATCGAAAAGAATGGTAATATCATTTTGATCAGGATCAATCTTGACAATGCGTGATGGCGCCCGGCCCAATCCGAACTTCCGTTGAAAGCCTATGCGCAACATTGAGGGATGAACAGCCGCAATAACCGAGCCATCGAACGATAGAGTCAGATTATCAGGCCCGCCAGGGAGCAAAACGCGTTCAACGAGGGTCAAATCACCCTCCACTTCAACCATTTTTAACAGCGCTTTTTCACGCGTCGCCGCAACGATGATATCGCCACCTAATGTTTGCACGATTCCATTCGCAAAGAGCGCATGGTCAAATATCGCCCCAACACCTACTGCCGCAACCCCGCTTCTTTTTAAGGAGAAAACATCTTCAAGTCCGGCGCGCCAATCACACGCGCCATGATCGAACGTCATCAGCACATTTTCGTTTAACGAGAGAACGTCGTTTGCAGCGCAATTCGCTTCGACCGACTCCCCAAGAAACGCCCCCCCATTAGCGCCGATACGTTCCATGCGTGGATTTATACCCCATTGCCCTTTGATACGTCGATAGCCGCGATTGATAAAAATAATCTCGCCCGTCCGCCCTTCGTAGAACAAGCCGTGTGGGCGAAGACCGCCTTCGACGTCGCCACGACGGATGAGGGAACGGACATTGACTGGCTCTGACCCAACCGAAAGCAACGCCGCAAGGTCGATAGAATAAACCCCACCTTCAGGGATGGACTGCGCATTCTTTTGGACGGCTCTCTCGGTTTCCCGGCGGTCGTAGGCAGAGACAAAGAGTTGTCCGCTTTTTGCGTCAAACGCCAAATCTTCCGCACCACGAACACTTTCACCGATTTCGGAATCCCGAAGCTCAACCCTGCGACATTGCTGAAGTGAATAGGCGGTGGGTGCGCTCACTTCCTGAGCGCAGCCGGAAAGCATCAAGGCGATAAGTATCGGGCCGAGAGTGACTGCTCTAGGTTTTTGCGCCTCGGTCATTCGCGATTCCTTCGCTTTCCCCGGCTTCATTCGAAGTATCCTGAGTGTTCCCTGGTCGTTCATAGCCCCATTTATCAACAAAATACCGCCAGCGGCTTTCAACCTTTGCCGCAGCCTCATCAGAATAGGCAAACTTATTCTTCTTAAAGCTTTCGACAGATGCAAGATAGGTTTCAAACTTTGGCCGCGCCATATCGAAATCAGGCAATGCGAGCGTTGAATAGATGCGTTCCACCGATTCCATAGGCCGGTGATCAAGCTCATCATAGCGCATTTCGAGATAAACGTCTTCGGGCAGTCCAGCCATATCACGCTCTAGCGTATGCATCATACGATCATAGACAGACAAAATCGTTTCATCGATATCCACATGCTCGTAGTTCTGCAAAGCAAACTGATTGAGAAGCTTTGCATAGAAATTCCGCATGGAGGCGAATACTTCATACGGATTACGATGAATATGTATAAACTTCGCCTGCGGAAACATCTCCCTTAGAAGGGCGACGCGCCCCGTATAAACGGGATTCTTGATCAAAAGCGGTTTATCATCCTGATACATATATAATTTGCGCAGAAGATAAGTGAACCGTTCCTTCCACTTGTCGATCTCATCATCCGAACACCCGTCGAAAAACAACCCGCGACGGATATGGTCAGCGAAAGTGCGGGGAAAATAAATTCCGTGGTAAAAGGACAGGTCCGACATATTGGCGACGGCAATCTCGTCTTCTTGAGGACTGTCTGGAGTCACTGGAATATTGTCGATATAGCGATGTTCCGGCAAAGCGCGCTCAAGAACAGAATTGAACACTCTCGCCAGGCCAAAGAGATCCCACGGTAATCCAGTGGCGACCGGCGGCACGAAGCCCCATGCCTCACCTTTACACATGATATTATAAAGATGTGTGGTGCCGGACCGCCAATGTCCCAAAATAAAGACCGGGGCCGATAAGTCTGCGGCGGCAGGCAGGCGACTTTCCATGACCAGGCGTTCGGCCGTCGAAAACGGCCAACGCGCGAGGGCGGCGAGCCCGATCGCTGTAGCGGACAGAGGTTTTGACGGCAGTCCAGATCGACCGACCACCTTCGCCAAAGTGCCCAAATTTGCGCCACTCAACGGGTGAGCCATTTCATTACCTCAAAATCCGCTTATTTCATGAGATGCGCTTTAACGCAGACGGCCGGATTTTGCCAGCTTCATGCGTCACGGTGGCGGCGATTCAGATTGTGGTTAACAAAATCTGCTAATGCGTTGGGGCGGTCGGATGGCGCCGTCGTGAGCAATGAGAGCGAGCAAGGGTTGAGAGTTCAGCGTATCAGAATATGGATCGGTCTTTTGTGTCAGTTTGTGTGCCTCCTCACCGCAAACGCACACGCTCAGACATCCGGCTATTCGGTATCCATCGAAGGTGCGCCAAAGCCTTTGCGCGAAAAACTGGAAATGATCTCAGAGTTAAAAACCATGGCGCGCAATCTGCCCACGGCGGCCGCATTAAGACGCGCCGCCAGTAACGACGTCGGCGCCTTTAAAGAGGCAATGAAAGCCGCCGGGTATTACAATGGTAACGCCAAATTCCGCCTTGAAGAAAGGGTCGAACACGAAGGCTGGCAGATTACTTTCACGATTGAGACAGGCCCAGCGTTCAAAATTACCGATTATCATATTCTTTACGCCGACGCACCGCAGGACGCCGTAGCTGATCCACGCCCACAAAGCCTTGAACAGGTTAACATTATACCGAACGGCAATGCTTCGGGCGCAGCCTTACGCGACCTGCAACGTTCGTTCTTAAACGCCTTATGGGAGAGAGCTTATCCTGCGGCGGAAATTATCTCACGTCAGGCGCGCGCAGATCTGGACCAGGGGACCGCGACAGTGAATTTTGTTTTCAAAAGTGGTCCGCACGCGCGCTTCGGCGGCCCAATATATACCGGATTAACCCGCACGAATCCCAAGCACCTTGAAAAGCTCGTCGCCTGGAAGGAAGGCGAAATTTTCGAACGCTCCAAACTCGTCGCCTATCGTGATCGATTGGCCGCAACTGGATTATTCACTTCGATCGATGTCGCCCCAGGCACGCCGGATAAAACGGGAACGGCCCCCGTCATGGTCACGCTTACAGAACGCAAGAATAAAACGATCGGCGGAGGTGTTTCTTTCTCCACCACAGAAGGCCCTGGCGGACGCATATTTTTTGAAAATCGAAATATTTTTCATAAAGAAGAACGCCTGCGTATCGAGTTTGAAGGTTCCAATATCGAACAGTCTGCAACATTCAATTTTAACAAACCTCTGCCCCGTTTTCACGGCTCGGGATATACGCAATTCAAGTTCTTAAACGAAACCACGGAAGCCTTTAACGCCCGATCACTGACCTTGTCCGGCGGTCTCAAAAAACAATTAATTGATGACAAACTTGTAACCCAAGCCGGGATGACTCTCGAAACCTCTAATATTCGCGAGGATGGTCGTGAAGAACGCACCTATTTCGTATCAACGCCATTGTCCCTTTTGTGGAACAATGAAGACAGCCTTCTCGATCCGACGAAAGGCGTGCGCGCCTCTTTGACTGTAAGGCCTTACACTGGTACTGACAGCTTCACGCAAGCTGAAGCTCTTGTCCGCACTCGCGTTACATTCGGGCCTGATAAGCGTTTGACAGCAGCCTTCCGGTCACGACTGGGAGCAAGTTTTAATACGTCGCTTGCAGATCTTCCACTGAACAAACGATATTTTGCAGGCGGTGGAGGATCGGTGCGGGGTTTTGGGTTTCAGGAAGCCGGACCACTCAGCGCAGATAATGATCCAACCGGCGGCCGCTCAGTGATCGAAGGCGCTTTTGAGGGGCGAGTCCGCATGAACAAGAAAATTCAACTGGCGGGTTTTATCGATGCAGCGTCGGTGTCTTCAAAGAGAACGCCAGAATTTGAAGGAGATTATTTCGTCGGTATTGGTGGAGGTGTTCGATATTTTACACCGATAGGCCCACTTCGTGCGGATATCGCATTTCCGCTCGACAAACGTATAACTGACTCAGATTTTCAATTCTTCATCTCTCTCGGGCAGGCATTTTAATGCGACGCGGTGCTCTTATATCACTCATCTCATTAGGCGCGTTTGTCGCATTCGTTGCATTGAGTGCTGTCACGCTTTTTCACACGCCAACCGGTCGCAATCTGATTAAGGGCCAGATTGAATCCGCACTGGAAGGCGAATTGGGCGGAGAGATGCAAATTGGCGCCTTATCAGGAGCCTTGCCCCAGCATCTGATTCTGAAAGATATGATTTTTTCAGAAAACGGCGCACCTTGGCTCACGGTAAGACGCGTTGAACTAGACTGGCATCCGGTGTTCCTGTTTGCCAAACGCATTGATATTGACCGGGTGAGTGTTGAAGACGTCACACTCCTTGCATCGCCGCCAAAAAGTGTTGAAGACACGCCGGCTCCCTCAACGTTCACACTCCCTGACGATTTACCGCATGTTCAGATCAGAGATCTGACGGTTACGAATTTTATGATTGACGCCGCCATAATGGGTAGCGCGTTTCGTGTTGACGGCACGAGCAATCTCACAATGGGCGGACACGCTCTGCGTGCGGCTTTAAATGCAAAAAGTAAGGATGGGAGAGACTCGATTGAAGCCGCCGTTGAAATAAGCCCGGAAAACGATCATCTCTATTCTGACATCATTGTCGCCTCTGCAAAGGACGGCTTGATCGCAAAGCTCATTGATTCTGATGGATCGGTTTATTTCTCCGCACAAGCAGACAGCCCGCTATCAAGCGGATTTGTAGAAATTTCGACAGAGGCTGGTCGCTATGGTCACCTTGAGGCCAACATTTCCAGTAACCTGAAAGACGTCAAGTTTGTCGACATCGAAACTTCAGTCTTCCCCGGCGAACATTTCAAGGATCTCACAGCCGAACTTGGTCCAGAAGTGACTCTCATTGCTCGAATTGAGCCAAAGACCGAGGGGGGGAGATTAACGATCACGCATTTTGCAAGCAAACTGGGCGAGGTCGATGGTAACGTGGACTGGACGAGTGAGAACCGTTTTCCAGACATGATATCCCTATCGTTCACAACACGCTTTTCTTCAAATTACCGCCCCGAAATTCAAAAATATCTGGGCCCGCAAGTCGCACTTAGGGCTATTTTAAAGCGTGTACGCAGTGATTATACAATGGATGCTTCGCTCACCGGGATGTTGGCTAGCGCATCAATCAACGACGCTCGCACAAATTTTCAGGATCATCTGTCGGGGACTCTCAAGGCAAGCCTGGAGCCAAACGACATGGCGCACAGAGCACTTCAAGGCGGCGCAAGCCTGACGGGATTGCTCAATATCGATAGCAGTAATTTAATTGCTCTCAATTCACTTGACCTGCAGATCGCCAAAGGGACCGGATTTAAAGGCCAAGCCGTTTATGACATTGCTAAAGATGCGTTCCAGATGAAGGGGGCGACGTCCGTCGATGCCGATTTTGTCACCGCGCTTAACCCTGATCTTTTGATTGATAACCCGCTCTTTGCTCAAATTGACCTTTCAGGGCCGCTTAATCGCTTAACGTTATCGGCTGACATTGATGCGCCAGGCATGCGCATCAGCGGTCAACCTATTCCCGCTGCAACGATTGAAGTCGCGCTCGCCGGGCTTCCAAGCCTGCCCACAGGTGAAATTACGGGACACGCCATCGAAGGCGACAATCAGTTTGAATTGACACTACGCTCAACGAAGACGGGCCACATCGGCGTACAGCAATTTCTGTTTACAGGGGCTGGTTTTGCTCTCACAGGTGATGGCGCTTACGACCCTGCCAATACGGCTGTATCGCTGAATCTCCGATATGAAGGTACAGAAAATGCCCGCCCGCTGCCCGGTTTAACCGCCACCGGTGTGTTTTCGATTGAAGGCACGCTCGTGGGCGCCAGCGACACAAGCGATCTGTCGATCACCGCCGAAAACCTGATCGTCAATGATTTTTCAATCGATAGGTTGGAAGCCACAGCAAAGGGCCCAGCGACCGGCCTGATGATTAATGCGAGCTCTGACGGACTCTCCTTTCCGAACATGCCACAGATCCAGGATCTCTCAATTGCCGCGGCCGCTGATCTGAGTGGACCGTTAATGATCGATCTCAACGCGTTTGAAATTCATATAAATAACCAAAAAGCCGAACTGACGGCGCCAGCACACATTACTGTTGATCAAGAAATCGGTATCGAAAATCTGAACGCGCAATGGGGTGAATCCGGGGTTATTGTATTTAACGGCGCGATATCAAATACACACTGGCGCGCTACGGCGGATGTAAACAGGGCGCCCATACCTGGCGCCGCCGGTTTGCTTTCATTCCACTTCGATCTCGATACAGATCGTGAAATCCCCGCGCGGGGTGAATTCCTGGCGCAATCCCTCCTCACACAAGACAGGAGTGTTGAAATTAACGGCGCTTTCTCTTGGGACGGGGAGCGTTTTCATGTGAAAAATGCTGACTCTGTGGGCGGTGTTCATTTCGACATGACTTTTCCCGCCACTCTAACAAAAGGGGAAAAGCTTGGTGTCCAGATAGATGGCGAACTCGATGGAGTCGGCAGCTATAAGGGCGATCTGACAACGATCGCCACCTATCTACCACCCGACCTCCAGAGTTTAGAGGGCGCCGTCGACGCCAGTTTTGCACTGGATGGGACGATCAGCGAACCTCAGATATCAGGAAAAATTAATATTGACGATGGCGCCTATACGGAATTGCGTTCTGGTCTAAACCTCATTGGTCTACATGCACAAGCGCACACCACAAAAGAATCCGACATAATAAACATTATTTTTACAGGCGGCGGACGAGGCGTGAACCAGTCTGGCGATGACACTCTCAAACTCGCTGGCGTATTAACACTTGACGATACACCGACGATTAAAGCGGACCTTACATTGGATCGCGTGAGGGTATCAGCCAGACCTGTCTCATCCGCAACAGCATCAGGTAGTATAAGGATCGAAGGTCCCCTCGACGCTATTACAACCACCGGCGATATCATCGTCAATGAGCTTAACGCCGATATCATTTCACCGAAAGATACCGGGCTCGTAGATATTGATGTTGTGAACATTCATGAAGGCGAGCCGAGTGTGATATTCAACGCACCGACACCGCCGCTTACCTTCGACGTTGAAATTCAAGCGGATGACAGAGTTTTCGTTCGTGGGCGCGGCATTGAAAGTGAATGGCGCGTAGATGTGCAATTGACAGGTGACGCGCAGGACCCAGTTGTTATCGGCGAGTTGAATTTAAGGCGCGGCTGGTTTGATTTTTCCGGGCGCCGTTTCAATCTTGTTTCTGGGAAAATCGTTTTTGATCGCCTTGTCGCCAACGATCCCTTAATCACGCTCAGAGCAGAACACCAAACCGTTGATGGTATGACCGCAATCATTGCGATTTCAGGCCGCACAACCTCACCAACAATTTCTCTGCAATCCAACCCCGTTCTGCCGACCGAAGACATCTTAGCGTTCATGTTATTTGGCAAACCTGCTCAAGAACTCACTGCGTTGGAATCCCTTCAGGCCGCCCAGGCTCTCGCAGCTCTCAGCGGTGTCGGCCCGTTCGGCGGCAAAAGCGCGACTGGGTCTGTTCGTCAAGCCCTTCGACTTGATCTGCTGAATTTCGACATTGACCCTGAACGCGGCGGGGGGGCGCTTACTGTCGGCAAATATGTTGCGGACAAACTCTTCGTTTCAGCAACTCAGGACGCTCAAGGTCAAAACGGTTCTGTGCGTATTCAGTATGAAATCACCAATTCAATCGCCGTTGAGACAGAAATAAAACAGGATGGCGATCAAACCATCTCCGCGAACTGGAAAAAAGATTTTTAGTTTGAGCTACCGCGATCAGCTCCGGGCAACAATTGCCGCCAGTGCGCCTTGAAGAAGTCCCCAGCCAACGCCTCGCATCGCCACATCTATGAGCGTCACGTCGGGCGCGTTTCCAGCGATAAATAAAACAAAAAAGCCAGCATAACCGGTTACGCAGAACGCCAGTCCAAGGACAAGGCCGAGCACTCCCGCCGCCACATCAACCAACCCTGAGAGCTGTACCGCGATATATGTCAGAGCGAATGGCGCCACCCCCGTCATAAGCGCCAGGATCGCAACTGGTTGCAGATATGGAATGGAGAACTCAACTGGCGCCGCGACGCTGTATTTATATCATGAATAAGCGATCAAGAAGATTACGTAACCACTCAGACCGGCACGCTTCAAAGACATAACGACCATCCTTCAAGTATTTTTCTCTGCATGCTCATCTTACCTGCATGCAGAGAAAATCTTGATAATCGTACTCTGAGAGCAGCTATTTTGCCAGCATTTCATCCAGATGCGTTAAAAGCGCTTGTGCACGCTTCGACGCCATTCCTTGAAATTTAAAAGCTTTCACGGCTTCAAGATTGGAAACGTCGTTTCCGACAACGACCAAACCCAGCATGCCAAGACCATAATGTGGCAGACATTTATAAGCATATACACCGGGTGTGTCGAAGGTGTATCTGATTTCTTTGTCGAATCCTGAACGGAATTTATCAACACCCTCAGGAACGGCGCCTGTCAATAATTCTACATTATGGCCCGGCTGCTGCGCCTTCCAGACGATTGTATCGCCCTTATTGATCATGACGACGCCAGAATTAAAACTGTTCTTTTCCTGCGTGGCGGGATCAAGCGACCACATATCAACGACGATTTCTTCCGCAAAAAGACTAGTTGCGAAGAGACTAAACAAAAGACTTAGAACAAACGTACGCATATCGGTCTCCAATTTCGGATGTATTCATTCGGTTTAATTCGTGGAGCCCACTTAACACTGGTTAAATTTCCAGCAAGTGCGCAGTTTGACGCATCCAAGAGAAAGGCGTCAAACCGTCACATCAATCATTCACATACCCGTGTTCTGGCTTCAAATCGTTTGCACCGATAATGGAGTTCGGACACCGACCCCAGCATTAACCTAAATATTAAACAAACAGGCGTATTGGTGCGACAAATTCGTGGCCAGTTTCGACACATGATGCGCGACGAATTGGCGCCTATCGGCTTTAAATAATTCGTCGTACGGCGCCGTTATTGATTGCTTCGTCTAAAGTAAAAACCGGGGTCCACCATGCGGTCTGAAACTCATAACTCTCTCTTAAAACTGGCGTTAACAACTGGCGTCGCAGGTGTTCTACTCCTGCCCGGCGTCGCTCACGCACAATCACACGCGCCTGGCGCTGAACTCTTCAACGAAAAAGGGTGCAGCAGTTGTCACTCCATCAACGGCGAAGGCGGCGATTTCGGTCCTGCTCTCGATACGGTCGCGGATCGCTATAACGCTGAGTGGATCTTCACATGGTTGAAAGACCCCGAAGCCGTAAAGCCGGGCACTCAGATGCCCAATATGGGCCTCAACGACGAAGAGCGTGCACACTTGGTTTTCTACCTGCTGGAGCAATCGTCTGGAGAAAAAGCGGCGCCTGCAGTTGCTAAGGTGACAAATGGGCTGATCTCAAACCCACCGGATCTCAATCCTGAATCCATTGAAAATGCTTACCTCGATATCGGAACGGAACGATCCTATACGGATGAGCAACGCCATTCACTTCAAGATCAAATCCAGACATTCATTCCTCCGTTGCTTCAACCTGCGTTCACCCAGCCATCGTTCGTATTACCGCCAGGGGCGGCTCGGATTGGCGTAACGTTCAGGGATGTTGCTGAAATCAACGAAGACGACTTCGCCGGCCAGGCACAATTTGGCGCCCGTGTTGTCGACCTCAATGTTAAGCGTCGCTTCTATGACTTCGATGCTTTCCTCGGTCTTGATAACAACGTGACATTGAGGCTCAACATACCATTGGTCGATTCAAGCATAGACGCGGAACTCAACCCCGCCTTCATGACGCCCATTTCGGTATTTCCCCAGGGAAACACCCTCAAGCTCGGCGACATCAGCATTTTCGCCAAAAAGAAATTCATCGACCAGGGGAATTTCCCCTTTGGCGTCGCCGGCGTCGCGAGCCTCAGCATTCCTACAGGATCGAATCATGAGCGCTTTGACTCGCGCACGACAGTAAGTACGCCTATGGGAAACGGACTTTTACCGCTGCCTGCACTCGATGAAACCGGCGCACCGATCATGGGCAGCGCAGATGGGACCTTTAGGCGGTTCTCCAATGACGGACGGTTACCGTCTGCGCTCCAACCCGGCATCGGAACAGTTGGCGGCGCCTTTGGTCTGTTTGGCACCAGAATATTGGAAGACCGCACATTCATCGGCCGCGGCGCTATTCATGTGGGCGGTTTGTATGAAATCCGACCCGCCGACGACGGTGTCGATCCAGGCGATCGCTGGACAACGTTCTTGACCGTGGTCAAGCCAGTGGTTGGCGATCAGCTTTCCATTGACCTTTCCTATATCGCGAAGCATCAGCAAGAAGACTCCTATGATGGCCTCTTCGCTGTTCCCAATGGCATGGGCGGCTTTGTCGCCATGCCGCGCCCCCCCTTCACCGGGGGGACAACGCAACTTGTCGGCGGCAGTTTTATCTGGAGCCCCAACCCTCTCTTCCGGGCAACGCTCAGTGGACTGTACCGTGTAGACCAACCCCGGCTGGGCCCTTCACCTGAATACGTAATTCGGTTCGGGATCACCAATACATTTGCAACAAGCTTTTTCCAGTAAGAGAGATTAGCTATGAAAACGACCGTAAAATTTCTAGCCGCACTATCTGGAAGCGTTGCCTTAGCGGGAGGCGCCATGGCTTCCGACATCTGGCGTTGGCCCGACGGCCGGGCCGTCTTAGTTGTTCAAGCCAATGAGCAAGTCGACCTTACTTCATTGAAGAGCGGTCTGAAAGGTTCAGCGACAGATAGGCGATTCAACACCAATGAAGGAATGTATCTCGCAAACGAAATATACTTATCGGGTACGGAGTTTTTCCTCCGCGCAAGCGAGACGTCGCTACCAATCGCAGATGACAAACAGCTGTCATACATAACAAATGTCGAAGCTTACTGGTATTCTCGATATAATTTGATGGCGCTTTCAGCCCATTCTCGAGCTGGAATTGGCATCATACATGGTCCGTATGTTGATCTACGCGCGAATGCAGCGACCAAACTGAACGAGTTTGGCCGGAATCGCGGTGAGCTTCCGATGTCGAACAAGGATATACTGCTGACGCAGGTCGCGGGGTCATATCTCAGTCGCACCGGTCTTCCTCGGGTCTTTGGCAGCGCCGTTCCCCTCATGCTCGAATTCAGCTCTGCCGATCCGCGTTTAGGTCGCCAGATCAACATCGAAGATGATGATACTGGCCGTGCGGCCTATCTCAACGACTTCGATCATTTATGGTGGTCTCACGACGCGATGGATAAAACCATCGATATGGGCGGCGTCGGACAAACCATGTTGAAAAAGGTGTTGTGGGCAAAATTCTTCCTTCGCCGTAACCACACCGATGATGATTTTCCCGGACAGGTATTCCTCGGTAACAATGCCGCTGATGGATTTCGCGGATCCATGCTGACCTTGCAGGCGGTTTCGACCATGCTGATTGCGAAGTCATCGCTCTTTGCCGACCCTTCAGACATGAAGGGGAGATTTGTTTTCGGCAAAGACAAGCCATCGCTCACGGGAATAAATCCAATCGCTTATAAGCCGAGTGACGGCGTGCGTTACCTTCCCCATGAAATTCGCCCAGAGCTCGTCTATATGGGTGACCTGCCCGTCCGCCATCAGGACTTTTCCGTAAAGGATGCGACGAGCCACCTATGGGACCAGGCTTCCTGGTTATGGGCAACGACAGAGTTTTTCAACTTCGCCAACCCCCGTGTCAGAGACAATGCAAATCAGGTTTTCGGGTACCAAACCCCCAACGATGGCAGCATTATGGAGCAAAAATATTCTCTGCTGGCTCAAGGCATGGCGAATACGGTGTTCGACAATATCCTGGAGACACATATGTCGAACGGCGCACTCGTTTCCACATGGGCGCCACGAAGCGGCGCCCAAGCGAATGTTGATATCGACGATCTCTCCCTCGCAATGGTCGCACTCGACTCATACGCCAAGTATATGGATCTGGACACTGAACGCCGTGAAAAAGCAATGAACGTGATCCGTCAGCAGGCGGATTTACTACTGCAAATAGCAGCAGAAGATGGGTCGTATACGCAACACTTCAATATCGAAAACCGCACTCCCGCCGGTCGCCGCGATGCGACGAGCCAAGCTTTTGCGATCAGAGCCCTTCTTGCCGCCTATGACGCAACCGCCGACGGGCGTTATCTGGACGGCGCTCGCCGCACCAGCAGGACCTGGAACGAGGACTTCTGGGATGACACCGGCTGGGTCTACCGCAATGAGCCTGGCGACAGCCATATCACCTACTCTCCCAAGGATGTCGCCGCGATGCTGGGTGCGCTCAGAGAAATGATCCTCGTCGACGAAGACGTTGCACTTCTCGAACGGTTCAAGCGGTTCTTCGTTCAAGCTCTCGACACCAGCGGCCTGATGCAGACGGAAGATATCTTCACCGGTGAAGACATCGAACTTGTCCGGGCCGGTAACCTCGACAGTGACGGTGACGGCATCCCCTTCATCAGTGGAGGTGGCGGCCGCAATGGCATTGATACGGTGTTCGCCTCTCGGGTTGAGTTCGACCTGGAAGGGAGCGCCGTGACACCGAAAGAAACCCCGTCAAAGCTGGCGCCCTCTTTTGCGGGTGAGGAGGTTTACGCCAATAATTGTGCGATCTGCCACGGTGACGGCGGTGTCGGCAATGAAGGGCCAAGGCTTATCAATAACTCCAACGTCCAGCTCACCGGCAAGAATGGCGTCAAACAGACAGTCGCGAACGGACGTATAAGCGTCGGCATGCCATCCTGGGAAAACGCACTGTCAGACGAGCAACTGGACAATGTCGTCGACTATATCCGAGCTCTTGAAGCGACGCCGAAATGAGAGGGTTATGGTAGCGGGGGGCAGATTTGAACCGCCGACCTCAGGGTTATGAATCCTGCGCTCTCACCAACTGAGCTACCCCGCCAAGGGAGCGCCAGCCTAAATCACGCCAGCGCGGAGCAGGGTCTATACCCCCTGCCCGCGCGCCCCGCAAGATGCCGCATCAAGCGAAATATCACCGGGAAACCAGCCTATTCCTGACGACCAATTTCCGGCGGAATGACCCGTGCGATTGGCCCGTTTTTAGGAAACGGCGCCACAAGAACGCGCCGCACAACATGCCATCCACCGCCAAGCAGGACCATGGCTCCGCCAAGCAACAGCAAGGTCAACGCCCCAGACCATGCGCCGTCGAGACCCACGCTCGAAACCAGAAACCCTATCGAGACTGCAGCAGAAATCAGACCTGACACCAGCAACGCCCGACGGTTGATCAATAGCGAGATGAAGGCAAAAACGCCGACGATCATGAGCGTGGTTGCGGCCGCAGCAGCATCGCCAGCGATCGCGTCGCCGGCGCGCGAAGCCATCACCGTCACAGAGGAAAAAATCAATGGCGCAGCAAAAAGATGTAGCCAGAATCCGTTATCCGAAAGTCGCGTGTTTCTTTGAGGGTCTCGAGCGTCAAAGAAAACTCCCAGCAAGAAAAGAAAGACCCCCGACGCCAATTGCAATCTATAGAAATTCTCAGCAAAAGCCTCTGGCTGGTAATACCCATAGGCCGTCGCCCCAGTCATCGCGAGCGCGAAGGCGCCAAGCCCCATAGCAAAGGGCAACTTCATTCTCAAATAATAGGCCAGTACTGCGATCGCGCCAGATGCCGACAATGTCACTGGCAAAGCGTGTAGTTGCTTCAGTGCGCTCGCAACGCCGTCAAACCTCTGCTCACTGAACAAGACGACATAAGAAACAAAAACACCGCTAAGGAAAAAAACCGAGAACGCTAATAAGATAACGATCGCTGGCAAAAATAGCCGACGCGTACGCGCAAAGAGCTCCGCCATCATCCACATGATAGCGGCATCCAAGAAAGAAACTGCAGCATAAAAACGCGCTGTAGAGCGCCATGCATTAACACTGTCCACATTAACGAAGCTGTTAACGATAAGGATGGAAACAACACCGAGTCCGACGGCAAATATTGTTAGACCAGTGCTCAGAAAAACATCGTGGAAGTTCCGTATAAAACGTAACTCCTCTTCGCCCTGAGGTGAAGGATCTGAAAGCCGTCTGTCCGGATGCGCCGTATCGACGGCGTTCTGTGATATATTTCTGCTGGTCATAAACACCCCATTTCCCAACCCCTGATGAAAGAATAGAGAGCAGACGGACTGGATACAATGATCATTGCGGGGCAAGCGCCGCAACATGCTCACCGATGGCGAGAGATGAGGTCAGCCCAGGAGATTCAATCCCATAAAGACCGATATAGCCTGGAGTTCCATGATCGACAGGCCCGACGATCATAAAATCGCCTTCTTCGCCGGGCCCGGCGATTTTAGGCCGAATCCCCGCATATCCCGGTTGCAAACGGTCGGGATCAAGATCCGGCCAAAAGCGCCTCGCCTCAGCAATGAAAAGACTACGGCGGCTCTCATCCACATGATAATCGCCAATTGCTGCATCCCACTGAATGTCCGGTCCGAGTCTGGCCTGTCCACCCAGATCATGGGTATAATGGACGCCCTGACTGTCTGGACTTGGGATTGGATAGATCAGCCGGGAAAATGGCGCGCGGCCAGAGCTGGTAAAATACTGCCCTTTCGCATAACGCAAAGCCGGGATCGTTTTTGACGGCACGCCGTGAATGGAACGCGCGACTTTTTCCGCATAAAGGCCTGCACAATTAACAACCAGACGCGCGCTGATTGTCGATCTCTCGGCGCCGCCAACATCAAGCGAAACCCTCTGCTCCTGGATCTCCCCGCCGGTCACCGGCGCATTGACCGCGAGCGCGCCGCCGGCATCTTCAAGATCACCTAATAACGCACTCATCAAGCCGTGACTGTCCACGATACCTGTCGATGGAGACAACAGCGCAGCGTCGCAACGGAGCCCCGGCTCGAGATCTGATGCCTCCCTGCCCGATAGTCGCTGCAGATCACAAACACCATTTTCTTGTGCATTCCTCTTGATCTTTGAAAGGCCTGCAACCTCATCGTCGCCATTCGCGACAATCAGTTTTTCGCATCGTTTATGGCCAATATTGTGAGACTGGCAGAAGTCATAAAGGAGGTCTTTTCCGCGAACGCACAAGCGCGCCCGGAGACCGCCCGGCCGATAATATATACCGGCGTGAATCACTTCGGAATTACGCGCTGAGGTCTCGGTTCCGAAGGTGTGGTGTTGTTCAACGACAATAACATCTCGACCCGCCTTAGCCATCGCGCGCGCCACAGCAAGGCCGACGACGCCAGCGCCAATAACAACGACGTCGATGACTTCGGTCATAATCGGGTCAATCGGTTGTCGCGATCCACTCGGGGTCGTCTTGGACCTCACGCTCGAACATCAGGAAATCATAATAACCACAACGTGTCTGAGTAGGAAATTCACGGCAGATTTTCGGCCGTCCATCATAAATCGTGCAATTGCGGGTTTCTTTATCGAGGAACATGCAGCTCGAAGTAAAGTGTTCGTCATAGGTGTGGCGCAGGACGCGCGGATTTTCTTTGTCACCTTTTTTTGTGTATTTCTTGCGCGCCTCCTCCTCACTGACATTCATATACTTGGCGAGCCGTTTGATATCGGTCTTCGTCGCGGGAATATGTGTGTAGGAACAGCAATATGCCGAACACTTTAGACAATCATATTTATTCTTAGCCATCGATACTTCCTAAATTTCAGCGCCGGTACTGAACGAAATCGCTTCCAGTTGCAAGCTGATCATGGCGCGCAACAACCTGCACCTTGCCTTCCCGCATCTACCAAGAATAGCATGTCATCGCATTCATTGGATTGTCTGTGACGCCATCTTACGAACGGCATGTCGCTTACACGTTCTTACCAGGCCCACTGGAGCCTGTAGACAATGGATGAACAGGAGGGAATCACGAGGCGCCGCTTTATTATCATTGCACTTTCAAGCTCTCTCTTTATCACCGCCTGCACGACTATGGCGCGCTATACGATGCAGGACCGGTTACAGGCAATTGGTATTCCTGCTAGAACTATGGAGACCGATCTCATAGCATCGGACGTTTATTCCGATTCATTGAATTTATTCCCGCACATCCCCGCGCCAGCGGGGATCCATGTCTTCTTTGTTTTCTGGATTCCCGCTGGCGCGGGAATGTGCGGAGTATGGTTGGCGTCTATGATGCAAATTTATCGCTCGAGGCTCTATTTGACAGTCCCAATGGCAGAACCGTTCGGATTACGCACTATCGGTGTGAGTAATCCATCCACCGCCGAGCACACGGCCATGACCGGATTCCGGTGAATAAAAAACACAAGCCTGCCCCGGAGCAACGCCTTCCTCCGGTGTATCCAGCTCGACTGTCCAACCGCCTCGATCGTCGATTTCATCCCATTTTAAGTGCGCTAACGTTGGGGGACGCGTTGATCGAACCTTTACGGCGATCGGCATATTTGTTTTTGCCGCCGCCACTCCGTCGCCATCGCCTATCCAGGTGACGTCTTTTAAATGGATGCGTCGCGTCAAAAGGGCTTCACGCGGACCGACGATCACGGTATGCGCGTCAGCATTCAACGCCACAACATATAATGGCTCGCCCGTCGCAACGCCCAATCCGCGACGTTGACCGACTGTGTAGTGAATGACACCTGGATGGCGCCCCATCACCTCACCATCGAGATGTACGATATCACCCGGCTCAGCGGCCCCCGGTCGTAAACGTTCGACGACAGAGGCATATTTGCCCTCAGGCACAAAACATATGTCCTGACTGTCAGGTTTATCAGCGACGGAAAGACCAAATTCACCGGCGATGGCGCGCACGTCGTCCTTGGGTAAATCACCGAGTGGGAACCGAAGAAATTCAAGCTGTTCACGACTGGTCGAAAACAGGAAATAGCTCTGATCACGCGCCGGATCGTAGGCCCGTCTCAGTTCCGGCCCGTTTGAACTCATCGTGCGGCGAATATAATGACCGGTCGCCATCGCAACGCCGCCAAGATCGCGCGCAGTAGAAAGCAAGTCTTTAAACTTTACGCGCTCGTTACACCGTATGCAGGGTATCGGCGTCGCCCCCGCGAGATAGGTGTCCGCGAAGTCCTCCATCACAGCTTGCGAAAAGCGGTCTTCATAATCGAGAACGTAATGGGGAATGCCGAGACGTTCAGCTACGCGGCGCGCATCATGTATGTCTTGACCTGCGCAGCACGCGCCTTTTTTCTGAATGGCGGCGCCGTGGTCATAAAGCTGTAAAGTAACGCCAACAACATCATACCCTGAGAGCTTGCAAAGCGCCGCAGTCACCGACGAATCGACCCCGCCGGACATGGCGACGACGACGCGGGACCCGGCGGGCACATCGAGATCGATCCTGGGGACCCTAACAGACGTAATATCGAGAGTTTTGCTCATGACGAGCGGAACATAGTGTCCGTAGCCCCTGAAAGCCAGAGGGGCGGCAACGGCCATGGCTATCTCCACAGGCGGGCCTGATTAAGAGATAAGCCTCAAACCGGTTTCTTCTCCCCGCCGCCAAATGACCTCTGCCTGAGATCTCAAACCTAGGCCTGGAATAGAAAGGACTAAAGATTGCGGCAAATCGGGCGCGCCACGAAGCCTTATTCGTGCGCCGTGCTTATGCATATCCAGAATTATACAGTCAAAGCACCTGTTTGAGGAAAAAATGACTGTCCCGAATTTAAAGACAGTCTCACGAACTTCTGATCGATCATTGATGGAGGACTCTTTTCGCCCAGGCATAATGCTGACAACCGTTTGGGTGTCCCGGATCGCATTCAGCCGGTTCGCAAGCATTTTCTTCTTCATTTATAGCTCGCCATCATGATTATCGAAAAACATTCTTCTGGAGATCTGATCATAGCTCAGTTCGAGCAAAAACCAGGTTAACGCATAAAAACGCACATTCCCCATCGAACAGGGTTTTTGAGATACAAACTTTATATATCGGCTTAAATACGGGGGAGAAGCTAATGTCTGGCAGCGACATCGTGTCCCAGCGCGGACAATTGATATGATATTATCAATATCCGGGTAAGGATTTATGTGGCTCACCCATAATTATATTTTAAGTTCGAAATTCGACTCACATTTATTTTATATTGAGAAATGTTATGGGACAGACTTTCGTGATGAGTTATAGTGAATTTTGTTCCGCCATGGGACATTTTGCATATTGGCACAGCTCAATGACCTCAGTTGTTGATATTTAATCAATGGCATACTGAAGCATTTACCCTAAGTTTTTGCCGTTTTTTAAAATCATAGCTTTAGTGTCGCTTACATCACAGTTGCGTATGTAAAGGATTGAGCGCTAATGACCGTCGCCGCAAAACAAATCGCGCCGCCCCCCCCCCGGAAAGAGCCCTTCGTCATAGGGCCAGACGGCACACCGCTCACGCTTGCGGATTTGCCGCCAGCCAATACCAAAAGATGGGTTATCCGCCGTAAGGGTGAAGTTGTCGCCGCAGTACGCGGTGGACTTCTAACTCTGGAAGAAGCCTGCGACCGATACACATTGACCGTGGAGGAATTTCTCTGCTGGCAAAAGGCCATTGATCAATTTGGATTACCCGGCCTGCGAGCGACACGCGTTCAACAATACCGTTGAGATCTTCTTCATTGCCCCTGAAGAGATCTGGCCCGCGCTCTATGCGCGGGCTTTTTTCTTCCGGTATTGATTTTCAATACGGGCTAGCAAGCGGCGCTCCTCATGTTAAATGGTGTCGGGCCAGGTGATGATAGATATTCATCCTCATAATCCGCAGTAGCAACCGCATTTTCGGTCGGTCGGTCGTGGCGTGGGGTCGATTGCTTGTCTTGGTCCTTTCGCATTTTCAATTTCACGCCCATACTAACTCCCCAAAGTTGAGTCAGACCCGAATAGTAAAGTCTCTTTCATGATGAAGTTCATTGCCTCCACACGTGAAGCCGCGAAACAAAAGGCGTTTCGCGCCTTGGGGGAAAAAGCAGTGATTGTCTCTGAGCGGGAACTGCCGAGCGGCGATATAGAGGTTTCAGCAACTGACCGGACCGCCCATAAGGTAGAGCTTGAAGCAAAGCCAGATACCGTGGCGACGCCCAGTTTTGGCTCCGATGCAAGAAGTGCGATTGACGAGGACGCCATCAGGTCCGCCCCCGGCGCACGTTTGAATGAATCCATCGAACGCCGGTTTTCAGAAGACGCATTGGCGCGTCTGCGAGGCGAGTTGACGCGTGGGCGCGGTGCAAGCAGCATTGATGAAGGCGACCCACTGGTCAAAGGCATGGCGGAAATCCTTCGCCCGCACGGTATCGGAGACGCCTTGCTGACAGCTCTCGTTGACGGCGCCCGGCGCGCCCGTGTCGACGACGATCTCTTGCGACTCCAATCCGCTTTCGCCGAGACCTTTATATTCGCGCCGCTCCATTTTTCACCAGCAACGCCCATCATGCTCGTCGGGCCGACCGGCGCTGGAAAAACATCTTCGGCGGCAAAACTCGCAGCTGCAGCGATTGACCATGGCGAAGCTGCTTTCATGCTGACAGCCGATGTCGGTCGCGCCGGTGCGATAGATCAAATCCGTTCTTATGGAGAATCCCTTGGGGCTGATTATTTTATTGTTGAAAGCCCCCTCGACGTGACTCAGATGATGCGCTCAAAACGACCTCACGGGGTTGTCGTTCTGGATACGCCAGGTGTTAACCCTTATGACGCGGGAGACTTTTCGGCGCTGAAGAGTTTTCAGGAAGCGGCCAGCGCGGAGACAGTCCTGGTATTGCCGGCGACAGGAGACGCCGACGAATATGCGGATTGGGCGATCACCTTTCGCCAGTTTGGCGCCAAGCGCTGCATTTTAACAAAATTTGATTCCGCAAAACGCGTTGGCGCCGGGCTGAACGCCGCTTTCGAAGGCGGGTTGGCGCTGGCGCATCTTTCTGAAACGCCTTTCATTTCTGAAGGTCTTCTTGATGCAAGTCCCGATTTCCTGGCGCGCCGTCTCCTGGCCAGTCGACCCGGACGGATGGGCTGACGCCACGCTGTTTGGTTTGCCGACACTGAGCACAAGGCGCGCATCGTCTGACGGCGCCGGTATCGAGAGAATATGCCAGATCAGGCGTTCAGAATCGTTTCTGGCTTTGCGCTCCAGGCTAGTGTGGTGGATTTGAAGTTCGTTACATAATTCGCAGCTTGCTCACAACGAATTTCAAATCCAAAACCACACTAGAATCATAAACTTGCTAGTGTCCTTATCGAATCCGAAGTTCGTCTTGAGCGTGCTGCATAATGTAACGAACTTCGGATTCGGGACACTAGTCACAATGCCAACAAGTCTCCATGAATCCAGCTCCGATCGGGCTTCCTGGTGGTGTTTCCGGCGCTGAAATTGAAGGCGATACCGGATTGGCCGCTCGATCCAAATGCGCGCCAACACGCGCAAGCAACCATTCGCGATGCGCCCGCACCAGCTCATCTCCACCAAACAAAGCAGGAGCAAGACGCCCGCGTAACTTTCGTAATTCGGCATCCGCCAATGCTTGTGCGGCTGGTGACGAGGCCTCACTCAATGACAAATCAATCAGTGTCGAGATAAACCGCGTCTGTAAGACTTGTGCGATAGCGCGATGTCTACGCGTCGAAGGCTCAGTAAAAATTTTGATTTCGAGCATATCCAGCATCTCGTCCAAGCCAAGGGCTGCAGGATCGCGTCGGTTTTGCTCAACAAGACGGCTAACGCGGGCTGGGTGGAGCAGCGCATTGAACGTCCCGCTACCGGCAGAATCCGCAGCCGCCACCACATCAAAAAGCGGCTCTGCAGCGCCTTTGAACGTCTCTCCGCCACCCGATAGGGGCCCGAACCCACCAAACCGTGGAGAAAGACGATTCAAAAGCCCATCAGGTAAATCGAGCATGGCGGGGTCGAGCGTTTGCAAAAGAACACCAAGCGCGCGCCTCTGGTCTTCAGCCGAAACGGGCTCGGATGGCGCCAAACCATCATCCTTCAGGCCATAATTGAAATTGACGCCGCCGACGAGTTTCGCCGCTGCCTCAACCTGATAGCGATGATAGAGATAGATCGGCACAATAACCTGGCGCAGATCGGATAGGCGGCGGCGATCTTTCAATACCCTCGGCCCAAATCCCGCCAGCGCTATGCGCCGGACCGCCAACGCTTCTTCAAGTGCGATGACCGGGTCCGAACCATTATCCCACAGGCTTGCGTTCGGATGCGCGGTTCCGATGGAACGGGCGTCATTGTCTCCGACAAAACGCATTCCAGCTGCGTATCCATCGCGGACAATTTGATCCAGAGCCGCATTTTCTTCCGAACCCGCCAGTATTTCAGTATAAAGCCATTTGACCGCGAACTTATCCCATTCACCAGCGCCAATGGCATAGGATTCAGAGAAATCCAAACCCCCTTGGTCGGTCGGACGAACATGAGGCGCGGGATAATCCATTACGGAGGCGCGCCCTATGGACGAGGCGGCGAAATTATGACCGAAGCCGAGGGTGTGTCCAACTTCGTGAGCGGCCAATTGGCGGATCCGCGCCAGCGCCAATACCACCGGGTCATCATCCGCACCGGAACCCGAGCGTTCAGCGCCCGCAAGTCCTTCGAATATCATTCGGTCTTGGCGCACGCGCTGGCTGCCCAAGATGACATGCGCTTTGATCATTTCACCGGTGCGCGGATCGTAAACACCACCCCCATAAGACCAGCCCCGGGTCTGGCGATGCGTCCACTGGACGACATTGTAGCGAACATCAAATGGATGAACGTCTTCTGGCAGCACCTCAACGCGATAAGCGTCTACAAAGCCCGCCTTCTCGAACGCCTCAGCCCACCAGGAGGCGCCCTCAACCAGCGCATCACGAATGTCTTCTGGCGCACCCGGATCAACATAAATCACGATCGGTTTTTTTACAGGCCCACTTGCAGCTTCCGGGTCAGTACGTTCCAACCGGAACCGCCTTGCAAACGCCTTAACAATAGGGGCGTCGAGCGGCGCAGAAAAGTCATAGTATGGAATTTCAATACCGCCGGTGCGCGGATCGAAGATACGTGATTGAAACCCCGCCGCAGGTAGGCGAACGAATGAATGATGTTGCGCCAAGGTGAAGGACCGCCCTTCGGCTGCGGTTGCAATCACTTCCCTGCCCGGCTCATCGGATTCGAGGGTTAAAAAGGCGTCGATCTCCACGTTATCTGGAAAGACGAGCACAGAGGAAACATCGGGGACACTGCGGTCTTGTGCAATTGCAAAGCTGCCCTGCTTAGCGCCCCGCAAGGCGCCGCGCACATCAAGCGCATCGCGGGTTAAAAAGCCGGATAAATCAACCAGAAGGCCGCCGTTCGGGCCCTTCGCTAAAATTTCCGACGACCACAAGAATGATCTGGCGAAGGACTCTCGGATGGCTCGTTTTTCCAACGCATTTTCGGCGCTTGCCCGGTAGTTCCAATTCTCCTGTTCGGCGATCAAACGGCCCCCGATGCTGCGAAATGCAATGATCCGCCCTTGATCGAATAAACCGCGATCAAGACCCACCGGATTGGAGCCGAGCCCCGATGTCAGTCCGCCCGCGTGGATAAATTGCAGCGATACCCCCTCTTCGTCCGGCGCTGGCAACAGCGCCAATACGCGCCCACCTTTCTTATCGACAAAAAGATCGAAAAAGCCCGTCTGTTTTTCGAGCCCCGCCACTGCTTTTGTGTATGCGTCCTCTTTCGAGCTGCAGGCAAACAGCAAAATGGAAATGGCGGCGATGATGATCTTTTTCATGCAAATCCTCATAATCAGGGCGAAATCTGGCGGACTGTGACGGATTTCTTCGGAGAGATCAAAGTCCCCGTGCGAATGCTCATTTGAACAGATAAAGGTCGGCGCCACATCCTGCGTCGTTCACTTGCCGCGACCGCACTCCATCGGTAAGTTCTCGGCGCACATGATGAAGGGTCACCCTGTGAAATTTGTCGGCACCAAGGATTATATCGCCACCGATGACCTTAAAATCGCGGTCAACGCCGCCGTTACGCTTGAGCGTCCCTTGCTCGTCAAAGGCGAGCCCGGCACCGGCAAGACGGTGCTCGCTCAGGAGGTCGCCACGGCGCTCGGCGCGCCGCTGCTCGAATGGCACATCAAGTCGACCACCAAGGCCCATCAGGGGCTTTATGAATATGACGCGGTCGCCCGCCTGCGCGACGGCCAGCTCGGCGAGGAGCGCGCCCGCGACGTCAGGAACTACATCAAGCGCGGCAAATTGTGGGACGCCTTCACCGCGCCCGAACGGCCGGTCCTGTTGATCGACGAGATCGACAAGGCCGACATCGAGTTTCCCAACGACCTGTTGCAGGAACTCGACCGCATGGAATTCTTCGTCTACGAGACGAACGAAACCGTGCGCGCCAGGCAGCGCCCCATCGTCATCATCACGTCGAATAATGAAAAGGAATTGCCCGACGCCTTTTTGCGGCGGTGCTTTTTCCACTACATTAAATTTCCTGATCCGGACACGATGACCGAAATCATTGACGTGCACTTCCCAGGGATCAAAAAACGACTAATTTCAGACGCGCTGAAAACGTTCTATAATGTCCGCGACGTGCCGGGTTTGAAAAAAAAGCCGTCTACGTCGGAACTCCTCGACTGGCTGAAATTACTTCTGTCAGAAGATGTCAGCGATGAGGTTCTGCGCGAGCATGATCCGCGAAAGGCCATCCCACCTCTGCATGGCGCGCTCTTAAAAAACGAACAGGATATCCATTTGTTTGAACGGCTGGCGTTTCTGGCGGGGCGCGACGGCGTCTGAGTTCGTTTCTTCAAAGCGCCGTCTGAAAGCTGTGCAACGGTTTTCGATTGAAACGGCATCATGAAGCAGTGCATTTTTTGCGTTGCTAGAGACAGCTCGCCAGGGAAAGGCTGCCGACAACCCGTCGAGTTGCTGCTCTGTTACGCCATCCGCCTCCACCTCCGCCGGGGCTTCGAACGACGCGCGAAGCTTGGGTAGAACCTCAGCAATGTACCGTTAATAGACCAATCGACTTGCCCTCGCGCCTGCGAACACTCTATGACGAGCGCGGGAATAGGGAGCCGGTTTGGCCATGGAAAGTCTGCAAGGGTTTTGGGATCAAGTCATCAATGTCTGGCAAAATGGCTTCCTCGGCCAGCCAATCGGCAAAGGATTGATCGCGCTCGGCGTATTGGTGATCTTCTATTTTCTGCGAAAATTCATTGCGCATGTTCTGGTCGGCGCGCTGCGGCGACTGGCTAAGCGTACCAACACCCAGTTTGATGACATGCTCGTGGATGCGCTGGAACAGCCGCTCGCGCTGGCGCCGATTGCGGCAGGTGTTTACTTTGCCGGAACCGCGCTCGGTCTTGAGGGCGCCGCCGCCCTCTTTGTGCAAAAGCTCACACAATCCCTCCTGACCGCTACACTTTTTTGGGCGTTTTATCGCCTCGTGCGCCCCCTTGCCAGTCTGTTGAAACGTCTGGAAGAGATGTTCGGCGATACATTGATCGACTGGTTGATCAGAATTTTGAAGATTATTTTTGCGTTTATCGGCGTAGCGGCTGTGCTTGATATCTGGGGTGTGCCTGTCCTGCCATTCCTTGCCAGCCTCAGCCTGTTGTCCGTCGCTGTCGCCTTGGGCGCACAAGACCTATTCAAAAACCTCATCGCCGGAGCCTTGATTATTGGGGAACGACGCTTTTCGAGCGGTGATTGGATCAAGGTTGATGGCGTCGTCGAGGGCACAGTCGAACAGGTGAGATTCCGCTCAACCAAGGTGCGCCGTTTCGACAAAGCGCCCGTCCATGTCCCCAACGCTCAGCTTTCAGACAAGCCGGTCACAAACTTTTCCCGCATGACCCATCGACGGATCTATTGGGTGATCGGCATCGAATACCGCTCCACGGTTGAGCAGCTCGGCAAAATCCGCAACGGGATAGAAGCCTATATCTTAGGCAATGAGGACTATGCTCATCCGCCGGAAGTCACCACATTCGTTCGCGTGGATCAGTTCTCCGCCTCATCAATCGACATCAGTCTTTATTGCTTCACCAAGACGACGGATTGGGTCGAGTGGCTGACGATCAAGGAAACGCTCGCTTATAAAATCAAGGAGATTGTCGAAAGCGCGGGAACCGGCTTCGCTTTTCCAAGCCAGTCAATTTATGTCGAAACACTGCCCGAAAGTGAACGACCGGAACTCTTCGAGCCACCTTCGGAAAAGCGAGTTGCTCAGTGACACCTGTTGTTTTTTGAGCCCGCCCAACCTATGCCGTTACGAATCCGGCATGTCGCTTTCCGTTGATAACGCTTGCACAACATCGGCCAGGTCTTCGCGCCAATCCGGCACGCTGATGCCGAAATCTGCATAAATCTTCGCGCAGTCCAGAACCGAATATGCAGGGCGTTTTGCCGGCGTCGGATAATCACTCGCCGGAATATCATTCACGATGGTCTCCATACCCGCCGCATCAAAAATTGCGCGAGCGAAACCGGCCCAGGAGGTCTGTGGCGCACTCTGAAAATGATAGAGCCCACCTTTTGCACCATCTTTCATCTGGGCGGCGGTAATCAAGATCGCACCCGCTATGGCCCGCGCAGAGGTGGGGCCGCCGATTTGATCAGCAACCACGTTCAACTCTGGTCGTATCGCGCCAAGACGCAACATGGTGCGTACAAAATTATTCCCATGGGCAGAAAACACCCAGGAGGTGCGTAGAATCATCACCCGCGCACTGGAACCCAGCACGGCTTTTTCGCCAGCCAGCTTGCTTGCCCCATAGACGCTTAAAGGATTCGGTGAGCATTTCTCCGTATAGGGATGCCTAGCTTCACCATCAAAAACAAAATCGGTCGATATATGGACCAACGGCAGATCTCGTTTGGCGCAAGCCGCTACGATCATCCCAGGCGTTTCCGCATTCACGCGAAAGGCTGTCTCGACATCACGTTCTGCTTTATCAACGGCGGTGTAGGCGACTGCATTGACGATGACATCTGCATCGCTCGCCGCAATTATGCCCGCAACACATGCGGGGTCATTAAAATCTGCCTTCGCACGCGAAAGGAAGTTCGCATCGATTTCTTTGATGCTAGCGGCATTTGCGATTTCACGTGCGACCTGCCCATTTTCACCAAAGACAAGCAGTTTCACGAGGCCGCACCGTTTTTGTTGTTTAAGCCCAGACGTTCATCGCCATGACCTCGCGCGCGGATATTTTTCCACCACCATTGATTATCGAGATACCACTGCACCGTCCGCCCAAGCCCTTCCTCGACATTTACACGTGGCGTCCAATCGAGTTCGCGCTCAATCTTTGTAGCATCGATGGCGTAACGTAAATCATGGCCCGGTCGATCAGATACAAACTCTATTAACTCTTGATGGGAAGAATTCTTCGGCGAAAGATCATCCATCAATCCGCAGATGGTGTGCACGAGATCGATATTGCGGCGCTCATTATTACCGCCGATATTATAGGTCTCGCCCAATTTTCCCTTTTCGAGGACCAGCAGCAACGCCTCGGCGTGATCTTCCACATAGAGCCAGTCGCGAATGTTTTCGCCCGCTCCGTAAACAGGGATAGTGCGACCTTCAAGTGCCGCAAGCACAACAACAGGGATCAATTTTTCAGGAAACTGGTACGGTCCATAATTGTTTGAGCAATTGCTGGTGACAACGGGCAAACCGAAGGTTTCGCACCAGGCGCGCACAAGAAAATCAGACGATGCTTTCGATGCCGAGTACGGTGAGTTTGGTTTATAGGGCGTCTCTTCGGTGAACAGACCTTCCGCGCCCAGGGCGCCATACACCTCGTCGGTCGAGACATGGTGAAATCGAAATTGATCCTTCCGCGCGCCCGTAAGTCGATCATGATAGCGTCGCGCTTCATTCAGCAGGGTGTAGGTGCCAACAATATTCGTTTCGATAAAGGCGCCTGGCCCATCGATGGATCGATCAACATGGCTTTCAGCGGCAAGATGCATGATTGCATCTGGTCGATAACGCTCTAGCGCGTCGTGCACAGCCTCGCCATCGCAGATATCCGCCTGAAAGAATGAATATCCCGCTCTTTCCTCAAAACCCTTCAGGTTTTCGAGATTGGCGGCGTAAGTCAGCTTATCAAAATTGACGATCTCAATACCGTCATCCATGGCGCTACGGATCACAGCAGATCCTATGAATCCAGCCCCGCCAGTAACCATTAACTTCATAACTACCTCAACTTACAGTTGTTCTCGAAGCTTATATCGTCCCTTGGAAAAAACCACCTCTGATTGACGAAAAGCAAGTCGTCAGCTCACTCTTGTTAACGTTACGTCATGGCTTGTTCTGGTAATCTGCCCCATCATGGTTTTTTGTTGAGTTGTACCGCCCATGCGCCAGTATCACACATGCTTCCTAGTTTTCACATTTTTCACGATTGTCGCCTGTACGACAACCAGACAGGATACGACTGATAACAGAAGCGATTCGACCGCGCCTGCGCTCAAATTATGTAGTGGACTCAAAATTTCAAATTCACCACCCACTGATAACCAGCGCAGATTGGTTCATTACAAGCCTGTCGCGCACATCGCCAATGTGACCCTTTTACGCGCGCCGGTCGAGGGCTGCGTGTCATCGGGCTTCGGGCCAAGGCGAGGCGGCGCCAGCAGCATTCACAAGGGCGTCGACCTCTATACCGGTAAGCCCACGCCGATTCGCGCTGGTGGCGATGGCGTTGTTGTCACCGCAACGACCCAACGGGGTTACGGCAATATCGTCATCATCCAACACAATAAACGCGTTTCAACCCGATATGCGCATATGTCAGGCTTTGCGTCTGGAATAAAACCCGGAAAGCGTGTCCGCCGTGGCGACGTCATCGGGCGGACCGGGCGCACGGGTAACGCCACCGCCACGCACCTGCACTACGAAATCAGGGTAAACGGCAAAGCAAAGAATCCGCTCTTGGTTGGCGAGTGAGTTATTATACTGATAATTCTGCATTAGGTCCAGTGGGCCTTTGTTATGAATCTGCCTATTGTCTCTGCAAATCATAAGGAATTAAACGCCGCAGCCATGACGAAGTCAGATCGCGCAAAGGCGCCAAAATCAAAAAAAGCGGGTGCATCGAAACTGACGCGCACCGCCTTGCCAAGTAGGCAGGAAATTCTCGATTTTCTCAAAACTGGAGATGGAGATACGGCGCGACGAGAAATTGCCCGCGCATTCGACGTTAAAGGAGATGCACGCGCTGACCTGCGGCGCTTACTTAAAAAAATGGAAGAAGAAGGCCATATCGACCGCAAGGGCCCTAAGCATTTTGCACAGGCTGGCGTACTGCCTCCTGTTGCTCCAATCGATGTGATGTCTATTGATGAGGACGGAGATCTGGTGTGTATGCCGGCCGGTTGGCTGGGCGATGGTGAGCCTCCTTATATCCGGTTATCAGCGCGCATCGCGGCAAAGCAAAAACCGCCACCCGGCGTCGGCGACCGTTTGCTGGCGCGCCTTAAGCCCGCTGGCGATAGCGGTTATGACGCCGATATCATCAGAGCGATCGGAAAAGGAGCACACCGTTTTCTTGTCGTCTACAGATCAAACAAATATGGCGGCGTTGGTGAGCCTGTCGAACGCAGAGTACGCAATAATTTCATCATCGAACGTGGCGACGAAGCTGGCGCCAAGGATGGGGATCTGGTCTGGATTGAAGCCAAACCCATCCGGGGCAATGCGCCCAACAAAGCTCGGGTGCGCGAAATCGCGGGCCACATAGATGCACCGAACGTCTTTTCACTGATCGCCTTAGCGAACCGAGACATCCCGGTTGAATTTCCCGCCGCCCTGATGGCAGAGGCCGAGAAGGCCGAACAGCCTAACCTTGGCAATCGAACGGACCTTCGTGAGACGCCGCTCATCACGATCGATCCAGAAGACGCGCGCGATCATGATGACGCCGTTTTCGCAACACCCGACGACAATCCAGACAATGCCGGTGGATTTAAAGTGATCGTCGCCATCGCCGATGTGAGCTATTTTGTGCGTCCTGATAATGCACTCGATCGCGAAGCGTTAAAGCGCGGTAATTCGATCTATCTTCCAGACCGGGTCGTACCCATGCTGCCGGAACGCTTGTCGAACAATCTCTGTTCACTGCGTGAAGGCGAAGATCGCCCATGCATCGCTGTTGAATTGACCCTTGACGCAGAAGGTCGAAAACTTGGTCACCGTTTCGTGCGAGCCTTGATGCGCTCTGCGGCCAAACTTTCATATACAGAGACTCAAGCCATCATTGACGACGCGCAAGCGCCCTCCCCCGTCTGCGACGTGGTGCGGCATCTCTATGCCGCTTATCAGGCCCGCCTTAAAGAGCGTCAGAAAAGAGCGCCGCTCGATCTTGATCTGCCCGAAAGACGAATCATCCTTGATGCGAATGGCAAAGTGAAACGCATTGAAATTCGTGAGCGCTTCGACGCCCATCGCTTAGTCGAGGAGTTCATGATTCTCGCGAATGTCGCCGCGACCGAAACCCTGGAGAAGGCGCGCATTCCTCGGATCTATCGTGTTCATGACACACCCGACACTGAGAAACTCGACACAGTCAGAAACTATCTCAACGATCTTGGGTATACGCTTGTGAAGGGCGGGTCCATCAGGCCAGGCAACTTCAATCAAATCCTGAAACTTGCTGAAGCCCGTGATGAAAAGGAGATGGTTTCCGAAGTTGTTCTCCGGGCTCAACGTCAAGCCGTCTATGCGACCGAGAATCTTGGCCATTTCGGCCTGAATTTAGGGCGCTACGCACATTTCACATCGCCCATCCGCCGATACGCAGATTTAACCGTACACAGAGCGCTGATCAAAGCCTGCAATCTTGGCGAAGGAGGCCAGACCGAAAAAGAAGCCCTTTCTCTGACAGACACGGCCAGTCAAATATCCGATTATGAGCGTCGGGCGATCGGCGCGGAACGCGAATCCACTGATCGTTATCTTGCCAGTTATCTATCGGGTCGTATCGGTGTGGAATTCGAGGGGCGCATACGCGGCGTAACGCGGTTCGGCCTTTTCGTGTCTCTTGACGAAACTGGGGCAGATGGATTCATACCGATGCGCACGCTGGGTTTCGAATACTTCCGATTTGAAGAAAGCCTTCACGCCGTCATCGGAGATACAACCGGCGGGGTCTACCGTCTCGGCCAGGCCGTAACCGTGCGTCTCGCAGAAGCGACACCGCTCACTGGCGGGCTTCGTTTTGAGATGGTCAGCGATGCCATACCAGCAAACAAAGCCGGAATTTCAGGCGCCAAGAAACGCCAGCCGTTCAAATCAACCACTAAAAAAAGAAAGGGCGCAAGAAAGGGTGGCGCTGGTAAAAAGGCGACGCGCAGTCGTCGTTAGAACAATCTATTCCCTATGGTGAGAGATTGGCTGCGCGTCCTGAATGCCAAGAGCTTTCAGCGCAAAGGAATAAAGGTGCGCTCGCTCATCAAGACGTTCAAACCGCGCCGCCGCGCCTGCATGTCCAGCCTCCATGTTCATCCGCAAAACGAACAGCCCACCTTTTGTTTCGTCGCGAAGGCGCGCCGTCCATTTCGACATTTCCCAATAGGTGACGCGGTAATCAGTGAGCCCGCCTGTCGCCATGATCGGTGGATATTGCACATGTTGAATATTATCATAAGGCGAATAGGACTTGATCCAGCCATATTCCTCAACGCTGTTGATCGGATTACCCCACTCATCCCATTCCGGCGGCGTGAGAGGAAGGTCCGCATCAGAGATCGTGTTCATTAGATCTACGAATGGCACAGCCGCAAGGACGCTTGCAAACAATTCCGGGCGCAAATTAACCGCCGCCCCCACCAATAATCCGCCGGCGCTCCCACCAAAAATTCCGAAGCCCACACCACACCGGATCCATCAGCGCTTTCAATTGTTTCAACGAACTCTTTACCCGTCTGAATATCACGAATTCGGGCCGAGAAATATTTAGAACCGAGCCGATCCACCGCATATGCAATCAGGCGATGGTCGGGACTGTGATGAACCGAACCGATGTTGAAGAATTTTGAATCACCGCGCTCTACATCACCATCGAAGAGCGTTTTCTCGTCTCCGCCATCATGAAGCGAGCGAACAAAAGTGGGATACTCCGTGCTGTGTGATTTCTGTCGGACGTTTTTGAACATTCGGCGGCGCAATTGCACGCGCTTGGGAAAACGGGTCATACTTTTCCATCGGTTACAATTCTTCTCCGTTCTCTTTTCGCGGCTGAGGGCGCCGCCAACGCCTCACTTCGAAAGACCCGCAGCACCTTCGATTTGAGCTGTCAGCAAAAATTCCTGGATGACATCAGCGCTTCCTTTTATCCCGCAATGCTGTCCGTTTGTCGTCTGGAATGCCGTTGAAGAAAACCGCCTTTTTCTTGAGATGCAATCATTACAAACCGACCTCAGAGTCAAGAAACCCCTTCCCCTTCACGCTGGCGAGGGCGTTGATGTATAATGAATGACAACAATCGATTTAAGCGTCATATTTCTTCAGGGACGGATCTTATGAAACTCAAACTGTTTATTTTTGGCTTCCTGACAATTTTGGGTTTTGCGGCAAGGGCGCAAACGCCATCCAGTGAGAGCGAGCCGATTAACAACGGCTTAGAGACTGCGGTTTTTGCCGGCGGATGTTTTTGGTGCATCGAAGCAGACTTTGAGAAACTTGACGGCGTCGCTGAGGCTGTATCCGGCTATGCGGGCGGGTATAAGAATTATCCGACCTATAAGGAGGTTTCTCGTGGCGGCACAGGTCACCTTGAAGTGATCGAGGTGCGTTATCATCCGGATACCGTGAGTTACCGGGACCTCGTTCATTATTTCTTCCGGCATGTGGACCCAACCGATGCTGGAGGGCAATTTTGTGACCGAGGGGAGTCCTACGAGACAGCAATTTTTGTAAAATCCGAATCGGAACGAAATATCGCAGAAGCGGTAAAAGCAGACGCCGCGACAGCGCTGAACACGTCCATCGTCACACCCATAATAGACCTGAATACATTCTGGGAGGCGGAGGATTATCATCAAGATTATTACAAGAAAAACCCGCTTCGGTATGCCTATTACCGTCGATCATGCGGAAGAGATGCGCGGGTGCGGAGCATTTGGGAAAAATAATTCTCTTTCTCATACTGACGGTTGTTGTTGAGTAATACAATGAAATGACCCACCGCCAGTGAGCAAATGAGATGAGTCAATCGAGAAAAAATACGCGCGCTGCACATGACGCTTGAGTGTCGTTAGCGCCTCGACCGCCGCTTCATCATTGCCCGTCCGAGAAACGTATGACGGCATTATCAATGCTTGGTTGGAGAGATAGAAATTCATGTGGCTCGCCGCGGCTGGTTGATTATCCAGTTCAACCCTTCCGGGTGATGGAACAGTGATGACCTCAAGCACCCGGCCCGCTGCATCACGCGCAGCTTCCAGCGTTCTTTGCACCCTCTCAAAAACTTCCTTATTCGGATCGTCATTGCCAGTCGGGCGCATGCATACAACTTTTGCTGGCGCTATGAACCGTGCGAGGTTATCGACATGCCCGTCGGTGTGATCACCAACAAGCCCCTCATCTAGCCAGATGACTTTCTCAGCGCCGACAGCCTCATGCAGCGTCGCTTCGATTTCTTTTTCAGTGGCGCCAGGGTTACGGTTTTTGTTGAGAAGGCATTGGCGCGTCGTGATGAAAGTCCCCTCACCGTCACCCTCCAGCGCACCGCCTTCCGCCACCAACCCGTCAAAACGCGATAGCTCAACACAAGCCAATCCGGCGACGACGCCAGCAATCTCATTGTCATTCGGTAATTGGTATTTCCCCCCCCAACCGTTAAAACGAAACGCGCTGGCGCCAAGGGCGCCGCCCTCATTCACCGTAAATATCGGCCCGGTATCGCGCAGCCAGATATCACCTATAGGGGCATCGTGAAGTCGAACCGGCGCCGTGGCGCCCAGACGAGATCGCATCTCCTCCGCAGCAGCGCGCGCCTCAGCGCCCCGCACAAGAAGCTCTACAGCTTCTCCACTCAATGTCTCTATGGGTCCCGCTGGTGATCCTTGTGGCGCAATAATCGCCCGGACCAGCGCTTCAACCTCAGCGCGCGCCGGCGTCAGATCATCGCCCCATAATTCCGCGGCACTCGGCCAGCCGATCCAGACGGCTTGATGGCGGGTCCATTCTGCCGGTTGACGGCGGGTCATTTTGAATGCTGCCTCACATGGCGTCTTCGATGGGAAATGGTGCGGTTAGCCCGCGCGGCAACCTTATACGCCCCGCCAAGTATTCGGCGCAATGAGGTGTTCTAAGCGTTGGGCGCGCCTCACAGGCGATATCACGACGCAAAAAAAGGACGACCCGAAGGCCGCCCTTTAATTTGTTCGTTCGCGATACGATTAGAATTCGTAACGGAAGCCAATCTGGACGGCCCACACGGAGTCGTCGACATCACGGTCAGCAAAAATGCCCACATCCGGATCGAAGCGGCTGCCGCCGGGATTGAAGTTGGTGAAGACGAACTGACTGCCGTCTGCGCTCAATGCGGCGTCGAGGACGGGCAAAGCCTCCGCGACGTCGCCATTGTCATGTTCGCGG